>DAOTTP010000096.1:0-6809 GCA_034437835.1 Anaerolineae bacterium | reverse complement strand
GCGTATTTCTCCATGTACTCATCCCATGAGACAAGCCCTTGCGGGAGCGCAGGTCTATCTAGGTTGATGAGTTCAGCCGGTGCTTCGCGTGTCGCCATTGTCATATCCTCCTGAAACGCTGAGTCATGATGAACGATGTTCGGCGGAGACGGCAGTGCCGTGTCCATACTTCGCCCTTAATCTCCGCTGATGCCGACAGTAGCGGAGTCGCCTTCCGGTTTCAAATCGCCATAGCCCAACGCGGCCAACATCCGATTCAGCGCCGCCATATACGCCTTGATGCTGGCGACCACAATATCCGGCTCTGCGCCATAACCGCCGAACGTCCGCTTATCGTTGACATCCGCCGGCGTAATTCGTACTGTGACCTCCCCTAGCGCGTCGATCCCTTCGGTGACGGCGTGGACGGCGTATTCTAGCAACGTGTTCGGCATCTTCACAATCGCGTCAATCGCCTGATACGCCGCGTCTACCGGGCCTTTGCCCACCGACGCCTGAATGTATTCGACATTGTTGGAGTCGCGGATTTTCAGAGTCGCCGTCGGCATCCCCATCGTCCCACAGGTGACTTGGCAACTCACCAGCGTGAAAATTTCTTGCGGCCTGTGAATTTCATCCGCAATCAGCGCTTCGAGGTCAGCATCGGTCACGACTTTTTTAGCATCGGCCAGCGCCTTGAAGCGCCCAAACACCAGATTCAGTTGATCGCCTTCTACCGGGAAGCCTAATTCTAGCAACCGCGCTTTGAGGGCATGGCGTCCGCTGTGCTTGCCCAAGACCAGACGGCTCTCGCTCAAACCCACCGTGTCGGGCGTCATAATCTCAAAGGTCTGGGCGTTTTTTAACATCCCGTCCTGATGGATGCCCGCTTCATGGGCGAAGGCGTTCGCGCCGACAATCGCCTTATTGGGCTGAATGGACATCCCAGTATAGTTCGACACCATGCGCGAGGTCTTGGTAATTTCGCGGGTATTGATGCCCGTCGTCAGGTGGTAATACTGTGGGCGAGTCGCCAGCGACATCACGACTTCTTCTAGGCTGGTATTGCCCGCCCGTTCGCCGATGCCGTTCATCGTGACTTCGACTTGCCGCGCCCCGGCCATCACACCGGCCAGCGTATTGGCCGTCGCCAAACCGAGGTCGTCGTGGCAGTGTACCGACCACACAATACCGCTACCGGGGCCAGCGCCCGGCGTTTCGTGAATCAGATTGTGGATTAACTCATACCACTCTTGCGGCATGACATAGCCCACGGTGTCTGGGATATTCAGAGTCGTTGCGCCGCACTGTACCGCCAGCGTGCAGACCTCAATCAAAAAGGCGGGGTCGGCGCGTCCGGCGTCCATTGGGCTGAACTCGACATCATCGCACAGGCTCTTGGCGAGTATCACCGCGTCTCCGATGATTTTTAGCGCTTCCGGTTTGGTGGTCTTGGTGATGTAATCAAGGTGATAATCGCTCACGCCCAAGAAAGTGTGGATACGTGGTTTGGCCGCGTCTTTCACGCCTTCCCAGCACACACGGATGTCGTGTTCACGGGCGCGGGATAGCCCAGCGATGATCGGACCCTCCGGCGTGCCGACCTCGCGGGCGATGCGCTGCACCGCCGCGAGATCATCAGGTGACGCCGCAGGGAAGCCTGCTTCGATGATGTCCACCCCTAAACGCGCCAATTGGCGGGCGATTTCCAGCTTTTCGGCGCTGGTCAGCGTCGCGCCGGGGGATTGCTCACCGTCACGCAGGGTGGTATCAAAAATCAGTACGCGGTTGCTCGGTTGTGATGACATAGCCTGTTGTCTCCTGATAGGGGTTCACATAAACGGAAAAGGATGGGTTGGGGTCTAAGCGCACTAAGGCCATCTTCAGCCATAGACCCCTCCTTCCCGCCACCGGGCAACCGCTGGCTTACGCCCGCGCCGTCACACTGACTCATCGTTCCTATGCCTCCTGCTTGATGCGCTTGGCGTTCAAGAAGGTCATCATATCGCGCAAATCGGCGCCGACTTGCTCCAGCAAGAGGTCATGATCCTTGCGGCGGCGCGGGGCGAAGTTCGGGCGGCCATTCTTATTCTCGGCAATCCATTCGCGGGCGAATTCGCCGCTCTGGATGCGGGACAGGACGCCGGACATTTCTTCCTTAATCAGGTCTTCGATTCTGTCGCCGGTCACATAGCCGCCATATTCCGCCGTATCGCTGACCGAGTACCACATATAGCTCAGGCCGCCTTGATACAACAAGTCAACAATCAGCTTCAGTTCGTGCATACATTCAAAGTATGCGACTTCTGGCTGGTATCCGGCCTTGACCAACGTCTCGAATCCGGCGCGGATGAGGGCGGTTGCGCCGCCGCACAGTACGGCTTGCTCACCGAACAGGTCGGTTTCGGTTTCTTCCTTGAAGGTCGTCTCAATCACACCAGCGCGGGTGCAGCCGATAGCTTTGGCATAGGCCAGCGCCAGTGCTTTGGCGTTACCCGTCGCATCTTGATGCACGGCAATCAGTCCCGGCACGCCGCCGCCTTCGGTATAGACTTCACGCACGCGATGACCGGGCGACTTCGGCGCGACCATCGTCACATCTACCGTGGTCGGCGGAACAATCGTCCCAAAGTGAATGTTGAAGCCGTGGGCGAACATCAACATCGAACCGGCCTTGAGGTTCGGCCCGATTTCTTCGGCGTACAGGTCGGCCTGAACGGTGTCCGGCGCGACAATCATAATCACATCGGCCTTAGAGGTTGCGACGCCGGGGGTGAATACCTCTAGACCATCGGCCTGAGCTTTGGCAATGCTCTTGCTGCCCGCATGTAACCCGACAATCACATTAAGCCCGCTGTCTTTGGCGTTTAGCGCGTGGGCGTGACCTTGGCTACCGTAGCCGATAATCGCAATCGTCTTGCCCTTAAGCAAATCGAGGTCGGCGCTCTTCTCGTAGTACATCGTTGCTGCCATCTGGTGTTCGTCCTTTGTTGTCCGGTGAAGTGGTTACAGAGTAGCTGATTAGCGCCGATTTCGCCTCGTGAAATTTGGAGATTTTCGGCGGTTAAACCTTATAACAATAGCGATGAGTTTTGACCTACTACATACAATCCGAGAGCATTATTAACCAATGGTGCGAATCACCGGCGAAGATATTCGGTATTCATGGGCGCGCAAGCGCTGCCCCTACAAAATTTCGCGTGATGTGTATTCAAAATCGCGTCATCGAATGTCCTGTAGGGGCGAGGCTTGCCCGCCCGTGCTGAAATACCACATTCCTACGACGATTTCGATGACATCATATCCCTATCACAACTCGCACCATTGGTTATTAAATCCTCGGCTTTATTCTAATCACTCATCACTGTTCTTAAACGCTGAAGCGCTCAATGGTGGCGGTGTGGCCGTTTTCGTAGACTTGTGGCTCGTATTCGGTATCTTGGATGCGCGTGCCGCGACCCATCGCGACCACGCCCGTCCGCACCAATTCGATGATGCCGATAGGCTTGAGTTTTTCGATAAATTCCTCGACCAATTCCGTCCGCGCTGTGATTTCGACGATGGCGACCTTCGGCCCCATGTCCACAATGCGAGTCGGATAGCGCTCGCACAATTCGGCCACCGCATTATACGACTCCGGGTCGTCGGTGCGGACTTTGACTAAGGCGAGGTCGCGCTCGACGTGCAGTTCTTCGCTGACGACCTTGACATCAACCACGTTGACCAACTTATACAAGTTAGCGGCCATCTGGCGCGGGTTGAGGCGGGCGGCGTCGATGACCAGCGTCACGCGGCTGATGTGCGCCTTGTGCGTGCGCCCGACAGTCAAACTATCGACATTGAAATTGCGGCGGCGGAACAGACTGACCACCCGGTTTAAGACGCCGGGTTTGTTCTCTACCAGTGCGGCGATGATATGCTTCTTACCCTGATCGCTCATTTCTGACTCTCCCCCGGCTTCGGACGGCGTATCATGTTATTCAGGTCATTCCCAGCGGGAACCATCGGGTAGACAATTTCCTCGGCGAGGATTTGGAACTCAATCAGCGTCGGCCCGTTGATGCTGCGGGCAAACGCCACCGCTTCTTCGATTTGGTCACGGCGCGTCACCAGCCGAGACGGGATACCATACGCCTCAGCCAATTTGCAGAAGTCTGGGTTGACCATCGGCGTAGACTGATAGCGCTCGTCATAGAAGAACTCTTGCCACTGGCGCACCATGCCCAAAAAGCTGTTGTTGAGGATGGCGATATTGACGTTGATGTTCTCTTGCCGCGCCGTGGCAAGTTCCGCCAGCGTCATCTGGAAGCCGCCATCACCGACCACCGCCCAGACTTCCTCATCGGGGCGGGCGAATTTCGCGCCAATCGCAGCCGGAAAACCAAACCCCATCGTGCCGAGTCCGCCGCTGGTCAACATGGTCTGCGGACGTTGGTGCGGATAATACTGCGCCTCCAACATCTGGTGCTGACCCACATCGCTGACCGTGATGGCGTCCCCGTTGGTGAAGCGCCACAAGTCGTTAATCACCTGCGCGCCGAGCAATTTCTCGCCGGAATAATAATTGAGGATTTCGCGGTCACTAGAGTCTTCTTGCCAATCGCGGATTTGCGCCATCCATTCAGGATGAGTTTTGCGCGGCGCAATCGGCACAAGCTGTTGTAAAACGGTCTTGAGGTCGCCGTTGATGCCGACATCGACCTTGACGTTTTTATTGATTTCGGAGGCGTCGATTTCGACATGGATTTTCTTGCTGTGCGGGGCGTAGGTCTTGATGTTGCCGGTCACGCGGTCATCGAACCGCATACCGAGGGCGATAATCAGGTCGGCGTCTTGGATGGCGTTGTTACAGGCGGCGTGACCGTGCATCCCCATCATCCCCAGACACAGCGGGTGATTTTCTGGCAGTGCGCCCTTGCCCAGCAAGGTCAGAGTAACCGGAATGCCCGATAATTCCGCCAAGTCGCGCAATTCCTGAACCGCACCACTCATCATGATGCCGTGTCCGGCCAAGATCAGGGGTTTTTTGGCGTCGCGTATCATCTGGATAGCCGCAGACAACTCAGCTTCGTTCGCGCCCTTCGCCACCGCATATCCCGGCAGTTTCAGCTTCGGCGGATACGTCTCTGGGTTAAATTCGGCCTTCTCGGTCTGCACATCTTTGGGGATGTCGATTAAGACCGGCCCCGGACGCCCACTCTTGGCGATATAAAACGCCTCGTGGACGGTGTGGGCGATTTCTGCCGCGCTCATCACCAGATAATTGTGCTTGGTCACGGGCAGAGTCACGCCCGTCACATCGGTCTCTTGGAAGGCGTCCGTCCCGATTGACCCACGCGACACCTGCCCGGTGATGGCGACAATCCCCACGGAGTCCATCATCGCAGTTGCCAACCCGGTCACAAGGTTGGTAGCGCCGGGGCCGCTGGTCGCAATACACACGCCGACTCGCCCGCTGGCACGCGCATAACCGTCCGCCATATGCGACGCGCCTTGTTCGTGGCGCACCAGCACATGCTTCAACTGCGGGTATTTGGACATGGCATCGTAGGTCGGCAAAATCGCGCCGCCCGGATAGCCGAACATCACATCCACACCCTCACGGATGAGACATTCCAATAAAATTTCTGCGCCAGTGAGCTGCATTGAACCTGAACTCCTCTAAATCCACCGGTTAATCGGCGGTCATCCACTACACGTAGGTCAGCCAGCCGTGCGTATCCTCGGCCTTGCCAGAGGTCACGGCGAAAAACGAGTCTTGCAGCGCTTTGGTAATCGGGCCCGGCTTGCCTTCACCAACTTTCACGCGATCAACCGAACGAATCGGCGTGATTTCTGCCGCCGTGCCGGTCATGAACACCTCATCAGCGACATACAGCATCTCGCGGGCAATCGTCTCATACCGGACTTGCAAGCCCATGTCCGCCGCCAATTGAATCACCGAGTCGCGGGTGACGCCCAGCAAAATCGACGACCCAGCGCCGGGGGTATACAGCATATTGTTGTGGACGACGAAAATATTTTCGCCCGCGCCTTCGCTGACATGACCTTGCAGATCCAGCGCGATTCCTTCGGTGAAGCCGTTATCGCTGGCCTCCATGCTGATGATCGAGCTGTTGACATATTGGCCGCCGATTTTGCCCATCGGCATCGGAACCATCCGTCGGTAGCTGGAAACTTGAGCGTCGATGCCGTTTTTGAGGCCTTCTTCACCCAGATAAGCGCCCCACTCCCACGTCATGATGATGGTTTCGATTTTATTGTTGCGGGCGTTGAGTCCAAAAGCCGGGCCGGTGCTGCGGAAGGTCAGCGGGCGGATATAACAGGCCGGATGCGCGTTGCGGCGCACGGTCTCTAGGATGGCGTTATCGAGGTCTTCCGCCGTCAGTTCCAGCCCAATCCTAGCGATTTTGCACGAATTAACCAAGCGCTGCGTGTGTGGGCGCAGTCGCAGAATCGCCGTCCCTTTGTCAGTCTGATAGGCGCGGATGCCCTCAAACACGCTTGACCCGTAATGCAGTGCGTGGGCGGAGACGTGTACCGTCGCGTCTTCCCATTTCACCCACTCACCGTTACGCCAAACCCAATCACCTAGTTTCATCAGTATGCCCTCGTTTCCGATTCTATAAACTAAAAAGCCCCCTGCTGAGGGGGCTTTGGTTGCATCCGTTTAACCGTTTGCGTCTTGCCGCGCTACCCCAGCACTAAAGCTCGTTCTCAATAATGAGTACGAGTACAAGGCTAAGGCCAATAATGATGCTGTTGTTTGTGGTGTGCGCGGGTCGCATGATGTGCTTCTTTTTCGTCGCAATCTACCCATAAGCCTAGCG
>DAOTTP010000095.1:0-21932 GCA_034437835.1 Anaerolineae bacterium | reverse complement strand
GGTTTTAACCCTCGGCGGCGGATTGGCGATAGGTTCAACCATTTCACATTAGCCGTATTATATGAACTCCGCAAGCTTGCCGCACGTTCAGCAATCGTTCTTCCAATCCTAATAAGCGTTATCTGATAGCTATCGAACATCCTCAAATACTTTTGTTCAAGATCAACGTCACCCTGTTTTTTGGGCTTTGTAAGTGTCTCCGTTACGGTAATAACTGACGTGAATATGCTAGGACTATGCATCAATATATACCGAAAAACAGCTTCAGCTTTATCTGCATAGGTTTCATGATCCTCAAGATAATAAATTAGCAAACTCGTGTCGATGGCAACACGATCTAAGTCTTTAAGCGCCTCCGAAATCCTCATGGACGATCATCCCATTCTTGGCGTAATTGATTAACATATTCTTGTGCATCAACATCACGCTTATGGAGGGATGATTTAAAATCCAAACGATCTTTGATCGAGGTTTTAGCATAAAACACACCTAAATAATCGTTTGGATTTGTTTCAGTTTCCCCATTATGTGCGCCTACACCACGAAAGCTAAATAAGCTGGGCTTGTCATCTTCGCCAGAAAGGGAGTCAAAAATATCAACCATGATTTCCTTACGTTCTTCAACCGGTAGATCACGAATCAGGGATTTCATCCATTCTACGGTTGTCACGAGAAGCCTCCTAAACTGTAGTCAACTCATTATAATGCGTTTTTGACAGATAACAGCGCGGTATCAGTTAGATTTCTAGACGTAAGTTTCGCATAACTTTGGTTGTCAGCATAATGATATTTTACGCGCTATGAACAGACAACCATCCATAGGACAAGACTCATGACTCAAACAACAGCAGCAGCCAGCGGAACATTCCTACTCGGCGGGGACATCCCCGTAAATCGCTTGGGATTCGGCGCGATGCGTATCACCGGCAAAGGCATCTGGGGCGAGCCAGAAGACCGCGATGAGGCGCTCCGCACGCTGCGCCGCCTGCCCGAACTCGGCGTTAATTTCATCGACACCGCCGACTCGTATGGCCCGTATATCAGCGAAGACCTCATCCGTGAGGCGTTGCACCCGTATGGCGACGGCCTGATTGTCGCTACTAAAGGCGGCCTCACCCGTCATGGCCCCGATCTTTGGCGTCCCGTCGGCCACCCCGATTATCTGCGCCAATGTGTGCTGATGAGCCTGCGTCGCCTCAATGTTGAGCGCATCGACCTGTGGCAATTGCACCGTATCGACAGCAAAACAGATCGCGAAGCGCAATTCCGCGTGATTGCTAAAATGCAGCAAGAGGGCTTGATTCGGCATGTCGGCCTGAGCGAGGTCAGCGTTGAGGAGATCGAGGCCGCCCGCCAACACTTCCCCGTCGTCAGCGTCCAGAATATGTATAACTTGGTCACCCGTCAAAGCGAGTCGATTTTGGACTACTGCGAACGGGAAAATATCGGATTCATCCCGTGGTTCCCGTTGGCGGCGGGCAGCCTCGCCACTGAGGGTAGCGTCTTGGACGGTATCGCCAAGAAATTAGGCGCGAGTCCATCTCAGGTGGCGTTGGCGTGGGTGCTGAAGCGTAGTCCGGTGATGCTGCCTATCCCCGGCACGGGCAAAGTCAAGCACCTAGAGGAAAACGTCGCGGCAGCCGGACTCACCCTCAGCGATGAGGATTTCCGCACGCTAGACGAACTAGGTCGAAAAGAATCTGAAGGCTAGTAACAAGACCCTCAAAACACGTTTGCGAACGCCACTAATAATCAGGTTCAGCTTACGTGACGTTATGGCGACTGTAGGGACGGCATTCTTGCCGTCCGTTTTCATAACAGGCGGCGGACGCCCAGAAGAGTATCCCTACATTTTTCCGCGCAAATCTTCTGCATAGGCACGATGCGCGTTGGGTACGCTATACTCACCGCGAGAATTGAGCCTCATCGAGAGCAGTCACCATGCCCAACGCCGAAACCCCGCAAATCTTCATCTCGTATGCCCGTCGTGATGGGCGTGACCTCGCAGCCGGACTGCGCCAAACGCTTGAGTCCGATGGGTTCGCCATCTGGCAAGATGTGGTGGCAATGGGTGGCGGTGATGAGTGGTGGCCGCAAATCGCCCACGCTATCGAACATGCCCGCTGCATGGTGCTGATCTTGACCGACGGCGCGCTTGAGTCTCCGATTGTGCGGCGCGAATGGGTACATGCGCGGCGGGCAGGCACACCGATTTTGCCCGTCGTGTTTGACGAAGCCGTTCTGACCCGCGCCCCGCAATGGGTCAAGAAAATCGACGTGTTCATCCTCGCGCTATCGCACCCCGATTATGCCGCCACCCAGCGGCGTTTTATCGTGCAATTGGCCGACCCCATCCCAGCCACGCCCGCCATTAATATGACCCCGCCGCAATCGCAGACCACCGTCCCCCGCCCCGCCTTACAACACAACCTGACGGCGCGGCTACTGTATCCTGACCGTTCAGAGCCGCGTTATGGGCTGACCGTTTTATGGGGACCCGGCGGCTTTGGCAAGACCACCATCGCGCAAGCATTTGCCGGGGATGCCGCCGTCACGGAAGCCTATAGCGGCGGCGTCTTATGGCTGACTCTCGGCGAAAAAGGCGAACGCCTGACCGACAGCTTATACGCGGTTTTAGATGCGCTCAAACGCCCGCGCCCAGAACCCGCCAACGCCCTACGCGCCTTGCGGGACGCTCTTGAAGGCCGCGATACCTTGCTGATTTTGGACGACGTATGGGAACTCAGCCCGGTTGAGCCGCTGCTGACTCTGCCCCAATGTTCCATCCTGATTACCACCCGCGATGCTTCGGTTGCCAAGCGCGATGATTCGCCGCTACAAATCGAACAGATGACCGGCGCAGAATCCGCCCAGACGTTGCTCAAACATCTGCCAGATACGTTAAACCCATCGCCAAAAGAACAGCGACGCTTGACCCTTCTGGCCGAACGGTTGGGCGGCTGGCCGCTGTTGCTGGGCATCTTCGGCGGCGCACTGCGAGAGGAAATCGTGACCGGACAGCATAGCCTGACCGCCGCGCTGGATTATGTCGAAAGCGGAATCGAGGAAGCCGGGCTGGACGCATTCGATGATACCGACTCTGGGCGCGGCAAAGCGCTCAACGTATCCATTGACATCAGCCTGCGCCCATTCTCTGAGGCCGAACAAGCGCGTGTGTATGAATTGGGCGTGCTGCCAGAGGACGTGAGCGCCCCGGAATCGTTCATCCAGACGTTGTGGCAAGCCACCGCCAATCTGAGCGCTTTCACGGCCAAACGCTTATTGGGGCGCTTGCGCGGTCATTTTGTCCTGCCTGACCCCAACGGCGGCGTCCGACTCCATGACCGGATGCGCGAGGTATTCCGTAACCGCTTGAGGAATGACCGTTTGCAGATAGCCCATCGGGCGCTCATCGCGGCGTGGGGCGACCCACACCGCCTGCCGGATGAATACGCTTGGCGCTATATCGGGCATCATCTGGCAGAGGCGGGTCAAGCCGATAGCCTCCGCGCCTTATTGCTGGATTATGAGTGGGTGCGGGCTAAATTAGAGGCGACGGACGCCCCTGCGCTTTTATCAGATTATGACCGCCTACCGAGTGACCCCATCATCGCGCTCATCCGTAGCGCCGTGGTGATTTCCGCAGCCGTCTTAACCCAAGATAGCGCCGCCCTCGCCCATCAATTGATGGGGCGGCTCATCCCGCACAGGGCGCAGTCAGACATTCGCGCCTTCACCGATGGAATCACCGCGCCGCCCAAATCACTCATGCCCGCCTATCCCGACAGCGGATTCCCGACCCACGACCCCGCCGGAGGTTGGGTGCGCCAAATCCTACACGGCCACAGCCACAGCGTCCGCTGTGCAACGTTCAGCCCCGATGGGACGCTGATTGCCAGCGGGTCTACCGACAATCAAATTATCCTCTGGGATGCCGCTAACGGCACGCTGCGGCACATCCTCGACGGCCATACCCAGACGGTCAACAGCGTGTGTTTCAGCCCAGATGGTCAAACCCTCGCCAGCGCCTCAGATGATAAGACCATCCGGCTTTGGGATGTCAAAACCGGCGCACCGTTGCAAACCCTGACCGGCCATAGCGGCTCGGTCATGCGTGCCATGTATACCCCCGCCGGAAAATCCATCATCAGCGGCGGCTCAGACCGGACGGTGCGCGTCTGGGAGGCTGACACTGGATTCGGGTCGCGTAGGCTATATCGCCATAATCTCGGAATCCGCTCAATAGGCGTCAGCGCAGATGGGCGCGTCGTGCTTGTGACCTCGAAAGACCCAGATGTTCTGGAAATCGACGCGCAAACCGGCGTGATGATTCGCACCCTTAGCGGCCACACCTCAACCGTGAACTGTGTGACGTACAGCCCAGACGGGCGTCTGATTGCCAGCGGGTCGGTAGACCGTTCGGTGCGCGTCTGGGATGCTGCAACGGGAGACACGTTGCATGTGTTGTATGGCAGCAACCGAGGCGTCACCAGCGTGATGTTCAGCCCAGACGGGCGACTGCTATTGGGGGCCAACGAGCAAAAGAGCGCCTGTCTATGGGATGTCCAGACCGGGGCGTTCTTACGCCGATTGGAAGGCCATTCCTCGCGCATTTATGAAGCGTCGTTCAGCCCAGATGGGGCGGTCATCGTCACCGCTTCAAATGACCGGATGCTACGCCTTTGGAGCGCTGACCTCTCCACCACCCCATCGCCTACCAAAGTCCACAACAACGGGGTGACGGGCGTGAGCTACCGGCAGGACGGGTATATCGTCAGCACGGCCAGTGATGACCCATCAGCCTATTTATGGGACATATCCACCGGCAAAACCCTCGAATCCTTAGGCGATGAAGTCGCCCGCACCGAAATCTTCCCCATCAGTCCAGACGGGCGTTATCAATTGCTCATCAGCCGCGACGGCGTGGATATCTACGCGAACACGTCGGAAAAGAACCTCATCCAACGCCTCCAGATGCCCAACGAAAGCGCCCCCGGCGATGTCTATCATGAGCGCTTGACCGCCGCCCATTTCTTGACCGACAGCCGCCATATCCTGACAGTCGGTTTGGATGGCGCGGCCTACATCTGGGACATGCAGACCGGCGACATCGTGAATCGACTGTCCGACATCGGCGCGATAAGTTCCGCCCACTGCGCCCCAAATGATAAGACCGTGGTCATCGCCCTGCGCGACCATACACTCTGGTTATGGGACATCCCAAGCGGTCAGGCGCGGCGCGTCTTTTATACCGATGCGCCGGTCTGGAAAATGGCTTGGATTCCCAATACGAATATATTTGCAGCCGGAGATGGCGCTGGCCGCGTGCTGTTCCTACGCCTGACGCACTGAGGACATCATTCCTGATTGGCGTCGCGTACCGCTTCAATAATCACTTGGGCGGCTGCACGCTCGGCTTCAGCGGTCACTGTCGCAATATCAGTACCGGCCAGAACTGCCTCCAGTAACGGCTCAAACACATCGTCATCCACCTCTGCATAGCCGGGGATGGTTGGGGAGATGAAGGCCAGCACATCGGCGCGGCGCAGCATAGCCGTCACTGTGTTATAGGCCGGATTCACGCTCAAAAAATCCTCGCCCAATAAGTCATAAGCATTGCGATTCACGGGTTGATAAGACAAGCCTCGCGCCCATAGGGTTTGCGCTTCAGGCGTGGTCAAGTAACGCATAAATACCCATGACGCCAACTCCGCTTGCGGGGACGACGGCACAATCCCCACCCCGCGCAGATAGATTTGAACGGCTGGGCGTACCCCGGGGATAGGCATAAATACCCAATCGGTCAAGCCGCTGGCGCTGTCTAAGATGTCGGATTCGATGAATGGCAATCCGGCGGAACTGGTGAACGCAAACGGCGTGATTCCATAGGCAAAATCGCGGCTGTCGTCATACGCACCGCCGGGGTCATAGGCGCACCCTTGCGCGTTGAGGCTTTGCAACCACGCTAAAACCGCCTGTGATTGCGGGCTGTTGAATAAGAAATTCGCCGCTGCCACATCATAGAGCGCGCCGCCTTGCGCCGCGACCAAGCCCTCAAAATCGCCCAACGTCACGCTGAGAGGAAATCCATGGATAGCTTGCCCGCGCTCGGTGGTGCTTTGGGCGGCGGCGCACGCCAAGCGGGTCATCTCATCATAGGTCGTCGGGATCGACTCCGCGCCCAAGTCCGATAACATCTGGCGATTGACTGCCAGCGCGTTCACGCTCAAACCCAGCGGCCACGCCCCTTGCCCGTTCACAGATAAAAACGAGCCGCGCACGCCAGTGCCTAACCCGGCTGCATCTTCGGGTGAAACGCCCCAGATCGGATGCGCGATGTAAGCATCCAATGGGATGACGAGGCCAGCAGTCAATAAACCGCTGACATGCGTTGGGAAAATGCCGCCGACTACGTTTGGACGGGCTTCTGCGGGGTCAGGTTCGGCGGCCAATCCGCGCAGGATGCGCCCACTGTTGGATTTGCTGACCAATTGCACGGTAATCCCATACGAATTCTCACGGTTAAACTTGCCGACTACTTGGCGCATGGCGTCAAGCTGTGGGCCATCCCACTCATGCCAATAGACAATCACTTGTCCGCTGGGATCAATCACGTCCAATTCCGCATGGGCGACTATGGCCGGTGAAACCCACAAAAAAAGTATCAAAACAACCCAAAAACGGCGCATAAGTTTCCTCCCCGCGCTTCACCTCTAGAAACGAAAAACTCCCCCTGTTTTAACACAGAAGGGAGCTTTTGGGTCGGGTAAAGATGCGAGGGATTATTCCTCGTTCTTGATTTCGACCTTCTTCTTGTTAGTCTTGACATCTTCTTCGGTGATTTCGCGCACGATTTCGACCTTAACGCGGGCGACGGTGGCGGCCAATGCTGCCACAACCATAATTGGCAAGCCGAGGGTTAGACCGATGACGCTGCTGGCAACCGCGCCAAGAGTCAGGGTGGTGTCGATAATCACCTTGTTATCGGCGGTCTTGATGATGAGGCGGCGGACGTTGCCTTGGCGCAACAAATCTTGCACGCGCTCAAGGACTTGGTTGCCGACCCCTTCAATTTCTTCGGTGACGGTCTTCTTGGTGGACTTGCTCTCGTCGGTGTTTTTGTTTTCGTCAGCCATGATATATCTCCATAGGTTGGGTTTGTTTGATTGCTATACATATCATACGGGATGGGTGCAGAAAAAGTTGCATCCAAATCTAACCCTCATTTTCGTATACATTTTGGTTATCCTGCGCGGGCAATAGGAACTATCTATCCCTGAGCATTATGGACTATCTATCCCAGCGGCGTGCAGACGAATCACCCGCATGATATACTGTAAAGGAATGGGGCAATATATGTTATATATCCCAGAGGTTGAGCGCTGATTACACGCGGTATAGGAGCGTTGTATGAAACGATTTTTCTTATATCTAGGCGGATTGGTTTTGGCGCTGGGTGTGCCTATGGTGCAAACCCCCGCACAAGCACAAATTACTGGCACGGGTTGGGTCGCAGATTTCTATGCCAACACGACCATGACCGGAAGCCCGACGGCAAACGGGGTGTCCTATCCCAACGGCTTATACTTCAACTGGGGACAAAATCCCCCCACCAATTCAGCAGGAACACCAATAGCGGGTATGCCTGCCGATAATTTCTCGGCGGTATTCACTTCAACCCAACAGTTTAATTCCGTTGGGGTCTATAACTTCACAATTTTCAACAATGATGGCATACGGGTCTATGTCAACAATGTGCTGTATGTTGACCAACTCAATGTCTTTAACAACCCCAATCCCAACACCTACCAAACCTATACTTTTGACTATGAAAACCTATCAGCCGGTCCGGTTGATATGCGGGTAGAGTATGTCGAATATCAGCATGACGCCAACCTCGTCCTGCAATGGGGGCAACCACAACCCAATATCGGTCAGAATTTACTGCTCAATTCTGGTTTTGAGGTGATGGGTGAATCGGTCAGCGTAGCCAAAGACTGGCTGGAAGCTGGCATGAAAAACGACAAACGCATCTGCAATTCCCCCGGCAAACCGGCCATCACCGCTTATGGGACATGCGCGTATCAATTTAATGCCGCCCCCAGTCTCTCCTACGGCATCAAACGCACTTTAAAGCAACGTATTGCCCCAGAAGTGTTGGCAGACATCTCAATCGGGGATGGGTTGGTTTTTGGGGGCATCACATGGTCGAAAAATCTATATGGCGTCAAGCGCAACATCTACGCGATTCTGGTCTATGACGACGGTCCTTTGGCTGGCACACGCCGAAAGGTCAGCGTAGGCTTGCCCTCTGGGTCGTATTATCATTTGCCATTCAATAAAGTCCTTGTGTACAGCACTGTCGGGTCACTCCGCTCCCTTGAGTTTGGTGTCAACCTTAATAGCGTCAGTGGGAATCTGAGGATGGATCAG
This sequence comes from Anaerolineae bacterium, assembly GCA_034437835.1. Taxonomy (GTDB): domain Bacteria; phylum Chloroflexota; class Anaerolineae; order Aggregatilineales; family Phototrophicaceae; genus Flexicrinis. Next base: position 13,499 of record DAOTTP010000095.1, on the reverse strand, counting down.
CTACGGCTGGGTTGGGTCATTGGCGGCGTAAATCTGAATACGCCAATTGCGGATGCTCCGTTGCTGGCGCTGCCACTGGCTTTCCCAATAGCCCGTTAATCAGAAAGAAAAAAATACGCTGGGATAGCAGAGTCTCGCTTACGACATTAGGACGAACTATCCCAGCGGCGTGCAGACGAATCACCCGCATGATATACTGTAAAGGAACGGGGCAATATATGTTATATATCCCAGAGGTTAAGCGCTGATTACACGCGGTACGGGAGCGTTGATATGAGACGATTTTTCTTAGGTCTAGGCGGATTGGTGTTGGCGGTTTTGGCGCTGGGCGCGCTGGTGGTGCAAACCCCCACGCAAGCACAAGTCACCGGCACGGGCTGGATTGGCAATTTCTATAACAACACGGCGTTGACAGGCACACCCATCGCCTCGAACATCTCGTATCCCAACGGTCTGTATTTCAATTGGAGCGTCAACCCACCGGCAGACTCGGCTGGGACGGCGTTACCGGGAATGCCGCCCGATAACTTCTCGGCGGTGTTCACCTCGACCCAGCAGTTCACCGTGGTCGGTACATATAATTTCACCGTATTCGCCAACGACGGCGTGCGCGTGTATATCGACAATCAGGTGTACATAAACCAGTTCACCCAATTCAATAACCCCACCCCCAACGCTTACCAGACCTTCACCTTCCAATATAACAAGACGGTGGCGGGTCCGGTCAACATCAAGGTTGAATTTGTGGAATTCTTGAATGACGCCAATCTAGTCGTGCAATGGTCACAACCGGGCGGCACAGGCGGTCAGACCGCCATCGGCCCTACCGCGACACCGGCTCCCATCGCTACCGGCTCGGTCATCACCGTTAAGGGCATGGCGCTGCGTACCGGGCCATACCTCGGCGCGTCGATGGTTGGCGTCATCCGCCCGCAGAAGGTCTACCCCATCCTCGAAAAGAATTTCGACGAGGGATTATTCCCGTGGTACAAAATTCAAGATGGAGACCGCTTTGGCTGGGCATCTGGGCGTTACCTGATTGCCACAGGCAACCTTGACGCCATCCCGACCACCACCACCATCTTTGACCGAATCGACAATCCCACTGATTTACCGTCCGCGCTGAATATCGTCGGCTATACGCGCTCGGTGATGAACCTGCGCCGCCGCCCCAGTGAGCGCACCCAACTGCTGAACCAAATCCCGTGGGGCGATGGCGTGCAGATTATCGGGCGCACCGTGCAAGGCGGCCAGAACTTCTGGCTGCAAGTGCGCTGGGAAGGTCAAACCGGCTGGATTTACGCCCCATACATCACGATTGAGGGTCTCATCGAGGCCGTACCCATCCGCTAAGGGTGTAGTTTTTAGTCCTGAGTGATGAGTCCTGAGATTGGGTTAGACCAATCTCAGGACTTTTTATTTCACCTCCACGCCCCACAGACGCGCCGTGCCTTCCTCATCCGTAGTCACCATCAACCGCCCGTCCGGGCTGAATGTCACCGAGGTCAAGGCCGCGCTATCGCTGGCGACAATCGCGACAATCAACTCGGACTGTTCCGGCGTGGTAACATCCCAGAGCGTCAACACGCCATCTTGCCGCGCAACTGCTAAAAGCGTGCTATCAGGCGACACAGCAAGGTCAATTACCCAGTCGTTCTGTTCCAATGACCCGATTTGCCCGACGCCTGATTCCCATAACATGACACTTCCCTCATCACCGCCCAGCGCTACCACGCTCGAACTAAGGTATTCGACGGAAAGAACCGTGCCGGAGTATGGGATATCGGTAGCGGGCGCATTATTTTCAGTCGCAATCGCCCACAGTTGTGCGCCTTTAGAAGGATACCCGGCAGCGGTCACGAGGCTGCGGACATCTGGGCTGACGGCGACGCTGGTCACGCGCAAGGAAGGCAATGCCCACTCTTGCATCACGGTTTTATCAACGGGGTTGTACAGGCGGACTTTTCCATCCCCTACCCCCATGAAAAACGATACCGCGTCCGCGACGGGTAGCGCTTCAAGCGCATCAACCACCGCATCAGACCCAGCGACGACTTCCCGTACAGACGGTTGCCCTTCCTCGGTCACATCCCAAACGATGGCCGTCTTATCCCAACTGCCAGTGACGAGGGCGGTATCAAACCACACCACCGCCGTCACAAATAAGAAATGCTCGAACGCCTCCGCCACCTGCTCCCCGCTGGCGACATCCCAAATCCGCAACGCCGTATCATCCCCCACCGTGGCGAGATAGCGCGAATCGGGGCTAAAGGCCGCGTCATTCAGCGACTCGGTGACGGTGAATTGGCCGAGGTCGGTCACAAGTTGGGCGTTGCCGGGGACAATCACAGAACGTCCGGCTTGCGCGGTGACGGGCAGCGCGAGGCTCAACATCAATACACAGACGATCCATAAACGACGCATCATGACTCCATCCCCGAACGCACAAATAGCGCGTCCATCTCATGCACAAATGTATCCCATTGGTCATCATGAACTGGATGACCACAGTCCGCCACCAGCGCAACCCGACAATTCGGCGCTTTGGCCGCATAGACATCCGCCGCCGTCTTGGGATTCAGCGCGTCACGGTCTCCAAGCAGCATCAACACCGGCGCTGTGACCTTGTGCGCGTTACGCAAGCTGAGGTCGCCGCCGGAATCAATCATGCCGATAAATCCGTCCTTCCAACCTTTGACAAAAGCGGCGGGGTCTTCAATGCCGTGCATAGCGCGGTCTTGCTCGGTCATCCAACTGCCATCGCCCATGCCATTTTGAGCGCGTTCGCGCACGCTGGGCGATAAAAAGCCCGTCGCGCCGATGGTCGATACGCTCAGAAAATGCTCCGGCGCACGGCCAGCCGCCACCAGCGCGGTCTCGCCACCGTCGGAATAGCCCAAGATATGACAGTGTTTGATGTTTAGCGCGTCCAAGAACGCCAGCACATCCAGCGCGTCACCGTCATAAAAATCGGGGGCGAAGCGGCGCGGCCTCGGTTCGCTTTGACCGTACCCGCGCAGGGTTAGCCCTACCACCCGAAAACGCGGGCGAAGCCACTCAATCACCTGTGGAAAATGTAGCGAGGCCGTCCCCAATAACCCGTGCAGCAAAACGATGACGGGCTTATCTTCCCCGCCGGTATCCAGATAATGCAGCCGTGCGCCGGTAGAAGTCTCTGCATAAGGCATAGTCGGTTAACGTCCTGTGTAATCGCGCAGATATAAAAAGTCATGGCCGATAGTCCGTGAACTGAGTTTGGCGACGTTCGGCATGGTGCGCTTATAGTGATTCGATTTTACGCGCCGCCAGACCTTCTGCACAAATTCGGCGTCAAAACCTTCAGCCACGACCTCATCCACCGTATAGCGTTCATCGACCAGCAAATACAGCACTTGGTCTACCGACTCATAAGTGAAGCCCAATTCGTCCTCATCGGTTTGGCCTTCCCACAGGTCAGCCGACGGGGCTTTATCAATCACCGGACTTGGGATGTCCAACGCCCGTGACAACTGGCGCACCTGATATTTATACAGGTCGGCGATGGGGTGCATCGCCACGCCGCTATCGCCATAGATGGTGCTATAGCCCAACAAAAATTCGGTCTTGTTGCTCGTCCCCATCGGGAGCAAGCCGCGTGCGGCGGATTGGTCATACAGCACGACCATACGCGCCCGCGCCATGATGTTGCCGCGCCGCAGGTTGTTCATGTCTGGGAATTGCTCAATCAAGGCGTCGGCGATTCCGGTAATCGGGACGGTGATGCTGGGGATTCCTAGCGCTTCAATCACGAGGTCGGCGTCGGTCAGGCTGGCCTGTGAGGAGGTTTTATACGGCATACGGACGGCCAAAACATTCTCCGCGCCTAGAGCCTCTGAACTCAGATAAGCAGACAATGCAGAATCAATCCCGCCCGATAACCCCAGCACTGCGCCTTTCGCGCCCGCCTTCTCAATTTGGTCGCGGATGAAGCCAATCAGCATCTTACGGGCGAGGTCGGTATTGATGTCCAACCGGTGACGGATGTCGGGTGCGGTCATGGGCGTGCCTCCAAGTATTTTCTTCACAGCATACCGGCGCAGCCCGACGGATTCAAGCACCGAGGCACTCCACAACCGATTAGCTGGCCTAAGTTGTAACGGGTTAACGGCTTTTCATACCAGAGTCCCTTACAGGTTTCACACATTCTTAAAATTTACTTAACAATAAAACACTATTGTAACGGGTGGGTTCTTTGAAACCTCATGAGGAGAATTACCATAATGCGTATTCAGAAAATTTTCGTTGTGGTCGCGTTGGTCGTTTTGGCCGCGTTGACCTCGTTGAGCGCAATGGCGCAAGACGCCCTCGGCTCGGAAGCCAACCCCATTCAAGTGTACTTCGTGCCTTCGGTTGAAGCGGGTGTCATCACCACCGGCGGCGAAGTCATGGCGGCTGCTCTCAAGGAAGCCACCGGCTTGACCTTTGAAGTGTTCGTCCCGACCTCGTATGCTGCTACCGTCGAAGCCATGTGCGCCGCCCCCGGCAACTCGATGGGCTTCATCCCGGCTGCTGGTTACGTCATCGCCAACAACCGTTGCGGCGTCGAAGTTGAAGCCGCCGCCGTCCGTCGTGGTTGGCCGTTCTACTGGACTGCTTACATCACCCGCCGCGACAGCGGCATCCGCACCTTCAACGACCTCGCGGGCAAGAGCTGGGCGTACCCCGATGCGGGTTCGACCTCCGGCTTCATTTTCCCGTCGGTTGAACTGGGTCAGGCCGGCATTGAGCCGGGTGAGCGTGTCGAGACCGGCAGCCACAACAACGTCGTGACCGCCGTCTACAATGGCGAAGCCGAATTCGGCACGACCTTCTTCAGCCCCCCGGCTCTGCCGAATGGTGCTTGGAGCGTCGGTGACAGCCCTGAGCCGTATGACCTGACCGTTGAAGAGTCTTTCATCAACGACGAAGGCAACCTGATGGTCGGCGATGCTCGCATCCTCGATGCCCGCGCCAACATCCGTGAGACCGCCCCGGACGTGATTCAGCAAGTCAAGATCATCCGCCTGAGCGCCCCCATCCCCAACGACACCATCAGCTTCGGTCCGGATTTCCCGGTTGAAGTCCGTGAGCAAATCATCGACGCGCTGATCGCTTTCAGCGCCACCGAAGGTTGGGCCGCCTCCATCGGTAATGAAGACTTCTACGGTTGGACCAGCATCTCTAAGGTCGATCCGAGCCTGTACGACATCGTGCGCGGCCAGTTCGATATCCTCGGTCTGACCGAAGCGGACGTATTTGGCAACTAAGGCTAGTTTTTGGCCTTCGTTACTGTTTGGTTATACTTACGGGCGGGGAGGCGACTTCTCGCCCGTATTTGATTGGGAATCCCTTAATGCTCATCATTGAAAACCTGACAAAAATCTACGAGAACGGCTATAAGGCGCTGGATAACATCAGCCTAGAAATCCCTGATGGGCAATTCGTCTCGATTATCGGCCTCAGCGGGTCTGGGAAATCTACCTTATTGCGCTGCATCAATCGCCTAATTGAACCGACCAGCGGGCGCATCCTCTGGAACGGGGAAGACATCACCAAAGCTGGGGATGAGGACGTGCGCGGCATTCGCCGCCGCATCGGGATGATTTTCCAGCAGTTCAACTTGGTCAAGCGCTCAACTGTGCTGACCAATGTCTTACAGGGTCGGCTGGGGTATACCAACCCGTTATACAGTTTCCTGAATTACTTCCCCAAACAAGACCGAGAAGAAGCCCTCGCTAACCTTGCGCGAGTCGGCATCCGTGAACAAGCCTATAAGCGTGCCAGCGCCCTCAGCGGCGGCCAGCAGCAGCGCGTCGGCATCGCCCGCGCCCTGATGCAGAAGCCCGAATTAATGCTGGCCGATGAACCCGTCGCAAGCCTCGACCCTGCCACCTCGCACAGCGTCATGAAATACCTCGAAATCCTCAACAAAGAGGATGGGATTACCGTGTTGTGCAGCCTGCATTTCCTCTCGCTGGCGCGTGCCTACTCTGACCGCGTTATCGCCTTAAAGGGCGGAGTCTTACAATTCGACGGTGGCCCACAAGACATCGACAATGACCGCTTCAAAGAAATCTATGGCGAAGATGCCGTAGAAGTCCAGATTAACTAAAGGCCGGAGGAAGCGCCCGTGTTGACGCCCCCTAAAAGTTCCCGTAACGCCCTCCGCAACCTTTTGGTTGTCCTAACCATCACCGCCGGTTTTTTGATTTACAGCTACGGCTGGACAGTCACCGACATTGACCTCGCCAAACCACAGGAAGGCTCGCGCCAAGAAGGGGTGGGTCGCGCCTTACAAGAGCTTCTCAGCCCTAACCTGTTCGACCAAGACACCACCACCACCATCTATGGCGCGTCCTTCCGTTATGGCTGTGATAGCGATGAAACCCCGGCGCAAAATACGCTCAACACTGACGGTTCGCCGTCGCTTATCTTAGAGACGACCTGCGGCGACGCCTCTGACCGGATAGCTTTCAATATCACAGGGTTAGTCCCCGGCGCGCGCGGCGCGTTGCGTTGGGTGAATATCGCTGGTGAAGGCCGCCCACGTAATGTCTTTGTGACCGCCGAGGCCAATCGGGGGCGTGACCAGTTCTTTGTGAACGCCGACGGGACGGTTAGCGGCTATATCGAAGCCCCGCTGATGGCTGGCGTCGATGGGCAACTGCATAGCGTCGAGTTGGGCGTGGTCGCGCCGATAGGCAACCCGTATCCCAGCACAACGTTGACGGAAGTCTTGCGCCGTATGGTCGAGACGATTTTCATGGCGTTAATAGCGACCACCATCGCTATCCCCATCTCGGTGGCGATTAGCTTCTTTGCGGCGCACAACCTGATGAAGCCCATCAAGATGCCGCTAGGTAGCGCGATGTTGTGGGTGGCGCTGTTCCCACTGGGCTATCTGCTCGGCACAAATTTATTGGGCGGGATTGCGTGGGCGGCCTTTTCTCTCGGCAGTTTCCAGATGTTTGCCGTCCCAGCGGTTATCGGGGTTGGCGTGTTTTTTGGGGCAGCCATTGCGACCTCTGTCAAATCTATCCCCCCTGACCCGCTGTCGGATAAGCTACGCCAAATCGGGATTCGTCTTGTCATGATGGTGGTTTTAGCGGCCATCATCGGACTCATCGGCGGATTCGGAATCGCCGGTCAGAATGGCCTAACCGATCTCGCCAGCCGAATCCCTGTCACGGCACAAACTGATACTTCATTTAACCTCATCGGACTTATTCAACAACTCATTACAGGTAGTTTGAATAGCGTTGGTCGGATGCTGGGCATTTTGGGCGGCATTGTAGAACTCTCATTGCCAATGATTAGCGGTCTGATTGGCGCATTCTTGCTGCCCGGTCTGGTCAACGGCCTTGTGAAACCTGTCCTCCGCAACACTTCTCCACTACTGAATCGTAGCCTCGGCTTCGTTTTGGGGGCGATCAGCGGCGCATTTGTGATGGCGGGCGTTGGCTTCATCGCGATGAACGCGGCGCTATTGGGATTATTGCCGCCGCTGGTGGCCGCCTTGCTCGCTCAGGCAATGGTAGCCGGGGTGCTAAATCTTATTTATCCGCCCCGTCCCGCCTATCAAACCTCACAAGGGGAGCGTCTCTTGCGGACATTGGCTGGATGGGCTGGCGCGATTGTGGCTTTTGCCGTCACTTTCGCCTTGCTCAACGTTGGGAGGACGTTGATTGACGGCACGCTTCCGCCCGTTGAAATCGTCTCATTCATCGGCCTGACCCTTCCCAAATATGTTGGTACAGCCATGCTGATTGGCGCATTTTTGGGCGCTGGTGCTGGCGGTTCTGCTGGGGTGCGTGGGACGTTCGCCGTTGGGGATATGCTGTATAACATCACGCGCAACATCCTCAACGTGCTACGCTCGATTGAGCCGTTGATTATGGCGCTCATCTTCGTGATTTGGGTCGGTATTGGGCCATTCGCCGGTGTGCTGGCGTTGACCTTGCACTCCATCGCGTCGCTGGGCAAGCTGTACAGCGAACAAATCGAGACCATCGACACCGGCCCAATTGAAGCGCTCCAGTCTACGGGTGCGAATCATCTCCAAACCATCGTCTACGCCGTCGTCCCGCAGATTGTCCCTCCCTATATCGCGTTCACGATGTACCGCTGGGACATCAATGTGCGTATGTCTACCATCGTCGGATTCGTCGGCGGCGGCGGCATTGGCTTGTTGCTCAACCAATACATCAACCTACTGCTCTACAGCAACGCAGGCGTGGCGGTGTTGGCGATTGCGGTAGTCGTCGCCATTTTGGACTTCGCCAGCGCCAAAATCCGCGAGCGAGTCTTGTAACTGCTCATACATTAAGGCTATTTGTGAGGCCAAAGGCGATAACCCTTTGGCCTTTCTGCTATGCTTATAGTGCTTATAACATGATTAGGGATTATCAACGTGGGAGATATTGGCGGCGAACTGCTCATCATCCTGATTTTGACGCTGGCGAATGGGTTTTTCAGCGGCTCGGAGATTGCGATTGTCTCTTCTCGCAAGAGTCGCCTGCAAGCCAAAGCCAACGGCGGCAGCCGGGGCGCACGTCAAGCATTGAAGCTGCAAGACTCGCCAGATAAATTCTTGGCTACCGTACAGGTCGGGATTTCGCTGATTGGCACGTTCAGCGCGGCCTTCGGCGGCGCACGCATCGCGGACATCCTTGCCGTCTCGCTGCGACCATCTGTTGGCGACTCGGCGGACACGCTGGCGCTCATCATCGTGGTCGCGATGCTGACCTATCTCTCACTGGTCATCGGTGAACTCGTCCCCAAGCGTATCGGCCTCCAGAGCGCGGAAAATTGGGCGGTGTTCGCGGCGCCCATCATGAGCGTCCTGAGTGTCTTGGCACGCCCGCTGGTGGCCGTCTTGACCATCTCTGTCAATATCATCACCCGCTTGTTGGGGCAACATAAGAGCGACGATGGCGGCGTGACCGAAGAAGACATCTTATTCATGACCCGCGAAGGGCAACAAAGCGGCGGAGTCGAAGGGCGCGAGGCGCAACTCATCCAGAGCGTGTTCCGCTTCACAGACCGCCCAATTAAGACCGTCATGACCCCGCGCACAGCGATGACCGCCGTCGCCCTCGATACGCCACTGCGGGATGTTGCGGAACTCTGCCTCAAGACGCAGTATTCGCGGTTGCCGGTTTATGAAGGCACGGTTGACCGGATTATCGGAGTCCTACACGCCAAAGATGTGCTGCGCGGCATCATCTTAGACGACATCCAAACCCTTGAGCCTCCCGTGCAAATCCGCCGCTTGATGCGCCAGCCCGCCGTCATCACCGAGAGCGCCCATATCGACGAAGCGCTGACCACTTTCCGACGGCGCGGCATTCACATGGCGGTGGTGATTGACGAATACGGCCAAACGGCGGGCATCGTCACGATGGAAGATTTGCTGGAAGAACTGGTCGGCGAAATCAAAGACGAATACGATAAGGCCGAACGCAGCAGTATCATCAACCGGCCTGACGGGGCATGGTGGGTCGATGGCCTTGAGGCGATTGATAAAGTTAGCCAAAAAGTCGGGCTGACCGCGCCAACCGAATCGGAACTCAACACGTATACCACATTGGCTGGACTCATACTCACGCGCCTAGACCGTATCCCCGATGTCGGTGATATGTTGATTGTGGGCGATTTTTCACTGGAGGTAACAGATATGGACAGACGACGGATTGATAAGGTTTTGATTCGGCGGATTGAGGCTAAACAACCCTCACCCACCACAGCGGAAGGTCAATCCTGATGCGCGGCTGGATAAGTTGGGGATTCTGGTTACTGATAAACCACGTCGATGCGTGGGGCGTGGCGCTCAACGCATCGCTGATTGCCGTGTTGCTGCACCCACCAACCTCATGGGACGCGCTGGGGACTGCGCTCATCATCACGTTTGCGTATATCTTGGGCTTCGCAGTCAACGACTATCACGATGTCGCGGTTGATCGTGAAGACCCCAAAAAGGCGGCGCGTAACCCGTTCGTGCTGCGCCCGATGTCACGGGGTTGGGCGAGAGTGGCATTCATAACCAGCATCACCCTAATTTGTATTGGGTTGTTGCCGCACGCTGGGCGCGGACTGGTCATTTTTGCGCTAGGGGTCTGGGCGCTATGGGCATATTCCTCCCCCCCACTGCGCCTGAAAGCCCGCCCCGGCTTCGATTTGCTCATGCACATCATGTTCGTTGAGACCTTCCCGTATGCGGTCATGGTCATCTTGCGCGGCTACACCGTGACATGGACGGACATCCTGCTCTTGACCCTGTTCGGGTTGGGGTCGCTGGCCTCACAGTTAGAGCAACAAGCGCGGGATTTCGCCTTCGATTCGCTGCACGAGCGCAATTTCACCATCGCTGTAGGGTTGCGCCTCAACCACGCCTTAATGCGTGCAGTGGCCGGTATCGCCGTCGCCCTCGCGCTGACCGGAGCGATTACGGGCGGCCTGCCGCCGATGATTGTCCCCTATGGATTGATGGTCTTGCCGTTGATGTTGCACCGCGTCATCCGGCGTAAAACACAGGGGCGCACGCGCACCATGTCGTATGTTACATTAGCGGGTGTGACCGTCTATACAGTCCTATTGAGTATTGGTGCAGCATGGCTTTTTTAAATGACAGTGAACGTAAGACCCTCGGCCTGATTTGCGATACGCTCATCCCATCGCTGGACGTGCCGTCCGATGCCTCGCCAGAACGCGCCCACCATCTAAAAACCCGTGGGACGGATGTCCAGCTTGATGGGTTATTGGAACTCGCGCTGGAGCGTGCGGTAGACCCCGGCCAAATTAGCCAATTACGGCTGTTTTTCCGCGCCTTAGAAATCGCCCCAGTGAATGGGTTACAGGCCGGAGTCTGGAAATCATTCAGCGCCATGACACCCGATGAGCGCAGCCGGGTCTTACAGTCGTGGGCCACCAGTCGCTATGAGATGGGGCGCAAAGCGTTCAACGGCGTCAAACGTCTGGCGCTGTTCTTGTTCTACTCGGTCATCCCGCCAAATGGGAAAAATCCCGGCTGGGCGGCGATGAAATATCCCACCGCGAATCAACCTTCAGACGGCAAACCGCGCCCGATAAAGCCGCTAGACATCCTCGCCGATACGACTCTGACTTGTGACGTGCTGGTGATTGGCAGCGGCGCGGGCGGCGGCGTGGTCGCTGGGGAACTTTCTGCCGCCGGATACGACCTGATTGTGGTCGAAAAAGGCGATTACTACCACGACACCGATTTTCACGGGCGGGAACTGGAAAGCGTTGAGGCGATGTTCGATAAATACGGCGCGTTGGCAACTTCCGACACGGCGATGGTCGTTCTCGCGGGCAACGTCCTCGGCGGCGGGACGGTGGTCAATTGGATGACCTCACTGCGCCCGCCCGCGCATGTGCTGGAAGAATGGTCACGCGATTACGGGTTCAGCGCGGCCACCACGCCGGAATTTCAGGCCAGCCTAGACGCGATTTCAGCACGCATCAACATCAATACCGACGAGAGCAAGCTCAACCCCAACAACGCCATGCTCGAACGCGGCTGCCAAGCGCTCGGCTACGCCGTGACGACCATCCCGCGCAATGCTAAAGGCTGCGAGGTGTGCGATACGTGCAATTTCGGCTGTCAGTTCGGCGCGAAACAAAGCACGCTCAGGACATATCTCCAAGATGCACATGACCGTGGGACGCGCATCATCGTCCGCGCCCACGCTAATAAAATCACCCATCAGGCAGGGGAAGTCACTGGCGCGATATTGACCGTTCAGGATGCCAACGGTCAGCCTCACCGCGTCAGCATCAAGGCCAAGCGGGTTGTAGCAGCGGGTGGCGCGGTACAGACCCCAGCCTTGTTGCTACGTTCCGGCCTGACCAACCCGCATATCGGCGGAAATTTGCGACTGCACCCGACCAGCGTTACGGCGGCGCATTATGAGGCTGATATTCTGCCGTGGGCGGGCGCACCACAAACCCGCGCCTCATTCGAGTTCGCAAATTTGGATGGTCGCGGTTACGGTTTCTGGTTAGAGACCGCGCCCGCCCACCCCGGCCTATTTGGTCTGGCGTATGCGTGGCGTGACGGTGCGGAACACAAGCGAATCATGGCGGATATGCGCCATCAAGCCAACATCATCATCTTGACCCGTGACACGGGCGGCGGGCGCGTGAAGGTCAATAAATCCGGTCAGCCGGTCTTGGATTATCGGGTCGCGCCTACCGACCAAAAACACCTCATGCAAGGGATATTAACCGCGCTAAAAATCCAGCGTGCCAGCGGCGCAACCGAAATCACCGCCCCGCACAATCGGTATTATCAGTGGAAACACGGTCAAGATTTTGACGCCTTCCTGAGTCAAGTTGAGCGTGCCGGTCTGCCAGCCGGAGGATATGCCCTTTTCAGCGCCCATCAGATGGGGACAGCCCGCCTGAGCAGTTCGCCTGCGTTGGGCGCGGTCAAACCGGACGGCGAGTCATGGGAGGTGCGCGGCCTGTATGTGGCGGACGGTAGCCTATTCCCAACCGCATCGGGCGTGAATCCAATGGTCACGATTATGGGCTTGGCGCACCATGTTTCCCGTGGGATGAAAGCGGCACAGGTGTAATTTCACGTCACGATAGATTTTTTTTACTAACCCTACGAGCCATATATAATATCGTAGGGTTTGATTTATTTTAAAGCGACGTTAATTTTTCTTAGGGAAAAAGACTCTCATAAAATCTTTTTGATAATGAATTGTATTTATCGAAAAGGGATATAAATTCCTCTTGATTAAGCAATTTTCTATTTTTAATTTCAATCATAACATTATAGAATCTTGTACTCTCCACAATTTGGCGATTTTCGTTAGCAAGGTAGAAAATCTGGTCAATATCTATCTTTGTCATAAATTCGATTAAGGGGAGAATAAGGTTTACCGCAATACTATTCGCACTCTCAAAATTTTCTGATTCACCATATATAACAATAGCACGCGGAATAAGTTCAATACGTGGCTTATCTTTAATAAGTGTTTTAAGTTTACTGGCATTTACAATCTTTAACCTGCTTAGAGCCATATTTTTTAACTCTATTATATTCAATGCAGTATCAATAAATTTATCCAAATGGGTTTCGTCAACTTCGGAGATATAATTTTCTATTTTGATACGTGCAGCACTATTTAAAAATTGCCAAGTATCTTTGATTGAATCACAAAATTTTATTGCACGATATAAATTTAAATCATCAATTTTCTGGATTATCGCAGAGAGTTGTATTTTAAATATTTTTGTTGTTATGTCTAAATACATCTGGCTCGCAGCATTTAAAGCTGCAACAAAACGTAGCCAAGAAGCAACATCAAGTTCCTCTGTGAGCATATGTGTTAAATGAGCTTTAGTGAAATTTCGAACAAGTACTTCACTTGCCCGATTAAGAGGCGTATATTTGAAATATTCTAGGGCTTTTATAGTGTCTTTAGGGAATGTTACTGATAATATTTCTT
>DAOTTP010000094.1:0-2157 GCA_034437835.1 Anaerolineae bacterium | reverse complement strand
ACCGTGTTGGCGCGATTTTCGCTTGCTCAACACAACTATCAGTATAGACTCGTTGCGACGCGGTGTCCAGCTCCTTAGACCTATGTCCTGACGGACCTGACCCACACGCGCCGCTGGCTAAAGCCAAGAACGCTTTCATCCACTGCCCCTAAAGTGGCGTGGCTTTCTCGCGGGCTAAAGCCCTAAAAGGTAAACACACGGTTCATGTTCAGACCATGTAAAATGACGGCGATTGTAGGGACGCCCTTCTGGGCGTGCGCCACCCCTTCCAAAAACGGACGGCAAGAATGCCGTCCCTACCTCACCCTAGGATGCCGAGGAAAATCCCGTAGAGTCCGAGTAGGATCAGCACGATTTTCAATGCCGTTATGTTGATGGTAGTCATGATTTCTCCGCCTTATTTCAGCAACTTGGCGGGGACGAATAGCCCTAGCTCGTCGTAGTAGCGCAGTAAGCGTTTGGATACCTGCGCGATTTTGGAAAATTCCCCAACAGTGAACATGCGGTATCCCCATTTTTTTAGGATAATGACTCTATCTTACAAGTTCACGCCGCGTCAACTTCAAGTAGAAATTTTCTCTTTACCAGACATGCAGTAAATGGGTAGCATACATATGCCCTAGCCTGATAAGGAATCCCCTATGCTCATGCAAAATATCCCGTTTGGAATCACCGACTGGAACACGATTGAAGTCATCGAACACTCCGGCGTGAGTGGGAAGGCGTTTTGGCGGACTCAGCGTTTCGACTCAATCCGCGTGCGGATGGTGGAATATACGCCCGGTTATCTGGCCGATCACTGGTGCGAAAAAGGACACATTTTACTGTGCCTTGAGGGGCGACTCGAAACCGAATTGGTCGATGGGCGCAAATTCACCCTTGCAGCGGGGATGAGCTATCAAGTCGCAGATCAGGCCGAGGCGCATCGTTCATTCACCGACATCGGCGCGAAATTGTTTATCGTCGATTAGCAGTCGCGCTTATCTATGATTGCCCCGTGAATGTCATAAACAGCCCGACCACGGCGAGGATTGCGCCTAAAATTGCTAACGCAGCTTTTGCGCCTTCTTCGCCAAACAACGATACCCACATTTGGGCGCGTCCCATCTTCCAGTACCAGTCCCAATCACTCAAGGACGCGATCACGGTAAAGATGCCGCCCAACAGAAGGAAAATCCCAAGCATGATGTAGCCCCCTACTCGTTAAAGCATCCCTGATTATGGAATATTTCCGCGCCGTTTTGCTAGAAGAACAGCACGACCATCCCGACAAACGCGATGATTGTGCCGAGGATGGCCTGACGGGTAGCACGCTCCCCGAATATGAAATAGCTGATGGGGATGAGGAAAATCGGCGTCAGTGAGGATAGCGTAGACGCCACCCCGACGTTGGTATTTTGTACCGCGACCAGCGACAACCACACACCCAACACCGGCCCCAGAATCGCCCCGCCGGTCATGAACATCACCGCACGCGGATTCGCACGCAATGCGCGATAACTGCTAACCACCTGCCGGTTGAAAATCGCCAGCACCCAAATCAGCACCACTGCCGCCAGTAATCGGATGAGATTGCCGGATAGCGCCGGGAATCCGCCCTCTAACCCCAACTTGCTCAGAATCAGGCCGCCCGCTTGACCGAGCGCGCCGCCGAATCCGCACAGCAGCCCAATCAGATAGCGGCGGCGGTCTATGGGTTCAGACTCACTGACCGCACGCCGTTCAGCGATGACCACCACGATTCCGGCAAGCGTGATGCTGATGCCCAGAATCGCAACCCATCCCAGCGTCTCGCCCAGAAACAGCCACGCCATCACCGCGCTCAAGACCGGCGCAAGCGCCATCATCAACATCGACAAGCGTGGGCCAATCATCACGAACGCTTGGAATAGGAAGGCGTCGCCCAGCGCAAATCCGACGAATCCCGAAATCCCCAACCAAAACCAGTGTTCTTGCCCCGCGCCCACGGGGATAAGCTGTCCGAAGGTGAACAGGTGCAGCAGCATGACCATCAGCGCGGCGATGAGTAGCCGCGTCCGGTTGACCAACGGCGACCCAACCTGACGGCTGGAGATGGTGAACATCAACGAGCCAAACGAAAAACACAGCGACGTGCCTAACGCCGCCAATTCGCCCACAAATGGCATGTCTTGCCCC
>DAOTTP010000093.1:0-16265 GCA_034437835.1 Anaerolineae bacterium | reverse complement strand
ATGGGGAGAGGGGGGATTGGCTCGACATTAAGCCCCTCGCCACCTGTGGGAGAGGGGTTGGGGGTGAGGGGGGACAATAATCCCTGCAAAATCCCATACAGTTCCGCCCTGCGGTCATTATAGAACGCCTCTGCACAGGTGATGAGCGTGGCGGCCTGTGCGCTGATGGCTTGCACGACGGCGGGGTGCGCGTGACCGAGCAAGGCGACTCCTTGTCCAGCGGTGCAATCCAGATAGGGGTTGCCGTCGGCGTCCCAGACGGTTGAGCCTGCGCCGCGCACAATCGCCAGCGGGCGCTTGCTGTACGCGCCGGAGGTATGACGATTTTCAATGTCGTAAATTACGTCGGTGGAGGTCATTTCGCGTTCCATTAGCGTACAAATTCCGTTCCTGCGCCGGACAATGCCGCGCTGACCGCGCCCGCCGCCCGCCCGTCACCGATAATCACGCGACTCACGCCACCGCTGAGGGCTTCTTGTGCGCCCAAGACCTTACGCTTCATGCGACCTGCCGCCGAGTCCAACGCCAGTGAGAGTTCGCCCGCCGTCACCCGTGTGATGAGCGTGGCGGAGTCGGACGGGTCACGGTACAGGCCGCGCACATTCGATAAGATGACCAATTCCGATGCGCCTAATGCTGAGGCGATGGCGGCGGCGGCGCGGTCTCCGTCAATGTTGAGCAGACCGTCTGGGCTGGTCGCTAAGGGCGGGATGACCGGCACAACGCCCGCCGCCAAAACCTCGCGTATGGGGGTCGAATCCGCGCCGGTAATTTGGCCGGTGTAATCGTCGCGGATGATTTGCACGCGCCCGTTGACCACCGCCCGCACTGCGTTCTTGCGGTCAGCCGTCACGATTGGCGCGACGGTCTGCGCGGTGATTCCGTGTTGCGCGAGGGCTTCTACCCACGCCGTGCCGACGGATTCCGCCGCCTCAACGAATAGGTCACGGGTCAGCGGGTCGGTGTAGCGGCTGCTATGGCCGGTGGGGCTGGTGAGCGTCCGCACCTCGACTCCGCGAGTCGCGCACAGCGCATCCATCGCCGCGCTGACGCCGTGGACGATCACGACGGGGCGGGTGCGTGCGACTTGTGCGAGGTCGCGGGCGCACGCCGCCATATCCAAGCCCGCGCCGCCGCCAAATTTCACCACCAGAATGTTATTGGACATCTCATCCCTCACGGATACACCGCAGGGCTACGCAGCCCCGCGATTTCATCAAAACCAAGCATCAGATTGAGCGATTGAATCGCGCTGCCCGCCGCGCCCTTGCCCAGATTGTCCAGCGAGGCGACCACGACCAGATGAGTCGGATCGTCGGCATCGAGTTCCCAGCCGATGTCGCAGAAATTTGTCCCCGCGACTAGGCGCGGCTCTGGGAGGCGATGCACGCCAGTCTTGCTGTTGACGAGTCGGATAAACGGCTCATCGCGGTACGCTCCGCGATATGCCCCCCAAATATCCTTATCGGCTACCAGACGGGCGAGGTCTACGTGGGCGGTCAGATGCACCCCGCGCACCATCTCAATTGCGGTGACGGCGAATCTAATCGGCAAGTCGCCCAACATCTGGCGGACTTCGGCGTGATGACGGTGGCCGGTGGGCTTATAGGCGCGTACCGACCCGCTGCGAATCGGGTGATGTGACCCGGCGTTGACCTCTGCGCCGCCTTCGGATGAGCCGACCTTGAGTTCTGCATTGGCGCGGGTGAGTAATCCGGCCTTAACCAGCGGCCACAGTGCTAGATTGATTGTCGTAGCGTTGCAGCCGACTCCACTGGCGTAGCACGCGCCGCGCAACGCCTCGCGGTTGAGTTCTGGCAACCCATAAGTGAAACGCTCAACCCACGCCGGGGCGGGATGCGCCCCACCATACGCCTGAGCATATAACTCAAGGTCGCGCAGCCGGAAATCGGCGCTCAGGTCAACAATCACCGGCGCGAGGGCGGCGAAGCGCTCGATTTCGCGGGCGGTGATGCCGTGTGGAAGGCATAAAAATAGCGCGTCGCACGGTTCTAGCGCGTCGGGGTGGATAAAACGCAGGTCGGTGAATCCGCGCAGATGGGGGTGGACGCTATAGACGAACGCGCCCGCCCCGTCTCGGCTGGTGGCCTGAGTGACCTGTACGCCCGGATGATTCGTGAGCAACCGCAGCAATTCGCCGCCGGTATAACCGCTTGCCCCGACAATGCCGATAGAAGAAGTCATGCCCCTCACCCCTTATATTCCCCTCTCCCACTGAGGGGAGAGGGGAACTTGAACGCCGATAGATTCCCCCTCGCCCCTTGTGGGAGAGAGGGGCTTGAACGCTAATAGATTCCCCATCGCCCCTTGTGGGAGAGGGGGGTAGGGGGTGAGGGGGTCTGCGCCGACGCTCATCACATAAGAAACAACAGCGCCCGCGATGTTGATTCCAGTCGGGGCGCTGCTATTGCGAAATTCCATGGTGTGATTGACTTCGTTGACCGAGAGGCCGCGTTCGGACTCGAACACATCAAGCGCGAGGACTCCGCCGCCGACGGCTTGGGCGGCTCTGACGCATAGGTCATTTAATTCTGGGGTGACGGGGCAATTGCTGGCGACGCCGCCCTTAGCGGTGTTGGTGATCCAATGCGGCGAGGTGCGGTAGATGGCGCAAATGGTCTGGTCGCCGATGACGAATGCGCGGATGTCGCGCCCGCCGGTCTTTTCGACAAATTCTTGCGCGTAGACCGTGTGCTGAGTCCAGTCGCCGAGCGTGAAGCGATGTTCTAAGACCGATTCCGCCGCGTCTCTGTCGTTGACACGCGCCAATAGGCGACCCCATGAGCCGGTCACGGGCTTGAGGACGGCGGGGTAGCCCATCTCCTCAATCACCTGAACGCTGGATTCTTCGGTGAAGGCGGCCATTGCACGGGGTTGGGCGATTCCGGCACGGGCGAGGGCGAGGGTGGTCAGGAGCTTATCGCCGCAGGTGGTGGCGGTCTGGTAATTGTTGACCGTGCGGACGCCCCAAGCGTTCAAAATAGCGAGCGCGTATGTCCCGCGTGAGGTGCTGACGCACCGTTCCAAGATGACATCATAGGCTGCCCACGGCAGGCCGGACGGCGAAAGCTGTTCTGGGCCAGCGGTCAGGTCAAAGGCGAGGTCACGGTCTAGGATGACATCAGGGGTGATTCCACAGGCGGAAAATTCGGCCAGCAGTAGCTTTTCTTCAGGACGGATGTGAGTGACGAGCAGTCCGACGCGCATAATGCTCATTCCCCCCAATCTTCTTCGACTTCAGGCGCGAGGTCGAGTGTGAACGGGGTCAGGCTGAGGACTTCTAGCTCTGTGCCGCAGTCCGGGCAGGTGATGAGTTCGTGTGCGACGACGCCGGCTGGCATCGGTACAGCGGCATCGCAGGTCGGGCAGGTCGGGGTCATGTCACGTTCCTTTGGAGTTTGCAGTTAGAAGTTGGTCGTTCAAGTTAGAGGGTGCGGGCGGTTGATTGTTTGGTGATTTTTGACTTCAAACCTCAATCTGCCCACTGTAGGCTTAAACAAAAAGCCGCCGCCCAGTTCACAATCTGGGCGGCGGCTTGGGGTACACACGCTTCTCCTTAAGAGGCGCAGCACATCGCTCCAGACGGTGGGGCTGGCTTTTTGTCGCCTTTTTTGGTTTTCAACGTCTGGGTGATGATGGTGCTGTTCATGGTGTTTCCTTGAGGTTAGAAATTGGCTGGGAAAACAAAAAAGCCCGCACAGTGTGCGGGCTTTTCGATTTAGCTTTTGTCGTCGTCGTTCACATCAACGCAAAAAGCCCGCACGGTTAAGGTGTGGGAAGTTTTTTGCTCAATTTTTTGCTGCTGAACGATAAGGCTTGCATGGATTATTTTCCAATTGTGTTGCGCCAATATGCAAAAGATAACGCGCTTTCGCCAGCTTTTCAAGGTCACTTATCAAACACTCATCTTTTGAGTGATGAGTCCCAAGTGATGAGTGATGAGAAAAAGCAAGGTTTTTGTAGGGGCATGGCTTGCCCGCCCGCGCTGTTCAAGTGATAACATAAAGGAGATATAGCATATACTACGGAGAGATAATTTGGAGGATTTTTCTCATGATGACCGCAGTCGAGTATTGGGTTGAAGCCGACGAAAACGGCAAAATCGAAATTGGCCTACCGAAAAATTTCCCTAAAGATGGGAAAATCCGCGTTCTAGTTATGAATGAGGTTGAGGCAGAGCGCCCGATTTCTGTCTTGGTTGATGAAAATCTGGCCGAGATTTCGGATGAAGAACTTGCCGAATTGAAGAAACCCGGTGAGCCATTGACTGGCGCTGAGATTATGCAAATCCTTGAACAAGATAAGACACCTTCAGCTTGGGACAACGCCCCAGACGGTGTAACTTGGGTGGCACAGCAGCGCGAGGCACGACGCAAGCGAATTTGGGGTGAGCGCGGTTAGGGCAGATTGACAAACTCGTGTTCAAGTCGGGCGGGATCAACATAGGTGCGGAGGGCCGGGACTTCTCGCGCCATGATAGACAGCATCCGCGCCGCCAATCGTTCGCTCGGATGGACAAAATCCATCATCTCCTCAGCCCCGACGCCTAGCGTGCTGATGTCACTAAAGTCAAAAAAAGCGAGGCCGCGTTGGGCAAACATATCCCCCAGACGCGCCCGCGCCTCATCCAGATAGGCGTGCCGCCCACTCTCGTGCATAAACACATACATCTCTGGCATATACGGTGGCATGAATCCGATGAC
The DNA here is from genome assembly GCA_034437835.1 of Anaerolineae bacterium. Taxonomy (GTDB): domain Bacteria; phylum Chloroflexota; class Anaerolineae; order Aggregatilineales; family Phototrophicaceae; genus Flexicrinis. The sequence continues at coordinate 11,541 of DAOTTP010000093.1, read as the reverse complement.
GGTGATTCCCATAGCTTCTGCCCGCGCCAGCACTATATTTAACGCCTCAAAGTGATGCTCAATCACCGTGTTTCCCGCCTGCGTCGGCGGATACAGCCTATACGACTCACGCGGCGGCTGACTGGCAGCGTGCGCCATCAGAGTCGGGTTTGTCTGCATACTTCCGTCCCAGCGATAGCCAATGCCGGTCTCTTGCGCGTCAAATCCCAGCGCAATCCCTCCCCCAATCGGGTCGCGGCGGGCGAACATATCCGATAAACCATACTCCCCTCGTGCAATCTCTCTGAGTGTCGCCCGCGTTGATTCCCCGACCCACACCCAATCATCGTCGGCAGCCGTGAACGTCCCCGCCCTACGCTGCGCGACATCTAGCCGCGCATTGAACCAGAACGCATCTACACCGATAAGTAGGACATCCGGCGCGGTTTCCGGCGTCAGAGAATCAAGCAGCGCGGCCACGCCATCCAGATATGCACCGGGCATCCCGGCGTTATAAAAATTATCGGGGTCGTTAAAAAATTCACTGTGAAACACCAACACCCGCGACGAGCCAATCATCAAGACGGCGGGCGGGGGGCGCATCCTCAACGCGGCGAGCTTATAGGCCAAACTCTGTTGGGGAGCCATATTCCGACGGCGATAGATGATGCTGTGGTCTGCCGCTTGTAAGGCCAACACCATCCGGTACGGCATGGCCTCCCCAGAATAAACCGCCACGCCAATCACCGCGCCAAAAATCGCCGCCAACGGGAGGGCAAATAAGGCAAGGCGGATGAAGAGTCGGCGCACCGAGGGCATATATGCCTCTCAATCAGAATTGGAAGTAAATGAACTCCTGCGAGGCCAGCCCATAAACGAGCGACAGCATAATCGCAAAACCCAGCGCGTAGTAGGCCGCCCAACGAAATACCGTGCGCGTGTGCATGACATGATTATGCGTGTGGCGGGCGTTATCGGCGTAATCCCATGCCATCAGGAAACCAATTGTCCCCACCGACAGCCAAAATTCGATTTGAGGGGCGAACAACCCGCCTGCAAACGGCGCAAATACGTTCTCGCCCGTGAAGTTGAACATATTCCCCAGCACATAGAAGGCGTCTTGGAGGGTATTGGCGCGGAAAAACACCCATGCCAAACAGACCAGAATCATCGTCAGCGCCCAGCGTAGCGGGGTAGGAATGAGCGCGGGCTTGCCCATCCGCACACGCTTGGCGATGGTTTCAATTACCACGCCGACGCCGTGAAACGCCCCCCAGATGACGAATGTCCAGTTTGCGCCGTGCCATAACCCACTAACCAAGAACACGATGAATAGGTTGATGAGGTTGCGCCGGAATCCCTTGCGGTTCCCGCCCAGCGGGATATACAAGTAATCGCGAAACCATGTCGAGAGCGAGATATGCCAACGCGCCCAGAATTCGGTCAGTGACTTGGCGAGGTATGGCTGCCGGAAGTTCTCCATCAGGTTGAAGCCCAGAATTTTGGCCGTCCCGATGGCGATGTCGGTATAGCCAGAGAAGTCGCAGTAAATTTGGATGGCGAAAAAGACCGTTGCCATGATGAGTGGGGAGCCGGTATGCGCGCCAACGTCGTTATAGACCGCGTTGACGTAAATCGCCAGCCGGTCTGCAATCACCATCTTTTTGAACGCGCCCCACAGGATATAACGCAGCCCTTCAACCGTGCGGGCGGCGTCAAATGGGTGTTGTACCTTAAATTGTGGCAAGAGGTTGGTAGCGCGTTCAATCGGCCCCGCGACCAATTGCGGGAAGAACGCGATGAATGTGAGAAAGCGGACGATATTGCGTTCTGCCTGTAAATGCTGGCGATACACGTCGATGGTGTAGGCCATCGACTGGAAGGTATAGAACGAGATGCCCACCGGCAAAATGACTTGAATGGCGAATGGGTCAACCGGGATGCCCAATCCGTTGAGCGTTGTTGTGATAGAGGCGGAGAAAAAGTTGAAATATTTGAACGTGAACAATACCGTCAGATTGACCAACATACTCATCGCGAGGATGCTTTTGCGCCGTCGTGTGCTTTCTAGCGGTGTGTCTTCCAACAGGATTGCAGCAAAATAATCGACCAGCGCCGTGCCAAGCAGCAAGAAAATATAGCTGGCGTTCCAATAGGCATAAAAATAAAAACTAGCCGCGAACAGAAACAATAGCCGCGCACGGTAGGGCAGGAAGAAATATACCCCGACCACCACCAGATAGAAGACCAAAAATTGAGCAGAGACGAATGTCATATCAATAGCCAAATCGTATAGATACAGATGTCTTTGTAGGGACATGGCCTGCCATGTTCACCAACGCCGACCCATCCGATTATAACCACCATCCCTAGCGACTGAATAGGTGCTTACCCGTGTTGCCGCGTCATGAAACGTGCGGTACGCTCATGTCCGACGAGACTATCAGAAAGCATGTCGCTATGACCGCACCGATTGACGCCGCATCCATCCCGCCACAGACCCGTGAGCAATCCCGCACCCTCGCACTCACAGAAGCTGGGCGTTTCATCGACTTGCTAGAAATGTTGGAGGGCAATGACTGGAATCAGCCGACAGATTGTGCGTTGTGGTCGGTGCGCGACATCGTGGCGCATCAGGCCAGCCATGTCCAGATGGGGACGGGGTTGGGCGGTTTCCTCGCACAGATTAACCCCGTGGTGATTTTCCCGTATATCAGGCGTGGGATGGCTCCGTTGGATGCGGTCAATCAAGGGCCGGTTGAGGCGCGAAAAATCCGCCCGACGGCAGAGTTAATCGCAGAGATTCGTACCATACCCGCCGCGATTGAAGCCCGTCAGAAGGCCGGATGGTTGGCGCGTTTGTTCCCTGTCCCGCTGCATCCGGTAGGGTTCGTGGGGTTGGGGACGCTGTGGGATAGGATTTTCCCGCGTGATATGTGGATGCACCGCCATGACATCGCCAGCGCGACGGGCAAACCATTCGCTCAGACCATCGACCACGACGGCATCATTGTCGCGCAGACCGTCCGCGATGCAGCGGCTTATCTGAGCAAGAAACAGCCGGACATCACCGTGATTTTGACGCTGCACGGGGTATCGGGCGGGGTATGGCGGATCGGGAAGGGTGGGCAGACGGTCAATCTCGCTATTGGCGCGGTGGATTTCATGCGGCGCAGCAGCGAACGCTTGTCGGTGGATGAAACATTAGCCACCGCCGTTAGCGACTCTTCAGTCGAGACCACGCGAGCGATTTTGTCCAGCCTGCTCGCGCCCTACTGAAGCCAAAATCCGTTAAATATTGGCTCATGTTCAAATCGAGTGGTGTAGGGACGGCATTCTTGCCGTCCGTTTTCGGAACAGGCGGACGCCCAGAAGGGCGTCCCTACATTTATAGCCGTTTCATATAGCTGTTTCGCACAGGCTGAACATGAGCCTAAATATTAGCCTATAGACAGCTGACCACAGGCCACAGAGATTTTTCTGCGGCCTGTGTTTTTTCATGGCGTCAACATATAGGACGTTCTTATCACGAGATGATAGGTCTTTGGATGGATACCTTCTGGGGTGGTGTGCCGGATAATTAACATAATCCTATTGGATTGCAACCAACAGTTTATCCCCATATCAACCACTAATGTAGGACTATTCAATCATGATGAAATGGCTGATTTTGACCATCGCCTTTACCATTTTACTGATGCCCAGTGCGGCGCAGTCTCCGCTCGAAACCTGCCCAGAAGCCGTCAACGCCTCTCGTGACCTGATTGCGATGGCTCATGATGCGCTCGCAGTCGCAAAGTATGACGACGCGCAAATCCTCCTGACCAACGCCCGCCAACTGGTCACAGACACCTGTGATATGGTCACGACACAGATTGAATGGGGCGGTCTGGTGAGTTCAAGCGCCACTGTCACCCTCCCAGATATCTCCCCGATGGATGGCGTCGCCTATGTCCGCGTGTTGAATGCCGTCGCTGATTATGATGCGCCGATTGACATCACCCTAGACGGGTTTGGCGAAGTGGTCACAGGCTTGGGCTATGGCGAATTCACCGGCCTCATCCCCATCCCATCCGGGATGCGGGGATTTAACACGATGTCTTGGCATTTCCTCGCCAACAGCACATGGGTCATCGCAGCCGTCGGTTTAGACGAAAACGGCTCGGTGATGTTAGAGCCTATCCCCGTCGTCCGCGATGAGTGGGACGGCAAAGCGCACGTCCGCATCATCCAGTCGATGAACCCCGAAGGTCAACTCAATGTGACCAGCGTTGAGGGGATGGATTTTGGGACGGGTTTGGAATGGTTAAACTTCCATGACATCACGGTTGAACCCGGCAATTACACCCTCTACGCTGATGGGCGTATGGAGAATGGGGTCATCATCCCAGAAACCGACTTCACGTTCGCGGCAGACCGGAATTACACGATTTTCTTGACAGGGAGTGAAGATACGACAGACGCCCCGCAGTTCGTCACGTTGATCAATTCACAAGACATCACCCGCGTGCGTTTCACCAATACCCTCGCCGAGTCCGTCGATATTCACTCGCGCCCCGGCAACAATAAGATTGTTGGTGCGCTTGAGCCGGGCGCGACCAGTGATTGGGTCGAAATCCATAGCGGCGCAGCCGCGTTCACCGCCTATGGGGTAGGGATGGGTTTACGCGGCGATGAAAAAGCCTCATTGTCTGAGTCGCTGTACTCTGGGCGTGACCTCACCTTGTCGATTGGCTCAGACGGACAAATCACCGTCCAAAACGTGGCGTTCACACAGTAAAGCTCACGACAAATTTAGCGCATGATAAAGGTCTCAGAAGTTTTTTTGCGGCCTTTATATCTTTGACGACTTGAACCGTTACCTATCGAGGAGATATCCCATTATGATGAAACGACTGACATTAGCGGTTGTCCTGATCTTTCTAGCGTTTCCCGCAACGGTCCCACTCGCTGCGGATGACGCCTGCCCAGAAGCCATCATCGAAGCCCGCGACCTGATCGCACAGGCGGATGCAGCCCTGACAGAAGAGCGTTATACCGACGCTAAAACCTTGCTGCGCGATGCCCGCCAACGGATTAATATCGGGTGTAGCGACGCTGCTGATACGCCCTCTATCGCTCCCGTGACGAGCGCCACTGGCTCAATCAGCGGTAATAGCAATCTGAACGCCGACAGCCAAATTACGCCGCCCGATGTTGACCCCAACGGCAATGTCGCGTATATCCGCGTGCTGAACACTGTCGCGGACATCGACAGCCCCATCGACATCACGCTAGATGGATTCGGCGTCATGGTCAACAATTTGCATTATGGCGAGTTCAGCGGGCTGATTCCAGTCCCATCAGGGTCGCTGAACTTTAATGGGCTGGGCTGGGATTTCCCCGCGAACAGCACATGGGTCGTGATGAACGTCGGCTTAGATGAAACTGTGTCGATAGCGCTAGAGCCGATTTCCGTCCTCCGCAACGATCTACAGGGCAAGGCGCGGGTGCGTGTTGTGCAGGCGATTAGCGGGACGGATTATTTGACCGTGAGCAGCGCTGATGGGACGGACTTTGGTTCGGCTTTGGGGTGGTTGGGCATCCGCGATATCGACTTGGAGCCGGGGGATTACACACTCCGCGCCGATAAACCCGATGGTGCGGCGTTTGTCCCCGATACCGACTTTACTTTTGAGGCGAATCAGAATTACACCATTTTCATCATCGGTGGCAAGACTGGCACGCCCGCGCCGCAGTTTGTCAGCTTGATTAGCCCACAAGATGTCACTCGTGTGCAGTTTACCAATAACAACGCCGCAGCGGTTGATGTCCATTATCGCCCCGGCAATAGCAAGATTGTCGATGCGCTTGCGCCGGGTGCGACCAGTGATTGGATCGAAATCCCGTCTGGGGCAGTGACGTTCATCAGCTATGTGCCGGGGACAGGACCTACCGGTCAGGAGCAAGCTGCATTGTATGAAAGCCTAAAGTCTGGGCGTGATATCAGCGTTTTGATTCGTCAAAACGGTAATATGACCGTCGAAAACGTAGCGTTCACGGAATAAAAAAATAAAGGCTCATGTTCAGACTGTGTGAAATGACTGCGATTGTAGGGACGCCCTTCTGGGCGTCCGCCACCTGTTCCGAAAACGGACGGCAAGAATGCCGTCCCTACGCCATGAAATTTGAACATGAGCCAAAATAAAAACCACCGAGACACAGCGCGTACAAAGGTTTTCTCCGCGTGCTTGTGTCTCGGCGGTTGATTGCGTCGTGACTAGATCGCTTTTTCTAGCGCCTGAATCGCCTTCTCAACGCTGGCCTTCGGGCCGACGTTGATTTGTTGGTCAATTAAAATGCCGCGCTCGTCGATGACCCAATATGAGCGCTTAATCATCGGGATTTTAAGGCCGATGATGGTCGCACCCCACGCACCCCATGCTTCCAGAAACTTGTGGTCTACGTCAGCAATCAGGTCATAATTCAGCTTGCGACTGGTGCGCCATTTCTTCAATTGCTCGGTCTTATCGGCGCTGATCCCCAAAACGACGGCGTTGTGCGCCTCAATGCGCGGGAACTCATCGCGGAATTCACAGGCTTGCGTGGTGCAGCCGAAGCTCATTTCATTGGCCTTGGGGAAGGCGAAAATCACGACCTTTTTACCGCGCAGGTGGCTGAGGCGGACGGTTTTGCCGTCTTGGTTGGGTAACTCGAAATCCGGCATTGGTTGGCCGATGGTCAACATAGTTGGGCGCTTCCTTCACAAATTCTTTGATTTTGATTAAGCGTACAATCCCCATCTAAGCGAGAGGTAAAAATCTAACGTCAAATTGGTTAGAGGGGCTAACTAATATTAGACGGATGCGCGGGATGTGTCGAGTAATAGAAGTGAAAATAGGCGGACGCCTCATGAGGCGTCCGTACAGCACGGATAATCATGAACCGATAAATCAGCTTATGGGATTATTCGTTTGTTGAGGCTCACTCTCACCTCAATCTATCAATTGTCGTCAAGCGTGTTTCTTCCTGTACGGACAGCCCATGGGCTGTCCGCCTCAGTCACAGGGTTGACAAGCCAACCCTTACAGATGCAGTTGCCCGTCGCGCAGTTCCCAGACCTCGCCGCCGAATCGCTCTAGAAACCGGCGGTCATGAGTCACGGCGATGATCGACCCCGTGAAATCCCTCAATGCCGCCTCGAACGCCTCCAATACATCAAAACTCAGGTGATTGGTCGGCTCATCTAGCAACAGGACGTTCGCGCCGCCGCCGATGAGTCTGGCGATTTGCAGCTTGCGCCGCTGCCCGACGCTTAACACGCCTACCGGACGCCGCACCTCGTCATAGTGGAACAGCCCCCATGTCATGAGGTCGGCCACATGCGCGTCATCCGTCCCGCCCAACCCCAAGCCATACGCCTGTGCGACAGTCAGATTGGGCGAGAAATCCCCGCCGTGTTGGTCGAGATATCCGATGACGGTTTGCCCGCTGCGCGTGATGTCGCCCGCGTCCGGCTGCTCACATCCGGCCAGAATCCGCAGCAGAGTCGATTTACCCGCGCCGTTTGGTCCGACAATCGCGGCACGTTGACCGAGCGATAGTGCCAAGCTCACATCGCACAGCACCGGTTGCCCGTCATACGATTTGCTCAGGCCAGATGCGATCAGCGGCGCACGCGAGTCTAGGTGGCGCGGGTCAAAGGTGGCGTTGAAGGTTAGCGGCTTAGGGGGTTTAGCGATGGGGTCGGATTCAATGTGCTCCAAACGCTCCTTCAGATTGTCCAGCTTGCGCGTGATCCCGATTTCGGTGCGACCTTTGAAGAAACTCGCGGCAAATTTATCACCCTCGACCTTGCGAGTCGCCTTGGTCTGATGGATGGCGCGGCGCTGATCTGTGATGGCGGTTCGTAAGTCTTTCAAGTTGGCTTGTTGTTCCAGCCAATCGGCTTCCCACTGCTGACGTTCGCGGTGTTTGGTCTCCAGATAAGCGTCGTAATCGCCAGTATAAGACCGCGCAGTGTGGGTGTGTTCGTCGATTTCGATAATCTGATTGACCGCATGGTTCAAGAAGGCGCGGTCATGGCTGACGATGAGCGCCGCGCCTTTCCATGCCATCAGCGCCGTCTCTAACCATGTGAGTGCGGCGGAGTCGAGATGATTGGTCGGCTCATCAAGCAGCAGGACATCCGGGGCGCTCAAGAGCAGCAACGCCAGCCCGACTCGCGTGCGTTCGCCCCCGCTGAGGGTGGTCACGTCGCGCCCGTGAGCCAGATGGTCAACCCCTAAGCCGCGTAGCACGGCTGCGGTGCGGAGGTCGGCGTCATAGCCGCCCGCGCCTTCAAATGCCTCGCTGACTTCGCTGTAACGGGTCATCACTGCGTCAAGTTCTGCGCCGGTAGAGTCGCCCATCTGGATTTCGAGGTCGCGCATCTGCGATTCGAGGTCACGGAGATGAACGAGCGCGGTGTCAATTAGGTTGCCGAGCGTGCCGCGTAGCGCCCCGACATCTTGCGCCAGACTGCCGACGCGGATATTGGGGAGAATTCGCACCGCGCCGCCGTCGGGGGCGATGTCGCCGCTGATGATTTTGATGAGGGTCGATTTGCCGACGCCGTTTGCGCCGACCAATCCGACCCGCTGACCGGCATCGAGCGTGAGGCTAACGCCGTTGAGGACAGTTAAGACACCGTAGCGTTTGCTGAGGTCGTGTATCTGGAGGTACATAGTGGGGTTGCCGCCTTATCGGTTAAGAGTATGAATTTGTAGGGACACGACATTGACGTGTCCGCCAGCCAAATAGCGGGAATCAAAAACGCGCCCGCCGACGTTCCGGCATGGCGCGCTATTCATCAAACATGATTCTCTAAGACGGCAACTTATGGAGGGATGATTTAAAATCCAAACGATCTTTGATCGGGGTTTTAGCATAAAAAACACCCAAATAATCGTTTGGATTTGTTTCGGTTTCCCCATTAGACCGGCAAACAGAGTCGATTCATGACAGCACCCCGCGAAACGCTAAAGCGTTACTTATGCGAAGAAACCATCAGTCGTCACTATTGACCATCCTACTCAAATCCGACCCAATCAAGCGGCAACCACAAAGTAGCGGCTTGATAGGTGAACGATACAACCTATGGGACGGATTTGTCAATCATCGACGCCCCCAATAGTTAATCATTCCAGTAGTCTATACGGGAATATACGTAACCCGGTTGATTTACCCGCACTCGCGCTTTGAGGCGGCTCATGAAGCGATTCATCCGCCGAAATTCATCCAACTCTGGCCGTTCTTCTTCACCGAGCAATCCCTCGCCGTTGCGAGATAACAAATCACTCAGGCGCGATTGAAGCCCCTCTGTCGGGCGATACTCTAAAATCTCTTGCCCAGACGGAGATGTTGATAGAAAGTCCAAAATCGAATCGAACAAGCTGGGCGCATCTTTGAGCATCATACGATCTCCTCTTGCCTCAACTATTTGGGATTTCTTGCGGAGCCATGACGAAGGCGTATTCGTAAAGGTACAAGCCAACGCCCGCGCAGCCCAAGATAATCAGGCCGCCCAGCCGGTCTGCGCCCATCAACCACGCCGCCGCCATCGGTAGCAAATGACCAATCAGCACGCTGCCCCAGAAATGCCAGACATAGCGCCCGCTGTGAATCTCATGCGAGGCTTTGGCGGCGGTGTCTGAGGCATGTGGCATGGCGAATTCACTCCCCAATTGGATGAGCAGCGCTAGAGTCGCGCTGACGAGGAAGGCCACGCGGGCGACATTGTTCATCTCTGGGGTGAGCGGGACGAAGAATCCCGCCGCCAAAATGCCCGCACTACCCGCCGTGAACGCTTGCGCCAACAGATGAAAGGGGAGGGCGCTACTCTGCCAGAGGTCGCGGCCTTCTGCTTGACCGAACAGGAAGGCGGTATAAATCGCCGCGCCCGCGCCCAAAATCAGGCCAGACCCCAACGCCAGCGGGCGGATGAAATCGGCCAGACCCGCCAGCGGCGCACCCATCAAGGTCAACCATTCGACGCCCCACCATAAGCCCGCCACGGCGCTAAATCCCATCAGGATGAACGCGCCACGGGTCAACCAACTGCGCCATTGCGGGCGCAAGATAATATTGAAGAAACGCTCTGGACGCTCAAGGTCATACACCAGTAATCCGGTGGTGATGGCGGTGAACAGTAGCGCGACGAATCCCACCGCGACATAGGCCGCCCGGTCAAACGGGAACAATCGCAGCGCGTCGCCCAATGCCAGCAACATAAACGCGCCCGCGCCGATCCCCTTTGTGACCAGATAGGTCGGGACAGGCCAATGCCACGGGATTTTGTGCTGTTGATTGTAGGCGACTTGGGTCATGTGTTCAGCCATTTTGCCGTTGGCGAAGTGAATCGGGCCATTGAACGGCTGACCTTGCGGCTGCGGTTCGCGACCCATGTTCACCGCCGCCGTCTTAGAACGCGGGCTGATGGTATTGATAGGCATCCGGTCAGCATCCAGCACCGGAATCCCCTCTAGCGGGATGACTTGGGCGAAGGCGAAGGTGGTTGGGGCGCGCTCGACGGCGGTGGGGTGCATCGAAATATCGTTGCCCTCGATGTAAAACAGCTTGGGCGCTGTGCCTTGTTCGGGTTTTCGGACGGTTACGCTCTCCCGCGCCAACATGCGGCTGATTTCGCTGGCCGGGTCGTCCATATCGCCAGAGATGATGGCGTGTTCTGGGCAGACCACCACACAGGCCGGTTCGAGACTGACTTCGATGCGGTGGGCGCAATAATGGCACTTGGCCGCCGTGCCGTCCTCTGGGTCGATGTAAATGGCGTCATACGGGCAGGCTTGCATACATGCCTTGCAGCCGATACAGATGGACGGGTCAAACTCTACGATTCCGTCGTTGCGCTGATACATGGCCGTGACCGGGCAAATCCGCACACACGGGGGGTTGGCGCAGTGATTACACCGTGTGACTTGAAAATGGCGCTGCGTGTCGGGGTAGTGGCCGGTCTCAACGGTTTTGACCCACGTCCGGTTGACGCTGAGGGGGACTTCATTCTCTTGTTTACACGCCGTCGTGCAGGCGTGGCAGCCAATACATTTACGATTGTCGATGATAAAGCCGTAATTGGTCATTTGGGCGACTCTGCATGTAGTAGAAGTATTTTGCCGCAGAGTGTACCACGCCTTAGGGCGCTATATCATGAATCCAATTTTGCCCTCATCCCCCTCAGGGAGAAGGGGCGACATCTCAAACCCAAATGATGTCTTGTGTTTGGCGTGATTCCCCTCTCTATGAGGGCTAACCATTACCCACATCTTTTAGGGGTGGATATGATGGGATTAACGGGTATTGCGCGTAGCCCCCTCATCCCCCAGCCCCTTCCCCCACAAGGGGGGAAGGGGAGTCCTCTCAAACCCAAATGATGTCTTGTGTTTGGCGTGATTCCCCTCTCCATGAGGGCTAACCATTACCCACATCTTTTAGGGGTGGATAATGCGGATATGATGGGATTAACGGGTATTGCGCGTAGCCCCCTCATCCCCCAGCCCCTTCCCCCACAAGGGGGGAAGGGGAGTC
>DAOTTP010000092.1:0-2273 GCA_034437835.1 Anaerolineae bacterium | reverse complement strand
GTAACTACTCAGCCCCTATTTGAGGGGAAAACGGGATTTTGACCGGTACTCAGCCCAATCATCTGAGGGGAGAACTTCCCCCACGACTCAGCCAATTTGACGCTCTAGATCATCAAATTGAGGGAAGAAATGATGGCTGAGCAGTTACGTTTTATTTCAATTTCTACACCAGATGCGGATAAGTTTTGATTTACAACTTCCGAAAATAATCTCCAACGTGCAACGGCTTGACGTATGCCATTTCTCATCGCATAGCGGCGGAATTTCAGCGCGTCAATGATATTGGTTTTGCCGGATGAGTTCGCGCCGATGAATACCGTTATCGGGGTGAAGTTGATGGTCACATCGCGCACATCTGAACCCTCTTTCCCTCAAACCCGACAATTTTGGGTTTATGTCGTTTAAACGACACATCGGGTTATATGATGGTTGACCCGCCATAACCCAACGTTTATAGTATAAACAGTATTTGTCGTTTAAGCATCATATAGCGGTTTTGCGCGATGATGCAATAGGGAGAATTACACTGCATGGATATTGCACTCTGGATCGTTCAAGTATTGCTGGCGCTGGTGTTTGGGATGGTCGGGGTGTTGAAGCTCACCGTGCCGCGTGAGAAGGCCGCCGAGCGGATGGGGTATGTCAACGATTTTACCGATACTCAACTCAAACTAATCGGCGTGGCTGAACTTTTGGCCGCTATCGGCTTGATTCTACCGTCACTGACCAAAATTCTGCCCGTCCTGACGCCACTTGCGGCGGTTGGCTTGATCTTGACGATGATTGGCGCGGCGCTGACGCACTATCGCCGCAAAGAGACGGTTATCCCGAATATCGTCTTATTGCTACTGGCGGCGTTTGTCGCTTATGGCCGCTTCGTCCTCGTCCCCATCGCCTAGTATCGATTCAAAAACCTTCGCTGTAGGGGCGTAGCGTGCTACGCCCTTTTTTTGACGAAAAACCTCTCGATTTACCATGTCTCCCGATGGGTGATTTCTTCCAGCGGCTTGCGCCCGCCCATCTTGGCGGGAACATGGTCGGGCGAGGGGTAGCCGAACGACAGCGCACACAGCACGGTGTAGTCTGCTGGGATGTTCAGAATCGCTTGCACAGCGGGCGGCTCATAAATGCTGGCGATGCACGAGCCGATTCCCAAATCCCACGCGGCCAATTGTAAATAGGCCGCCGTTTGCCCCAAATCGAACATCGTCCACGGGTTGGTGTTGGGGGCAGCCAGCGCCACGGCAAAGGCCGCGCCCGCCAGATGACCGGCATAATCCCCGGTCTTGGAGAGGGCAATCAAAGTTTCGGGGTTTTGGACGACCACGAATTGCCACGGCTGGGTATTTTTGCTGCTTTGTGAGCGCCGCCCCGCGTCTAAGATTTGGTCTATCACCTCGGCTGGCACGGGGTCAGTTGTGAATAAACGGACGGCGCGTTTGGTTTCAATCGCTTTTTGTACATTCATGTTTAGGTCTCCTTTAATGCCCACAATACATTCACGATTACCCAGCGACCATTCCACTTGGCAATCTGTAGATAGTCTACCCAATCATTCATTTCTAAGCGCACCGTGGCGGCGTTGCCAAATACATCCAAGATTTTTACATCGCGCTGGCGGTGATTCTCTGGCTGGCGGCCATGTCCATCCCGCGCATATTGGACGAGTTCTAACGCGGTATGTGTCAAGGATAACGAGACGACTTCGTAAAACGGGTTAAGAGAGAGTTTTGGATGGTCGGGTGGGGTGAGGTAGACCGCCGACATCACACCACCCGTGCGCCGCGTTTCTAGACTTCGGTGATGGGAGTAGAAATTATTTTGGCGATGATGGGGTGGGGATGGGCAGCCCCATCATCACTGAGGCGCTTATCCAACTCTGTTTTGCATCTTCAATCAACTCAAGCGCTTCTTGAGGGGTGTCTCCGGTTGCGATACAGCCCGGTAAATCGGGGATTCGTGCCGTCCATGCGCCATATTCTGGCGTCAGGGTGATTTGGTATTCCATGTTTTTTCAGCGAGTGAACAATGCAAAATATTCCGGCGGCATAAGTCGTTTGGGAAGTTCCGAATCGACATCAAGTGACGAATGAAAACCCAACTCAATCATACACAGTAGGATGGCGCGATATTGTCTCAAGATAATATCGGCTTCCGGCGTATGCTTGTTTGTACGCCACAACATCGCCAAATCACTCAATTTGAGTTCCATAGCTTCAACAAGGTATTGATTAGCGGGGGTAACTGAGATGTCCATAACGCACCCTTTTTCT
>DAOTTP010000091.1:0-2458 GCA_034437835.1 Anaerolineae bacterium | reverse complement strand
CATCCCCCCACGGGTAGACCAACCCATTCGGCCCACGGGCGGCGTACTCCCATTCGGCCTCGGTGGGTAAGCGTCCGCCGCGCCGCGCACAATACTCTCGCGCCTCGAACCATGTAATTTGTTCGACCGGACGATTGTCGCCCGTGAACCCGTTGGCATTGGCTTTCAGCCCGCCGTTCGCCACAAATTGCGCTTGTGTGACCTCGGTCTTGTCCAACCAGAACGGGGCGTCAAAACAAACTTGCGCTACCGGTTTTTCATCACTACGCCCTGACTCACTCCCCATCTCAAAACAGCCCGCCGGGACTTGCACCATCACCACGCCGCCAAAATCACGCTCAACCGGCGTCCAATCCGCGTTGCGTGTGACTCTGGAAAAGACTTGTTCAGCCGGTGCGGGAGTTTGAGTGAAGGTTGCCGACGGCGCGGGCAGGTCAGTGGGGCGCGTCGTCGCGGTCAGCGTCAGGGTCGTCGTCGCGGTTGAGGTCGGGGCTGGGACGGCGGATAAGGCCATCAGCATGGCTTGAGCTGCCGCTTCGGTTTCATCAGCGTGGGCGGCATCGGTGGCTTGTTGCGCGTCCGCCGTGGCTTGCCATGCCGAGGTCAGGTTGAGCGCGGCTGCGGTCACGACGGCTGATGTGCCTTGCGCGTGGGCGGTCTCAAGCTGTTGGAAGGCGCTCAGGGTCGGGGTGTTGACGGAAGAACCGCCCGCGTTTGCGGCGGCGATCAGGACGACGACCACCACGGCTAAAGCGCTGATGATGCCGACGATCATCAAGAAAGCGGTGCGTGATGAATTAGGTGCGGGCGACGGCGGCGTGACCGGAACGGGGCGGGCGGGCGCGGCGAGCTTAAACTTCTGACAGACGCGCTCAATCACTTGGGCGGGGTCGTAGGGGGCCGCCGTCAGATTAAGATGCTGCACACCGGCAAGTTGCACCGGCGTTTTGGTGGCGACCACCATCACCGGCAAAATCGGTTTATTGTCGTGTTGGGCGTAGTCGATTTCGTTGAGGACGAAACTGCGGCGCTGAGTCGCGGTCTTTTTGCGGTTGACATCTGGCGACAATAAGACGATGACGTAATCGGCTTTGTCGATTTCTTCTTCGATTTGCTCCGCCCAGCTTTCGTCGGCTTCCAGCGATTTGTCCATCCACGCGCTCAGGTCGTCGATTGCATTGAGCGCGTCGAACAAGGCCACAGCCAACTGGCGCGTATCTTTTTTGGCGTAGCTGATGAAGATGTGCGCCATGTCGTCCCGTCTTATAAATTGTGTGTGTCCGAAACCCTTAGACAGTATGCCGCATCCGGGGATGAGTCGCAACACGGGATATTAGGGCAAACGCATCAAAATTTAGATGCGGGAAGAAAATGGTAGATGCGGGAAGAAAATGGTAGATGGCGACGGACGCGCCGTTGCGCGTCCCTACCCTAATCGTCATTCGTAGGGACGCCCAACGGGGCGTCCGCCGAAATTTGAAATTTGATGTGTTTGCCCTGACACACCACCCAAGCAAAACGCACCGAGTGTCTTATCCCATTACTGCGCGTCCATGCAGTCCTGAATGCTGCCGTCTAGCGTGCCTTGCGCGGCAGACAAGGTACAGTCTTCCAGCTTGACCGACCAATCGGCATACGCGCCCATCTGAAGTTGCGCGTTGAGGCGGGTGAGTTCTCCGCTGGCGACCAATAGCCCGACCATCACCAACAACAAGCCGCTGACCAACTTTATGACGCGCATCTGACGATTGATGCGGCGGAACAAGCCCTGTACGCGGTCTAGGGCGAAAGCGGCCAGCAAAAATGGCACGCCCAACCCAAATGAGTAAGCGGTCAACAATACGGCGGCGTCGGCGACATTGCCGGTATTGGCGCTCATGGTCAAAATCGCGCCATAGACCGCCCCGATGCACGGCGACCATCCGGCGCTGAAAATCACGCCCATCATCATTGACCCGCCCAAACCGTTGCTGCTGTCGGAGTCCAACTGCTGGCGCGTGTCGGCATACAACATCAGGTCAAGCCGTTGAATCAGGTTGAGCAGGAAGCCGCGAGGGTTATTGAACGCCCCGCCGAGGAACATGCCCAGCAGAAAAATCATGACCGCCAACATCGCCAAGACGTTCGGCCAGATGGGTAACTCATAAAACGCGGGTAAATTGTCGGGTCGCGCCCAGATAGCAAGGCGTCCGGCAAAGCCCCATGTCAGCAGCACGACGCCGAGCGCGGTCAATAGCCCGACGATTAGCGCGAACGGGGCGCTTGCTTGCGCGGCGCGCAGCCGGTTAAAGCCCAACGACAAAAATCCGCCGAAGTGCACTCCAAAGAAGATAATCAGCACCCCGCCCAAGCGCGAGATGATGTCGGTCACGTTGCGGATGTTCTGACCGCCTAATTGTTGGACGAGCGCCGTCGTCACCACCCCCAACAGCACGAATACCAGCGTGAAGCCCAAGAC
>DAOTTP010000090.1:0-1535 GCA_034437835.1 Anaerolineae bacterium | reverse complement strand
CAACCCGCAGGTTCTTGACGCGAGAAGTGATGCGGTTATCGGGGTCATGTACCCAGACATAGGTTGCGTCTAATCCGGCGGTCAGATCGGTGTCTAGCGTCCCATCTGCGTTCAAACGTCCCATGACTCTGATTTCATAATCGGCGTGTTTCGGACGCAGTCGCCGAAACCGTTTTACGTTTTGCTCATACACCCCCATGCTACCCCCTTGCCGTGATGAAATCACTCAGGTCAAATTCGGCATAGGCGATCCCGTCTGCCCACCCTGTCGGCTTGGTGTTCCACATCGTCGTACCGCCGTCAAGCGTCCATGCAATTTGATAGGTTGCGTGAAAGATGATCGCGCAACCGGGGTCTTGCGACCAGCCGTTGACCATGCCGTAATTCCAATTTATCGTTGCATTATACTTGAGCGAGGTCGAACTATAGTTGTTCGTCGTGCGCCATATCCCGAAGTAATCTGTGCCGTTTTGCCGTTCCGACGACCACCAATAATTCGCGTCGTGCGTGAAGGCGGTTAACCCGCTGCCGATGAAGGAGTGTGCTGGCTGCCATCCGCCGCCACCACCGTAGTACAGCGGTGTGAATACCACCCCGCCATCAGCGGAGGATGAAAGCAAGGCTTGTGGGGCTGTTGGCGTGGCTTTGGCGCTGGTGTAGATATGCAGATTGCCATTGTCCAGATTCGCCGCGCCGCCCGCTTTTTTGTACGGGATGTGCATATTCATAGCCGAGAGCAACCCGCCACCATTGGACGCTTGCCCGCCTGTAGCCACCCACGTCAACCCGCCATCTATGCTCTTAAAGACATCGTGCAACCAGTAAGACCCCGACTGAACAATCGAATACAAGTGGTTGGCGTCATGCCCGCAGATTTCAGCGTCGCCACCGCGCCCTACTGATGTTCCCCATGAGCCACTCCCGCCGTCAATGCCGACTTGTGTCCATGTTGCCCCGTAGTCGAGGCTGACGCCCGCGCCACTGTCGCCGGACAGCGCCATGATCCAACCCTGCCGCATATGGGACATGAGCAACTTGTAGCCGCGCCGTGCCGAATTGCCGAATATCTGTGTGTTGGTTGCGACCTGTGACCATGAGCCGCTGATTGTTATGTCGTTGTTTCTGTACAAGCCGTTGGTTGTGAGCGCGAAGCGCCTGTAGTAATTGTAAGGATCAGACCGCGCCCAAACCCCTGTGCCGCTTAACCCTGTGCTTCTGTCAGCCCAAGTGACAACTCCGGTAGTAAAGTTGAAGCTGGTTGCGAAAGCCGCTTTGCTCTCAGCATAAGACAGTGCGAACATCTTGATCGGCAGTTCGCCTGTCCAACCCGGAATACGAGTTACAGGCGGAACAGTGACAGGAGGTTGAATAACAATCGGCGGCTCGATGGGAACTTCCGTTCCTGTATCCTGCGGATCATCAACCGCCGTCCTTGCGGGCGCATTTGTCTCAGCCCTCAGTGTGAGGGTGGTCGAAGCTGTACCGTCCTCAAACGACTCGCTGACCGCCATAACGAGCCAGCGGAACGTTGATAG
>DAOTTP010000089.1:0-19085 GCA_034437835.1 Anaerolineae bacterium | reverse complement strand
CCCTCTCCCACAGGGTGGCGAGGGGGATTTTTTCGGCGTTTTTGTCCCTCGCCCCTTGTGGGAGAGGGACGGTTCAACGCTAGGTGAACAGGGTGAGGGGAATATTCAAACGGCCTCTTAGTCTTTCCATACTCACGATATATCTCTTATCGTGTGAAAAACACCTGTATATCCCATTAAACGACAAAAAACGCGGCCTCACCATGATTTAGGAAACCGCGTTTTCATCTCATTTTGTGTAGGAGGGCGCAGCGCACTGCGCCCCTACGGGTTATTTGTGCAACACTTTGGGGTTGCAGACGTTGGCGTAGCGGCCTTGCAACAGCGCGTCCAGAATCAACTGGGCGGCGTCCAGCGCGACATTATTCTGCGCGTCAGACGTGCTGGCGGCGAGATGTGGGGTATGCACCACGCCCGCCAGCCCCATCAATGGATTATCCGCCGCCGGCGGCTCAGGCTCAAATACGTCCAGCGCCGCGCCCCCAACCTGACCGGACTTAATCGCCTCGGCGAGGTCGGCATCGTTAATCAGCACGCCACGGGCGGCGTTGATGATGCGGACGCCCTTCTTCATTTTGCTGATGGTGGCCGCGTTAATCATGTAGCGCGATTCATCGGTGACGGTGGTGTGCAAGGTGACGAAATCACTCTGCGCGTACAGCGTATCAAGGTTGACCATCGACACGCCGAGGTCGGCGGCCATATCGGGCAACACGAACGGGTCGTAGGCGATGACGTTCATATCGAAGGCCAGCGCACGCTTAGCGACCTGACGCCCGATGCGCCCAAATCCGACGATACCGAGCGTCTTGCCGCGCAGTTCGACTCCGGTGAACGACTTGCGATCCCACTTGCCGCCCGCCAGACTGCCGTGCGCTTGTGGGATGTGCCGTGCCAGCGACAACATCAGCCCGAACGTGAATTCGGCGGTGCTGATGGTGTTGCCGTCCGGCGTGTTCATGACGACGATGCCCTTATCGGTGGCGAAGTCGAGGTCTACGTTATCGACGCCGACGCCAGCGCGCGCGATGGCCTTCAATTTGGTGGCGTAACCGAGCAAAGCGGCGTCGGCTTTGGTCGCGCTACGGATGACCAGCGCATCGGCGTCCGCAATCGCGGCGATGGCTTGCTCACGCGGCAAATCGCCGTTGAACGTCACGCGGATGTCGGGATTCTGCTGAAGCAGGGCGACGGCGCGTTTGTCTACGTTGTCTGAAATCAGGACATGAAATGGCATGTTTTTCCTCAGTGATGCGTGATGCGTGATGCGTGATGAGTTGAGTACGATGAAGGCGAAAAATCTGGCCTCATCCTCAAATCGACAACCAACGACTCAAAACTAAAGGCTTCCAATGAATTCGTCGAGGCCAGCCAAGACTTCGGCCAGCGTTTCCGGCTGCATGTCGCCCATGTGCGCGAGGCGGAAGGTCGTACCTTTGATTTTGCCGTAACCCTTGTCCATGCTAAAGTTTTTGCCGCTCATGAACTTCGCCATCGCGTCTACGTCGATATTCTTGACGCGGTTGTCGATGGTGGTCACGGTGGGGCTGGCATACGGACGGTCTGCGTAGACGCCGAAACCGCGTGCGTCTGCCCACTGGTGGGTCGTCTCACGCAAGGCGAGATGACGCGCCCAGCGATTTTCCAAGCCCTCGGTCATGATGTCGTCCAATTGCTTATCGGCGGCATACATCAGGCTGATGGGCGGGGTGGACGGGGTATTGTTCTTGTCACCGACTTTGGTGATTTCGATTAGGTCAAAATAATAGCCGCGATATGGGATTTGCTTGGCGCGTGCCAAAACTTTCTCGCTGACGGTGGCAAAGGCGAGGCCGGGGGGCAGCGCGAAGGCCTTCTGGCTGCTGGTCAGGGCGAAGTCGATGCCCCATGCGTCTACGTGCAGTTCCGCGCCCAAGAAGCCGCTGACCGTATCGACCAAGAACAGTGTATCTTCATACTGCTTGACGATTTCACCGATGGCGGCGATGGGGTTGGTGACGCCGGTGCTGGTCTCGTTATGCACAACGCATACCGCATCGTAGGTTTCTTTCTTCAGCGCGTCGGCGACCATCTCCGGCGTGTGGGCTTGACCCCATTCCACGGTGATGATGTCTACTTCCTTGCCGTTGGCTTTGCTGATTTCCGCCCAACGCTCGCTGAATGCGCCGCCGACGAGGTGCAGCGCCTTTTTGTCATCGCGGATACAGTTACGCGATGCGCCTTCCCACATGCCCGTGCCGGATGCGCCCAACAGGACGACGCGGTTTTGGGTCTGGAAAGCGGACTGCATCTTGGTGTGGATGCGACCATATAGGTCTGCGAAGGCGGTGGAGCGATGTCCGATCATCCATTGGGTTTGCGCTTGCAGAATTTCCTCGCGGACTTCCACTGGCCCCGGAATGACCAGACGCTTGTGATTGGCATTGCTCATCGGCGTGCCTCCCATGCTAGTTTGGTTTGTGATGTGCAGAACAATCGGGAATTATAGCGGATGGTATGACAGGCGCGAGGGCGGGTAATCCCTAAGAGTCATCGTCACAATCGCACAAATGAGGGTTAAATTTGTGTCAAATTTCCCGCTTCATCATCTGAAAACGGATGAATCGGGAAAGTCGGGCGATTATCTTGTATGAAGGCGTCGAACTCATCCCACCATTCCGAAGATTTATCATCTGGTTCCGCTTGCCAAGAATCGAGCAGGGCAAGAAGGCGCTCATACTGCGGAAGTTCATCGTCAATATTGTGCATAGACTTGGTTAAGCCGTCGCAAACCACAGGTCGGAGAGCGAGAACGCCCGCGTATCCAACAACAGGTGGAGGTGTCCCATGCCGAATAGATTCTGGTTGTGGTCTGGGGACAACGTAAAGACCGGCGCGTCGAAGTCTTGCACGGTCAGCACCACGAATCCGTGTGTCTCAGCAAAATCCACCGCTTGTTGTGGGATGGACGGTGTTGTGAACATGAACCGAAAACCGACCCGCAGGCGGCAAAAGACCTGATCGGCATGAATGTCGATCCACTCCTCACCCGCGCCGCGATCCCAATTGAGACGCCCGCCGATGATACCGGCCAGATGCGCGGCGAAACTCGCCACTTCGTCAATCGTGATGACCTTCTGCGCGGCTTCGAGCAAAAGCGGGGTCAGGTCAAACAACGAGCCGGTGAATCGGTCTGATACTTGCTGGATGGCCTTGACCCACGCCTCGCCAATTTGGACGGCAGCATCTTCAATCGTCCAACGCAACTGGCTATCAACACGGATGGTATACAGCGATTCGCCAATCCGTTGCCCCAATGCCAAAAGCCGCCCGCGTGCGCCGTGTAGGGTCGGGTTGACGCCCCACCAGCCCGGCAATTTCTGGAGGATGAGGTGGCGGATGACATGCGCGAACAACAAATAAAACGGCGGGCGAGGCGACATCCGGTCAAGGGCGCTGAGGGCAAGGCCGATGACGATGCCGTCCATTTCAATGATGACTGCCTCTGCATCGGAATCCGAGCCGCAGTGCGAGAGCAAGCCCTCATATCCGCGCCCAAAAAAATCGTAGCTCAAGGAATCAAATTCCTGCACCCAAATCGGCGCAATGGCATCATCGCCCTCAATCACCTCCCCACCACTTTCCAACTGTTTATAACGGTCAGATGAAAAAATCCATAAGGCGACCAATGGGAGGTATGAGAGGGGGTGGGGGTTTTCAGACATGATGAGCCAGCGCTTCCCTATAAATACTCAACGGGCGGATAAAATTGCATGAACGGCGCTATGAGGGTCAAGTGTGCGCGCCTGCACCTGTGATATCACAGACTCGTAATACACGGATGATACCTCATTTAACAATTTTTTCATCAATTCGTGCGCCAATCGGTCACGCAGTTCAATATCGATGCGTTCGTGTTCGCGCTGACGCATCCGTTCTCCGTCTGAGAGGTATGTCCGGTGGGCGTCGATTTGCGCCAATAACTCGGCGATTCCGTCGTTTTCGGTCTTGGCGTCACGGGTTGCAACGGTGCGGATGACGGGGGGCAGCCAAACCTCACCCCCTGCCCCCTCACTCCCTAAATCCCCCTCTCCCATAGAGGGGCGAGGGGGATTTTCTATCTGCAAATTATCTTCTTGTGCTGTTTGAGGATGCCCCCCCGTTTGAGACGTGTTCAACTCCCCTCGCCCTGAGGGAGAGGGGTTGGGGGTGAGGGCTTTACCCCCCATCATTTGCCCGTGATGGTTGACCATCCGCCCGTGGTTGGTCGGGTGGCCGAGTTCCAACATCGCCCGCAATGCCCGCACGGTATTGTCCGCGCCGGGGCGGTCTGACTTGTTGACGACCAGCACATCGGCGATTTCGAGGATTCCGGCCTTAATCGCCTGCACATCGTCACCCAACCCCGGCGCTTCGACCACCAGAGTCGTTTGCGCGGCGCGGGCGATGTCTACCTCGCTCTGGCCTGCGCCGACGGTCTCGATTAACACGATGTCGAATCCGGCGGCGTCCAGCGCCCGTACCGCGTCGCGGGTGGTACGCGCCAACCCGCCGAGGCTGCCACGAGTCGCCATGCTGCGGATGAACACGCCCGCGTCGCCGCTGAGGTCGCGCATTCGGATGCGGTCTCCCAGAATCGCGCCGCCGGTGAAGGGGCTGGTTGGGTCTACCGCGATAATCGCCACGGTTTTACCCGCTTTGCGGTAGGCGGACGCCATCGCGCTGACCAGCGACGATTTACCCGTCCCCGGTGCGCCGGTCACGCCGATGACCCACGCCCGCCCGGTATGCGGGTAGAGCGCGGATAACAGGTCTGCCGCGCCGTCTCGCTCATTTTCAATGAGGGTCAGCGCCCGCGCTAAGGCACGACGACTGCCGTTGAGGAGGTCTGTTGCGAGGTCGGCCATCAGGCGGTTGGCTCCCCGCGCTCCGCGACAATGCGGCGGATGGTCGTCACGATGTCGGTGGTCGATGAGCCGGGGCCAAAAATCGCCTTCACGCCCACCACTTTCATCGCCTCGAAATCTTGTTCGGGGATGATGCCGCCCAGAATCATCGGCACATCGCCCAATTCGTGCGCGTCCATCGCCTGACGGATGACCGGCACAAGCGTTTGATGTGCGCCGCTGAGGATGCTCAGGCCGACCACATCGACATCTTCCTGAAGCGCGGCTTCGGCAATCATATCGGGGGTTTGGCGCAAGCCGGTATAAATCACCTCAAACCCAGCATCACGCAACGCCCGCGCAATCACCTTCGCACCACGGTCATGACCATCTAAACCCGGTTTTGCAATCAAAATGCGGATAGCGCGTCCGTCCATCATCTAAGAAATCCTCTTTGTGTGGGATATTTAGGGATATTTTACCCCATCTGGGGCGCTGGTTGTATGACGGACAGAATCGCGAGGTAGCGGAGTACAGTCGCTTGGGGTATTCATGGGCGCACGCGCAAGCGTCGCCCCTACAAAATTTCTCGTGATATGCGTTCAAAATCGCGTCATCGACTGTACTGGCTTGCTCGGTTGCCGAATGGGTCGCGGAACTCGAAACGGTCATAGCCCTGAATCGGCTCATTCCCAGCGGTCTGAATGCCGCGTGACTCGAATTCTTCGCGCCACGCGGCCAGATTTTCGACTTGATAGGCGATATGGGCTTTGGTCAGGGTACGGTCTAGCCCATCCTCAATGCTGATGTGAATTTCCTGCCCCGCCAACGCCGTCCAGAATCCGCCCCGTTTTTTCAACGCCTCCGGCTTTGGGATTTCTTGCAACCCCAACAGGTCGAGATAAAACGCCCGCGCCTCGTCAATTCGCTCCGATGGCACGGTGATTTGTACGTGGTGGATTCTGGTGATTTTGGCTTCGGTCATGGGAACTCCGTTTAGACGATGGGGTAAACAACTTGCATCGGCAGACCATGTGAATCGTGACTGGGTGACGCTGGTAACGACGCAAATTTCTCGAATCGCGCCCCAATTGCCAGACAAAGCGCGTCGACAATATCGTCTAGCCCAACGTGTTTTCGCAAGAAGCGCGATTTACCATACGCCAAGATCGCCTCTGATTCTGGCAACCAACGACTCAAAACGGTCATACGCTCAGATTGTCCTAAATCCTTCACCTTCTTCCCGTGAGTCATGGCCTGACGGCCATTGAGCGCCCAAAACACGACTTCAGGGTGCGATTCGACGATCACTGCATTGGCGGCGGGGTTTTGGCGTAGAAAGCTATCGACTGCTCGAATCTTGGGGGTGATGCACCATGATTGTATGCTCATCCCTTTTTCAGTCAATTGGCGTGATAGTGCTTTAGCAGCGGGATAATCATAGGCATAAATCACGGGGCGCGGCGATGTCGAAAATACGCTGCTGCGGCGTGCGCCTAAAACCGCCCGACATGCGGCTTCTGTATCGCGTACTTTGGTATCCAGCAATCCAATGGGCATATCGACCCAAATACGGGCAGCATCAGATGACGCCGCCCATAATGCCTCAATAGAGGGGTGAACCTCACACGTCCACCCCGATTCGTCTAGTGTCACAGCCACCCAACCAGATGGACAACCATCAACACCGACGACGCGCATCAGCCCAATGTCCGATACGCCCAATTCAACATCAATTCCATGTGTAGAATCTGTTGGTCTTTGGCGCGTGAACCGTGACCGGCGTCAAACCAATGCACTTGAATCTCTTTACCCAATTCCTTGAGCTTATCCTCATAGGCGTGCATCTGGCGGGCCGGGCAGCGCGTATCATTCGCCCCTTGAATCACCAAAATCGGCGCTCTGATTTGGTCAACATAGGTGATGGGCGATGATTTGCGGTGCGCCTCTGGTTTTTCTTCTGGTGTGCCGCCGAACAATGAGCGCTGATAGCCGCGCAGCGTCTCGGCTTGGTCTTCATACATCAACACCCAATCGGCAATCGCCACTTGCGCCATCCCGCCCGCCCACAATTCTGGCTTGCGCCCAATCGCCTGCAAGGTCAGATAGCCGCCATAGCTCCCGCCGGTCAACAACACCGAGTCCGGCTGCGCGATTTTATTCTGCACCGCCCAATGATAAGCCGCCGCCATATCATCGACCTCGGCATCGCCCAGATTGCCCCAAATCGCCTGCTCAAACTCGCGCCCAAACGTCACACTGCCGCGATAATTCACGCTCATATAGGCGAAACCATGGTCAAGCCACGCTTGGGCGAACGCGCTAAACGCCTCGGTTTCAACCGCCGTCGGGCCGCCGTGCGTATTCAGAATCATCGGCCACGACCCCTCGCCTGCCGGAGTCGCTACCCATGCCTGAATCTGCGTGTTGCCGGTAGACAAAAATGTGACCGAGCGCGACTTACGCCCATCGGGAATCTGCCCGCCTGACGCCAACACCACGGCCTTCTGAGCGCCGGTAGTGGCATCCAACGCGACCAACTGAGTCGGGTTGAGCGAATCCTGCATATTCACATAGATGGTGTCGGCGTCAAAATAATAGCCGCTATTGAACGTGCCGCTGGGATGATGCAGCTTGGTCAGCGTCGAGCGTTCGAGGTCAAATACATACAGTTGATATTGTGCGTTAGAGAGATTGCACAGCAAGATTTTGGTCGCGTCCGGCGACCAGCCCCAAGTGAAAATATCGCCCTCAATGTCGGCCAATGGGATGTCGGTGCGTTGACCACTGCGCGTATCCCAAATCACCGGACGGGTGAAACCGCTGTCGTTGGTCGTCGCCAACAGGCGCGAATCGCCGCTGATGGGCGCGAACGCCTCTGGCTGAACTGTGGCCTCGGTATCTTGGAAAACGTGTAAAATCTCGCTTGGTTGCTTTAGGTCAAAGGCGTACAGCGCGAAGTTGAAGCCGCTACTGCGCTCGGTGGTGGCAATCACGGCCAAATCGCCGTCATAACTCAACAATGGCCCAGCGGTATAGCGGGCGCTCTTATACAACAACGTTTCCTTCCCCAGCGCCCCATCCGCGGCCACCGGCATGGTAAACATCTGGAAGCCCTCGGCGTCGGCGGTGCTGAATCCCAGAACATTGCCGTTTAAGCTCTGGCTGACAGAATACGAGGCATACGGCGGTAATTCCGGCGTGATGTCCTGCGGCTGGGCATCCTCAGCGGAAGATGTCCACGGGATGCGGACGAAATGGCCGATTTCGTTGCCTTGTTGGTCTTTGTGATAGTAAACCCACTCACCATCTGGTGATAATCCGCCGAAAACCACGCCTGCCGGGGCGTTGGTCAGCGGGGTCAATTCGCCAGTAGCGGTATCCCAGCGGTGCAGTTGATAGACCCCGGTGCGGTTGGTGATGGCGAGGCCGCGCCGATGATTCAGCGTGGCGACCTGTGTAAAAGCGACCACAGACACATTAAAACGGGTGCGCCACGGCGCAGCGGCGGACAAATCAAGCGGATTCATGGTAAGCATCCTTTTTGAAAAATTTCAAACGGGAGTATAGCGAGACTCTACCTGACCCTGCAACAATCAATCAAAGACCATGAAATCGACCATCCAATTCGGGTTCTTTTGCTATAATCGCCGCTATGAACACACACACACGCCCCTCCCCCCACGCCCTTATCGTCCTAGCACTAGCGCTGATCGCCTTCACGCTCACGGCATTGGTCAGCCGAGTCGTGTTTGAACGCCTCCCGCATCTCGAAGATGAAGTGGCTTACCTGTTCCAAGCCAAAGTTTTCGCGCATGGAGAGGTCGTCGCGCCGCAATTTGAACCGAACAAAGCCTATTGGCAGCCGTTTGTGATTGAGCGCGACGGCGCAAAATTCGGAAAATACCCCCCCGGCTGGCCGAGTCTGTTGGCGGTGGGTTTGACGATGGGCGCGGGTTGGTGGATTAACGCGGCCATGTCCTCCTTGACGGTGGTCTTGGTCTATCGGCTGGGGGCGGATTTGTATGGCCGCGATTCTGGCCTGATTGCTGCGGCGCTGATGACGTTCAGCCCGATGGCGCTACTGCTCAACGCGACCTTCATG
The DNA here is from genome assembly GCA_034437835.1 of Anaerolineae bacterium. Classification (GTDB taxonomy): domain Bacteria; phylum Chloroflexota; class Anaerolineae; order Aggregatilineales; family Phototrophicaceae; genus Flexicrinis. Next base: position 10,115 of record DAOTTP010000089.1, on the reverse strand, counting down.
TCGCATACATCGGCGCTGACGTTCGCGCTGCTGTTCATGTGGGCGTATCTGCGGATGAGCCGGGCAGTAATCCCCTCACCCCCTGCCCCCTCTCCCACAAGGGGCGAGGGGGAAATAGCACAACTCACAAGGGGCGAGGGGCAAGGGGTGAGGTGGGGCGCACTGGCTGGGCTTGCGTTGGGCGCGATGGCCGCCAATCGACCCCTGAGCGCTATCGCCATCGCTGCGCCATTCATCTTGTGGAGTGGCGTGCGCGTGGTTAAGGCGCTGTTCAATCGCCACGGCGAATCGCTACGCGCCACCCTCCCGCCGTTGCTCATGCTCTCGGCCTGTGCGCTGCTCATCGCCGCCGCCATCCCGTGGTTTAGTTGGGCGGCAGCCGGCGACCCCTTCACCAATCTGTATACGCTCGTCCCCGGCTGGGAGTACGACAAAGTTGGGTTTGGCGCGGACATCGGACGGCATGGTCATTCGCTGATGAAGGGGTTACAGTTCGCCCGTTATGACCTGAGCGTGACCGCCGTCGATTTGTTCGGCTGGCAGGCGGGGCGCTGGTCGCCGATGCTGACGCGCTGGGCGGTGGGGATTGCGCCGGAGGGCATGGTCGCGGATTCGTATTGGCCGGTGGTCGGTTTGAGTTTATTGATTCTGCCCTTGGGGGTTGTGATTGGCCTGCGTCGCGTGTGGGGATACGTCTGGGGATTGGTCGGCGTGGCGTGGATTCTGAACGCGGCCAATGCCAATTATGCCTATGCAGAGGCATGGGCGGCCTTTGGCGTGATATGGGCGCTGGTCGGTTTGGCGGTAGTGGCGTGGCAAAACGAGGAACGTGCGGTCTGGACATGGCTATTGTTCGGCGTGTTGTTCAGCATCGTCGCGGCACACATGGCCTATTGGATTGGCTCACAACGTTATAGCACGCGCTATTATTTCGAGGCGGTGGGCGTGGCGGCGATACTTGCGTCCTTACCATTGGCGGTGCTCGCCAAGCGCGGCGAAATCGGGCGTTCGCTGGCGTATGGGGCGCTGCTCATCGCGTGCGTTTACAGCTACACCCAATACAGCGTGCCGCGAATCTCGGCGCTGAGGGGATTCAATCGCGTGACGGCAGAAATTTATGGCGGAATCGCGGCACGTCGGACGGGCGACGCGCCGGTTTTTGTCCTCATCACGGGCGTAGATGGTCGCTGGCGGACTCGCGGGGCGTTGATGACGGTCAGCAGTCCATTTTTGGACGCCGACATCGAATTTGCGTATATCGAGGGCGAAGACCCTGACGGACGTGCCCAAGTGTTGAGTCGTGCGATGGGGCGTCAGGTGATTGAGATGGGTGCGCGGCTACATGATATCTGGTTCATGGACACCTGCATGGACGCCGACGGCTGCGATGTCGTGAACACCATCGACAATCCGACATTGCTTGATGTCGCGGGGTATGGCGGGTGAGATCACACTCACGCAATTTGAACATGTGCCAAAATCGAATCGCTCACACCAATCCGAGGCTTGCGCCGCCATCGACGGTCAAGGTTTGGCCGGTGATGAAACGGGCGGCGTCGCTGCACAAGAATAGGACGGCTTGCGCGGCTGCATCCGGCGTGCCAGTGATGGAGGAGGTCGGCATATCTTCTTCGCCCAATGAACCGGGCAGAATCGCGTTGACCCGCACACGGTATGGGTGAAGCTCACGCGCCATTTGTTGAGTCAGGCCAATCACGCCGGCCTTACTAGCGACATACGAGACGCCTTGTGGGCGTGCGCCCGCCGCGCCGAAATTGATGATGACCCCGCCGCCATTATCGGCCATCACCCGCCCCAACAGTTGGCTCATAAAAAATGCGCCGGTCAGGTTGACATCTATCACCCGCCGCCAATCCCATTCATCTTGGAGTAGCGCCTCACCGTTTTTGAATACCCCAGCGGCATTGATGAGGTAGTCGATTTCGCCGAATTTGGCGCGAGTCGCCTCAATCGCGGCGGATGATTGGAAACGGTTAGCGACATCCCCATCAAAACTGATGGCCTGCCCGCCCGCCGCGATGACCGCTTGGGCGGCTTGTTCGCCTCGGTCAGGGTTGACATCCATAATACAAACCGACGCGCCCGCCCGCCCGAAAGCCTCTGCGGTGGCGAGGCCGATGCCCGCCCCGCCGCCGGTGATGAGCGCGATGCGTCCTTTGAAATCATAACTAGGTTGGGTCACGGCGGCTTAATCCCTTGAGATGGCACGCTCACGATAGAGCGCGACCACGGTTTGCATGATTTGGTCGACGGTCAGCGCGGTGGTATCAACCTCGATAATCCCCGGCTTATTGCGGATTCCCCACTCTTGGCGCAATTCGCCTAATTCGCGGGCGCGTTCGTTGGGGTCAGCATAGCGCCCGCCCATGCTGATGTGCAGACGGCGCAGCACGGCGTCGAGGCTGGTCATCAAGCAAAAGACTAGGCCAGTCTGCGCGAGGCGGGTGAGGTTGTCACTGTGTTGCAGCGCCCGTGCGCTGACGCGGATGACGCTCTGGCGGCGCAGGCACGTCTCCTCGATGATGTCGGCCTCGACGGTTTTGAGTCGGCGCTCCCCGAATGTCTCGCGCACATCGCTCCCAGATAGGCCGATTCGCTCACTGATGAACACATCAAGGTTGACGAACGGCATCCCCAGACGTTCTGCGATGAGTTGGCCGGTACGCGGCTGATTCGAGCCGGTATAACCGGTCAGGATGAGGTTACGGTCTGTAAGCGCTATTGCGTTGAACATCGTTCGCCGTTCAGCTAGACCATTGCGTCAACAGCGCCGGGAGTTCATCCAGTGACCGGATGATATAGTCCGGTTGCGAGTATATATCCGGCTGAGTCGCGCTACCGTCGTGCATCCGCCAGACAGCCCGCATCCCCACGCCTTTCGCGCCCATGACATCAGCGGTCAGGCTGTCGCCGACGAAAATCGCTTCTGATGGGAGGACGTTAATCGAATTGAGGGCGGTCATAAACACGTTGGCGTGCGGCTTGAGATAGCCCGCGTCCGCCGCACTATAGCGGCACTCGCCAAAAAATTCCAACAGGTCATGCCCCAGTAATTCGGCGTCGCGCATCCGCATCGGCAGGTACGAGTTGGTGATGAGGCCGAGCATCATCCCGTCAGTACGCAGTTGGTTCAAGACCGTGCGGACTTCTGGGAAGGGGGATGTCCCCGGCACGACTTGCCAGCGGTAGGCGTCCATCACCGCGCCGAGGTCGAGTCGCTCACGCGGCGCCCCCAACCATGCCGCCGTATCGACCAACAAATTGCCGATATGCGGCGAAACCATCGTATCGCGGGCGTTGCGCCAGCCCTCCCGCGCACGGCGGCCAAATTCGTCGATAAACCCGTCTGAGTTGACGCGCAACTCGCCAACGGTAGCGGTCAGGTAGTCATAGACGTAATTAAGGTGACGCGGCTCAATCTCATACCAGTTGCCGGTGAAGCCCGACCAATCTATGAGGGTATCGTCAAGGTCGAACAGGATGGCGCGAACAGGCATGGCGGGGGTTCCTCTATCCTACTTTGAAAGGGCTTCGGCAGCACGCCAAGTCAGGAGGGTGTCACCAAAACCTGCCGCCAGCGTATAGACTGGGGAGAATCCCAGCGCCGTCTTAATCTTAGCGATGCTGACCGGGGCGGACAATCCGAGCAAGTCCCCCAGCGGCTTTCCAGCGGTCATGGCGTTGACGAATCCCGGCATTTTCCCCGGCGCGACGATGCCGAGTTCCGTAGCTAAACCGACCAAGAACTTCAAGCTGGTGATGGGCGACCCATTGCTAACGTTGAAGATTTCGCCCACCGGCTGGGCTTCAACAGCGAGGCGAATGGCTTCCGCCAAGTCCTCAGCATACAGGTAATTGACGACCCCATCGCCGGACGGCAGCATCGTCCCGCGCTTGAGGGCGGCGGTAGCGTGCTTGAGGGCGCTGTAATGTGCGCCGTACCCATATCCGGCACGCAACACGACTGCGCCAATCCCGCTGTTGAGGGCGGCTTTTTCGGCCTTCACAATCGCCTTGAGCAAGGGGTGGCCGCCGGTTTCGGGCTTGCTCGTCTCATCAATCAAATCGTGAGCGTGGCCGTGGTCATCGTGGCCGCCGTGATTGCCATACACAAAAGCGTGGCTGATCTGAACCAGCAATTTCGCGCCGCCGTCTTTGGCCGCTTCCGCCAGTGATTTGGCGCGAGCGACCAGTTCATCGACCTTCCAGTCCTGATTGACCAGAGTCTGGTTGGCCTCGCTATTGCCCAAATCGACCAGTACATCGGCCTTCATCATCCGCACCAATGAGGCGACTTCGCTGGAACGCGCCTCATGAGCGTAGACCGGCAACGCCCCAAGACTCCGCATCAGGTGGCCGTCTGTGGTGGTCACGACGATGCCGCCCACGCGATGACCAGCCTTCACCAGTCGGCTGACGACAGACGCCCCAGCCCCGACGCTTGCGCCGGTCACAACGATATTCAATGATTTACGCTCGGTCAGTGCTGCGTCCACGCCCGCCCCCATTTTGGTGATAACCATCTCAATTAACCGTGAAAAAATTCGTCACAATGCGGGTGATTATGCCACCGGATGGGTTAGTTTGCAGTAGGCAGTTATTCCAAGCCGGAAAGTTCGTTCAGGTAGTCTTGAATGCCCTGCGCATCAAATTCGCCATATTTCACCAGTCGGATGCGTTGGTCTGCACCGGCCACATAGGTCGTAGGCATCTGGAATACCCCAAACCAGCGATAGAGCAGGCTGTCGGTGTCTTGTACGAACAGGATATGCGGGACACTCAGCTCATTCTCTGCAAAATAGGCGCGGATTTGCTCTGGCGTCTCAGTATTGTTGGAGGAAATCACCACTGCCCCGTTTGGCAAATCGGACTGTGCTTTGGCGAACGCCTCCAAAACCGGCAGTTCGTCAACACACGGCGGACACCACGTCGCCCAGAAGTTGATGAAGATAGGGCGTCCGGCATACTGCGACATCTGCACGGTTTCCCCGTCCAGCGTCGTCAGCGTGAAATCTTCCAACGATTTATCCAGCACGGCGACAGCGTTACGCGGGCGGCTTGTATCGGTTTGAGTGGTCGCAGCCGACTGGTCAGCGATTAATAGGCCGATGGCGGCTGCAATCCCCAACAGGGGGATAACCAGCAACATGATGAGCAGCGGCGAAATCCCAGTGCGTTCCGCGACGAGGGGCGGCATCCCATCGGAGGGTTGAGGAGCGGGTTGTTCGGTCATGTCTAGGCTAACCTTTAGATTTATGTAGATTTTACGCCCTTAACCGGTTTATCCGATAGGGGCGATGTATCCGCTAGAAACACAAACGCCCCACTTTGAGGGCGGGGCGTTTATGCTTAGTAAGGGTGTACAGCTAACATGACAATGAAGTGTCACCCGTTGCGGTAGCCATGTTACAGGCTATGTCATTGTACAGTTTATCATTGACGGTTTGACCGAGCGAGCCAACGATAACGACCACAGCGATTGCGACCAAAATCAAGATCAACGCATATTCAATCAGACCTTGACCGCGCTCACGATTTTCGCGCCGCCGAAATTGGCGGGCTTTGATAAGGGACGTGAACATAATTCAGTCTCCTGTCCACTCATACGGACGGGATAAATCAAAACGAGTGCGACGTAGTAGCATTATGGCTAAAACGTTCGCACCCGCCCTCATTATACCCCATACTTTCGTATGCGAACCAATGAATATATTGAGAATGTTTCAGAGTATCTTGCAGCCTATCCGGTTTTCCTTAGACCACGACCTTAGTCCGGTTTGCTCAGACGCTTGAGCCGGTCTTCGAGGTCGCTACCCTTGCCGGGTTTATCCGCTGGCGTGCCGCTACTGGGTTTGGCCGGGGTGACATCATCCGCGTCCAACAATCCGCCCTCGCGTAACATCTTATCGAGGCTCTCCATGCGCGACTTGGTGCGGGATTGGATGTCGCGTAACAAGCCGCCAACGCTCTCGAATCCTTCATTAGTGCGTTCGAGTTGTTTCTCTGCGCCCGCCCGCGCATCACGGGCTTTGTCTTTGGCGGTATAGGGTTTTTCGGCCTCGTCAGCGGCAACCGATTCCGTCTGGGTCGGCTTCTGCTGCTGGGGAGCTTGAGATGGCGTGGGCGTCCCGCCCGATTCCGCCGTGGCGGGGACGGCGACCCACGGCTTGGGGATTGCCCCCTCAGACGGCGTTTCTGCGGGCTTAGAATCCTGCGCCTGACCGACTTGTTTTTTCGGCGCGGCGGGCGTCTCTAGCGGTTTTTCGTTGGACTTGGGCGCGTCTGCTGGGGCGGCCTTTGGCGGCGTTTGCGCGTCATTGTTGAGCGCGGCATCCATCATCGCACCAATCGACCCCGCCCCGCTGGGCGCACCTGTCGCGGTGCGTTGAATAGGAGGTGCGGAAGACGTCTTGGGCTGTACCGGCGCAACCTTCCCCGACGCATTTTGAACGGCGGCCTCCAACGCGCTGACGCGGCCAATCAAATCTGCGGCGGCGGTCTGATGCTGGCGCAAGTCGGCCTCTGCGAACGCGAGGCGTTTTTCGAGCCGTTGCATCTGGTCTAACAGGCTACGGGCGATAGGTTCTTGCCCGTTTTGCAGCGCAAGGTTGACTTGCCCGTCCAGATTGGTGATTTCATCGCGCAGGGTGAGGACGGTGGTACGGAGTTGATCTTCGTGCGCCATCGCCGCATCAACGCGCTGGCGCAGGTCGGCCACCTGACGGCTGACATCGGGCTTGCGGTCTAATCCCGGCAGCTTAGAGGCCAAGTCATTCACCTGTGCGCTGACGAGGGTGTTTAGTTTTTTCAGCAAATCATCCATTGGGGCAGACTCCACACTTTTTGCATGACATTCTACGCTTAGATTATACGGCTAATCGCGGAAGCACGGCAAACAATCAAAACCCGGTCTATAATCTGAAAGATAAGGCTAAGGGGGTTTTAATGGTTGATGTTGGTGATGTCATCAGGGACTATCAAGTCATTGAGCATATTGGGCGCGGCGGCATGGCCGATGTGTGGTCAGCGCGGGATGGCAAACTCAGCCGTATGGTGGCCGTCAAGACCATCGCCCACGGGTTGTCGTCCGACTCCGACCCGGTGGGCATGTTCAAGCGTGAAGCCAAGACCATCGCTAACTTAGAACATCCCCATATCCTACCGATTTATGACTTCGGTGAGCATCACGGCAGCTTGTATATCGTGATGCGCTACGTCTCAGGCGGGTCGCTGTCCGGTTGGATGGAGCGCGGCCTGACGGTAGAAGAAGTCTTGCGGGTGTGTAGCGCGATGGCCGACGCGCTGGATTATGCCCACTCGCGCAACGTGGTTCACCTTGACCTCAAGCCACAAAATATCCTCTTGGATGGGCATAAATCGCCGTATCTGGCCGACTTTGGGCTGGCAGCCGTCCTCGACCCGGCAGGCCGCGCCATCAACCCCGGCAGCGGCACGCTGATGTATATGGCTCCCGAACAACTGACCAGCGATATGTTGGATAAACGCGCCGACATCTACAGCTTCGCGGTCATGATTTACCACATGCTGAATGGGCGGCTGCCGTTTGACGGCGCATCGCCGCTGGTGATGAAGCAACTTCAATTCCAGACCGAACTGCCGGCCATCCAATCCATGCCAGAGGGGGTGACACTGGCGCTACGCCGTAGCGTCAGCATGAACCCAGATGACCGTCACCCCACCACCCGCGCCCTGATTGATGAAATCGGCGCGGCCTTAGCGAAAGTGGGCGTGGCGGCCAGAGCAGAGGAGGCCGACGCGGCCTTAGAGGGCATACCAGCCGATTTGATTGAGGCGGTCACGCTATACGGACGGGCGCGGACCGCGTGGGATATGGGCAACGGGCGCTTCCTGTTGGGCGTCACCCATTTCATGGTGATGGAGTCCACCTACACCAATGCAGAACGCCACGGCCTAGAGCTTGACCAAGCGGGACGCCAGATGATTTTGCGCGGCGCATTGGAATACGGAATCAACCTCGACTATTGGTGGAGTCAATTGGAAGACGATAATCGCCGATGGGTCTGTCTGCATACCATCCGCAGCCCAAGCGCCCCCGCCCGCGTTCGTGCTTTGCACTATATCGAAACCGTGCCAGATGAAGACCCGCCGCGCATCCCGCGCACCGTGGCACAAGCCCTCCAGACCGAAACCGACACCACGGCCAAATTGACCGCCCTGCGCGTCCTCAGCACACGGGCGGCCATCCGCAAAGGGACAGAGGTGCTGGAACTCAAGACCGAATACGTCGGGCGGATGCTGAATACGCTGGCGCATGTCGAGTTGAAAACCCGCGAACAACAGGAATGGGCGGCGACGGTCTATGGCCCGGAAATCGACTTGCTCATCGCAGAGTTATCGCTGGATAACGTCCAACCGACCATCGCGGAGGCGGCGGCGCGGGCGGTGGGCGACATCCGTTCCGAAGCGGCGGTGAAATATCTGACCGAACAACAGCACAAGGGGCGGGAGGGCGCATTGCGGGCGCTGGCGATTGTGCGTGACGAGGCCGGTAGCTTGCCCAACAGCGTCAATTGGCAAGGGCATTTCTACGCATGGGTGGCGAATACCGCTATCCGGCTACGTTCTGAGCCACTACACATGACATGGCGTTTCCTGTTTGCGCTGGTTGGGGCGTGGATTGCGCGTGGCTTTATCTTGTGGACGACTTATCCGCTTTCATACGGAATGTTCGAGTCCGACAAAATTGGAAATACGCTTGGTATCGGGTTGTTGTTCGGTGTCATGGTCGGGGTGTTGGTTCTGTTGTCCGGCGAGTTACCGCTGCGAATGCGTGGTTTTTGGGGGTGGCCGCTAAGGGTCGCCGTTAGCTCCATCCTCGGTTGGGGATGGGGAACTTTAACATGGGGACAGGAACACTATATTTTATTGCGTCGTAGCGTGGATATCGACTGGGCGCTCATGGTGTTTGGCGGCTTGGGCTTGTCGCTGGGGTTGATGATGAGTGGCGTCCTGCGCTTACGGGCGTGGATAGCGGTGTTGATGACGGCTATGACCACTTATCTCGTCTTGTATGCCGCATACGATAACTATTGTGTGGTCTATCGGTCGTACTGTGAGGAAATCCCAAACTTCTCAATCGGCCCAGTTGCGGGGGTTGGGTTGATATTTGGGATCATCTTCGGGTTTGTGCTACGCGCCCAAGCTGACCAAATTGAACCGTTTTCGCGCCTCAAGATTCCGGCTTGGGCTTGGGGCGTGGCCGGTGGCGTAATAGGTGCGATTTGGGCGATGTCCGTTCCGCCCCTCTATAGCCTCGGCTTGACTACAGGACGATTGGATTGGTTGGGCGTGAGTGGTTTTGTCCTCTACGGGTTAGGGGTTGGCGCGCTGGCGACTTATTTTCTACGGGGATGGGGGCGGGTCATCTTTGCGATAACGTCGATTGTGGTTTTTGTCGCGATTATCGCCCCGATTAATGGCAGCTTCATGACCAATGGCCCGTTTCCGACGTTCAGCGATCCAAACGCGCCGGTGGACTCATTGATGTTCCCCAGCTTTCCCAATCTCGAACAGATCTATAAAAGTAGCGAGTTTTTCACCTTATTCCCAATATTCACCCTAATCCTCGCCATCGGCTGCCACGCCCAATCGATTGCCTCGGAACTTAAGGCGTTCCTCGTCTCGCGCCAAAAAGCGCGGGCGATTGCCTTGCCGACCATGAATACTGAATTCCTCAACCGCCCGCCCGCCTATATGCCGGACAACGTGACCCTGATGGACGCGGTGGACAGGGCGCGGACAGAACTACTGGAGGGCGGCCACCTCGATGAGAATATGATGACGGTCACGCCTGACCGCACCGAAATCCTAGAAATCCTGACCAATCGCGCCGCCGCCGTTGACCTCGACGCGCAAACCGGCAGAATCAGCGACATCATGGGTAATACCGAAATTAAGCGCCGCCAAGACGAGGACAAATAATCGTATTTCCATTCAATACCTTCGCCAATTTTGACCATTACCCATCTATCAGGGCGGACAACGCGGGCATTGTCCCTACGAATACCCTGTTTTCGTAGGGACACGGCACTGACGTGTCCGTTTTGGCGAAG
>DAOTTP010000088.1:0-3593 GCA_034437835.1 Anaerolineae bacterium | reverse complement strand
GCCCCCCGTGGGATTCGAACCTACAACCAATTGATTAAGAGTCAACTGCTCTGCCATTGAGCTAGGGAGGCGGTGTAACGGGGCGAATTATACGCCTCCCGTGCGCGACGGTCAAGGGTAGTGTCTCACCCTGTTTTGGAGATTTCCCATCGCCTGCTCCACTCATAGCTGACGTTCACGCTACGCTGGGCAAAACTGCCCCATAATAAAGAGGAACAAAACATTTATCATGAACGTCTTTATACACATGAACAACAATCAAAATCCAAAACAGCCTCAGAATTCACAGCCTACTGTACCGGTCTCGACGCGGCGGGACGCGGCGCAACACACGCGCCCAACACCGCCTATCAGACCGGCTCCATCCGCCCCTGTGAACCATCAGCCACAGGGTAACGTACCGCAAAGACCGCTTCAACCACCGCCGCCCGTGCAGCGCAGCGCCTCGCCAAGCAGCCGCCCCAAACGTCCGCCACAGATTCCATTATGGCGGCGGACTATTGGGATGGGGAGCGTGCGTATCCCCATCTGGGCGGCCAGCCTCTCAGCACTACTGGGCGTCATCATGCTTACATTGGGGCTATTCCTCCTATTGGGCATGGCCGCACTCGGCAGCGATCACATCCTCCCCGGAGTCAGCGTGTCAGGCGTCCGCGTCGGTGGCCTGACCCAAGATGAGGCCGCCCGCGTCTTGACCAGCCATTGGACGATGCTGCGGCTCACCGATAGCAGTAGCGGCACGTCATGGCAAATCCCGACCACCGCGCTAGGGTTGAACATTGACGCAGCGACCTCGGCGGCACAAGCCTATCGCGTCGGGCGTGAGGATGGGCGCTTTTTCGCTGGATTAATGAGCGCAGATATCAAACCCGCTGGAATTTTCGACGGGGACGCCGCCCGCATCGGGTTATCCGAATTTGTGGATGATGTTTCGACCCCGGCACAAAATGCGGGCATCACCCTCGATAATGGCGTCGTCAAAGCCACCCCCGCTCGTGAAGGCCGTGCGATGGACTTGGAAGGCACGCTGACCCTACTCAGCTCCGACCCATTGGGTTGGTTGCGCGATGGCAAACTCCCCCTGAAGATGGTCACGCTCTCCCCCACCGTCACCGACTCGTCACAATTGGTCAGCGCGGCGCAGACGTTGCTCACCCAGCCGTTGACGTTAAATTTATACGACCCGTTCACTGGCAACACCACCCAAGTCACTACCCCACCACAAGTATGGGCGGCGTGGCTAACCGCCGAGCCGGACGCCGCGAACGCGGTGGGCGTGAGCCTGACGTTGGAAGATACCGCGCTACGTGCCTTTATCGACCAAGCCGACGCGCAGGCAGGGGATTATCGCTATCTCAAGGTGGATGAAATCGCTGAGGACTTACAAGAGGCCGTGCGCGGCTTACGGTCAGATGCGCGGGCGCGGGTCTATCATGAAGACCGTCCGCGTGTCGTACAGGCGGGCGAGACCATCATCAGCATCGCCTACCAAGAGGGCGTGCCGTATCCGTGGATTCAGAAGTGGAACGGCAACATCAGCAATGTCAGCGCCGGTCAGACCATCATGATTCCGTCGGCGGATAATTTTTTCGAGTACGAACCCGTCCCCAACAAGCGCGTGATGATTTCCCTCAGCCAACAGCGGGCGTGGGTCTACGAGAATGGGACGCTCAAATGGGAGTGGACGGTCAGCACCGGCATTGACGACAGCCCGACATGGCCGGGGGTCTACCAGATCATCTCGCATTATCCCAACGCCTACGCGGGCAACTGGAACTTATACATGCCGTGGTTTTTGGGCGTCTATCAGCCCATACCCGGCGCGGATTTCACTAACGGATTCCACGGCTATCCGACACGCGGCGGCGGCCAGATTCTATGGCGTAATAGCCTCGGCACACGAGTGACGTTCGGTTGTATCCTCTTGGATGATGCCAACGCCCGCGCACTCTATGAATGGGCGGAAGAAGGCGTGGTCGTTGAGATTCGGGCTTAACGCCGCAGGCGGAAACGGAAGCGGAACGGGCGGGTCTTGAGGGTGAAGCGGCGGGCGCGATGTTCTTCTTCCGGTTCGGGCGGCAGCGTCCCACGCCGCGCCAGAGTGTCGACATAAAAGCTGGCGATGGTGTAATACACCGGGTAGAACAGGCTCAGGCGCACAAGGTCTTGATTCGGTTCGGGCTGCGCCAATAACACCATCACCAAGATAAACCAAATCGCCCCCAGTGACCATGACACCTGCCACATGACCTGATTCCGACTGGGGTATAGGTAGCGCGTCGGGATAAAGGTCAAGATTGCTGGGATAACAACGAGCGCAATCGCCACGCCAGCTGAAGGTTGCAGCCACCATAAGTACAGCGCGACCACGTTCCAATACGACGGAAAGCCGAGAAAAAACGAGTCCGGCGTCTTCATGTCGATCTGGCCGTAGGCGTAGAGCAACGCGAAGGTCGGGACGAGCGTCCAGCCGATGTGCGGGACAAGCCCCTGTGACCCGATGATGAAGATAGGGATATAGCCATACGTCAACAGGTCGATGGCGTTATCTAGCGCCGCGCCGTCGAATTTTGGCAGCACCTCGCGCACCTTCACGCGACGCGCCAATAATCCGTCAGTGGCGTCGATTAACATCGTGATGACCAGCAATCCGAACGCGCCCCGGATGTCGCCCTCATGCACGGCAAATAAGGCCAAAACCCCGAATAAGCCGCCTAAAGCGGTATATAAATGAACGCCCCACGCGGCGGCTTTTCGTAACATAAGCGATGAGTCCTGAGTGATGAGTCCTGAGTATTATTCAGGGCTTAACGAATCTCGTTAACATTTTGGCGCATGTTCAGACGGTGTGAAATGATTACCAATGTAGGGACGCCCTTCTGGGCGTCCGCCTGTTCCGAAAACCGACGGCAAGAATGCCGTCCCTACACCTCTCGATTTGAACATGAGCCAACATTTTTTGTAGGGACAAGGGCTATCTCATCCAGTTTTTATCGCTAAAAACAAAAGCGCCCATCCGGTAAGGATAGGCGCTTAATGTTAAGTCTGGTTGCGGCCGCCCGGAATTATGTAAGGCGGTTATAGAACTCGACGACCAGTTGGAGATCCACCATTTGCACGGGGATTTCGTCTTGCTCCGGGACACGCACGAGGCTGGCCTCAAACTTGTTGCGGTCAACCGACATATACGCCGGGGTGCTGCCAGACGACTCGCCTGATTCGATGACGTGGACGTTGCGGCGCATCTTCTCAATCACGCTGATGACATCGCCCGGACGAACCGAGTACGACGGCAGATTGAGGCGCTCACCGTTGACGTTAACGTGACCGTGATTGACCAATTGGCGCGCCGCCCAGATGGTAGCGGCAAAACCAGCGCGATAGACCATATTGTCGAGACGGATTTCCAGCAGCGCCAGCAAATTACCACCCGTGCGACCCGACATCCGAGACGCTTGGCGGAAATAACGGCGCAGTTGGTTTTCACGCACATTGTAAATGAACGACAATTTCTGTTTAGCGTCCAACTGAGTGCCGTAGTCACTGCGGCGACCCGATTTGAACTGCTTTTCTTTGCCGTGATCGCCGGGCGG
>DAOTTP010000087.1:0-12579 GCA_034437835.1 Anaerolineae bacterium | reverse complement strand
GATGAACTCTGCGGGGCGCTCATACATTCACCAGACGATTATGGAAATTAAAGATTTTCCTGAGTATGAGACACGGGCGTCTTTTTGTCAAACAACGTGAGATTCTAGGGGGTGCATTTGAGATTTTTGCGTGGCGAGAAGGGTGAAATACAAAGGGAGGGGACATGACCTCTCATGGCGATTTCGGTCAATCTGGCCGAGTGTTAAGCCAAACGCCAGATTTAAGGCAGATTTAAGGTAGCGTTGAGCGCCTGTTTAAACAAGCGCCCTCCGTAAGGCGTACAGTGAGGGTATAGAAGCATATACCTAACTTTAGCCCTACGGAGGCCGACATCATGGCAAACCCAGACCGCGCCCGCAAACTCCTCATCCGCACCGCATTGGCGACCAGCACCACCATCGCTACGCTGTTCGGCGCGCAAAACCTCGCCCTATTGGACAACATCAATTTCCAAAAAGCTGAAGCCGTCATCATCACGGCAGTCCCAACTGACCCAGCCTTACAAACCAGTCAGCAGGCCGCGCCGAGCCTCATCATCAATCAAGCCGCGCCGAATTTTGTCATCCTCCGCCACGCCAGCACCAACACCGCCCAAGCCAATACACAAACCTCCGCCACAAATCAAACGACGAACGCACTGGTCATCCAGCCGCCCGTCCCCAATCAGATGGCCGCCCCCGCCCCAATCGTCGTGCAGCAAGCTGAGCAGACGGTCTATGTGCAACAACCCGTCCCGCAAACCAGTCGCTCATCTAGATAATGCGCCTGTCCTACGTCGCTTTCCGCGCTATGGGCAGCCTCGCCACACTCCAACTCGAAACTGGGGAGGACGGCATGGAATTGCTGAATGAGGCATTACGCCAAGTTGAGGCGCTAGAGGCGTGCTTATCACGTTTTCGCCCTGACAGCGACCTGATGAGGTTGAACGCGCAGGCGGGTAAATGGGTCGAGGTCAAACCATTGTTATTTGAGGTCATCCGCGCCGCAAAGCAGGCCGCGCTGGTGACAAACGGTTTGTATCATCCGCTGCTGTTAGATGTCATGTTAGGCATTGGCTATGACCGTAGCTTTGAAGACATCGAAACCACCCTCAAGCCATCGCGCACAAGTCGCATGGCTGATTGGCACGACATCGAGATTAGTCTATCCCGCCATGAGGTGCGACTCCCACCCAGTGGCGGCCTTGACCTCGGCGGGATCGGCAAGGGTTGGTCAGCGGACTATCTGGCCGATCAACTCAGCACACACGGCGCATGTCTGGTCAATTTGGGCGGGGACATCGCCGCCAGAGGCGCACCAAAAGGGTATTCGGGTTGGCCGGTGTTGGTGAAAGACTCACATGACTCCAGCCTAATTGTCTCGCTCAATCTCTCAAACCTCAGCATCGCCACCAGCGGGATAGATTATCGGCGTTGGAAAAACGCAGACGGGACAGTTCAACACCACCTCATCAACCCTCGTACAGGGCAACCGGCTCAGACCGACATACAGACCGTCACAGTTATCCACCCCAGCGGCTCATCCGCTGAGGCATTCGCCAAAGCGGTGCTGATTCAAGGATCACAGGCGGGTTTGACATGGCTGGCAACCCAATGGGACAGCGCCGGAATGGTCGTCAAGACCAATGGCGAGGTCATCGCAACACCCAATTTCACTCAGTACATCAACCCATCAGAATCGAAGGAAACCCTATCATGAAACGCCTAACCACCCTACTCAGTTTAGCTATGCTCTTGCTGCTGGCTGCTTTTAGCACCTCAGCCCAAAACATTGGCGAACTTATCACCCTCAACGATGCCGTCCCCGCCATTGATGTCGTGATCTCCCTCCCCGCCGATACGACGGGCGCGGTAGCGCTCGAATTCACGCAAGTCTCGGTCAGTTTGACAGATGCCTCCGGCGTCCGCGTGTTTTATGCGGCGGATCCGCGTTTACACGCCTTAGAACTCAATATCGCCCCTAATAGCGGCTCACACACCTTGACCATCCAACGGTTAAGTGGCGTGACTGAGGCCTATGTCCGAGTCGCAGCTTTGCCAGAAATGACCGTCGGTGGCACAGTGGAGCGCGTCGAAGGGGCAAACATCGCACTCAATCAAGAAGCGATGCTGACGCTAGACAGCGGCGCACCCGGCGGCGCATTGAACGTCACCATCCCCGCTGATACCACGGGCGTCGTCACCGCCAAATTCCCCGGCGCAGGCGCGACCACTCAATTGATTGATGCGACGGGCGTCGTCGTGGCCGAATCGTTCAATGGTCATGTAGACGGCGTGAATATGGTCTTGGACGGCGGCGATTACACCTTCACCATCTTGGGCAGCGACCTGACCAACCCCGTCGTAGCTGGGGCGCGAGTCATCACCACAGAAGCGGGCGGCTTCACCGTTTTAGAAGCCCCGACTACACCTGTTAGCTTCACGATTGGCGCTGCCCCAACAAATAACACTGGCAGTTGCACCGCCACCGTGCAGTCCAGTTCAATCAACCTCCGTAGTGGGCCGGGGACAGGCTATACGGTGATGGGGTTCGGCTACCGTGACGAGATTTATCTGGTCGGCGGGCGCAACCCGGAAAACAACTGGGTCGTGGTCGTCACACCCAGCGGTGAGACGGCTTGGGTATCGGCAGGCACGGCACGCTTAGAAGGGGTTTGCGGCGATTTGACGGTCTTTAACATCCCGTTACGCAATGCTCAACCAGCAGCCGTGGTTGTGACTACCGCCCAGCCGAACGTCGTCACGATAGGCGGCACGACATCTACCAACACTGATGACCATGACGACAACGATCACGACGAAGATGAAGGGGATGACGACTAAATCATGGAAAAGACGACCAAATGGACAGATATTTTGGTCATCCTCGGCAGCCTGATCATTATCGGGCTGTCGGGGTGGTTGATGGTGAGCAGCGGCGTGTTTTCGCTCTCGCTCCAATCAGACACCAAAATCACATGGCATCTCATCCGCGCTTCGGGCATTATCGCCTACCTGTTATTGATGGCCTCGACGGTCTGGGGATTGTTCATCAGCGGCCAATTCGTCAAAGATTGGTCGCCCGGCCCAGTCTCACTCACTTTACACAGCACGGTCTCATGGTTGGCGATCATTCTATCGCTGGGTCACGCCGTCCTGTTGATGTTCGATGATTACTTCCAGTACACGCTCGGCGATGTGTTCATCCCGTTCACTGGCCCATATCGGGTTGAGGCGGTGGGCTTGGGGACGCTGGCATTCTGGATGATTATCCTCATCAGCCTGAGCTTCCCATTCAAGCGGCGCATCGGGAATACCGCGTGGCAGTGGCTGCACTACACCAGCTATCTAGCATTCGGGATGGCCTCACTACACGGGATATTTGCAGGCACAGACAGCGAACACTTGGGATTTCGGTTGCTGGTCGGCGGTGGGGTGATGGCGGTGATCCTATTGCTGGGCATCCGTATGGGCAAAGATCACGCCAACGAACAAGCCAAAGAGAAAACCAGCGCTGCACGCGCAAAACCAGCACGTCCGGCGCGTGGTGAGGCGAAACCAGTCACGCAATCGCCCTCAAATGAGGAATAAACAGAGGGGCATGGCACGCCATGCCCTGTTTTTTTATTGAAGAATGGGCAAACTCAAGATGAACGTCGCGCCCTTACCCACCCCAGCAGAATCGGCCTGTATCGCGCCGCCGTACTGCTCAACGATTGCCCGCACAATTGGCAAGCCCAGCCCCGTACCCGGCGTCTGTCCGCGAACCCCTACGGCGCGATAAAACCGTTCAAACAAATGCTCGGCTTGCTCTGCGGTAAATCCGATGCCGGTATCTTCAACCCGCAACCATAATTTACCTTTGGCCTGACCCGCCTTAAATGTAATGCACCCGTGTGGCGTATATTTGAGCGCGTTATTCAAGAGATTATCCACCATCAGGCGGAGTTCGTTGGCGCTCACCGCGACGGGGGGCAATTCTGGCGCGATGTCAGCTTGGAACGCCACCCCGTCGCGTTCCGCCGCAATGCGCCAATGGCGCGAGATGTCATGGAATAGTGAGAGCATATCGGTAATTTTGCCGTCATCATGACCGGCTAGCCGCCCCTCATCAACCCGCGCCAGTACCAATAGCGACGACACCATCCCAGCCATGTGATCGACCTCTTGGCGAATCTCATTCAGATAGGCGTCGCGTTCAGCGGGCGATAACGCATCGTCGATCAACGACTCGGCGCGGAGTTTTAGGGTCATGAGTGGTGTGCGGAGTTCGTGGGCGGCGTTGCTGACAAAACTGCGCTGCGTCTTCATCAGGGTTTCAATTTGCGAGGCCATATAATTAAAACTACGCGCCAAATGGCCGAACTCATCATTGGAGACGGTCAAAATACGGGTATCGAGTGCGCCTTCCGCCATCCGCAAGGCAGACTGATTAAGGTCTTGAATCGGGCGTAAAATCGACCTCGAAATCCAAATGCTGGCGGCAATCACCAGAATAATGACCGGCAACGTCGCCGTCGCTAGTTCTAGCCAGCGCATCCGCACCTCGTCATAGGCCGGTTGCATCGGCTGAGACAATACCAGATAGCCGATAGATCGCCCTTCATACAATATCCCTACCGCGAGATGTAAATATAGCTCTCCCAGCAGATTCGGGCGGATATTCGCGCCGATACGTTCGCGATTGGCTTGCTCTAATTCTGGCGTTTCCGATACCGTCAACACCACAGCCAGCCCTTGTGAGGGGCTGTAGCCAATCACGTTATAATCGGTATCCAACAGCCGATAATCATGTTTAATTTCCCGCATCATGACATTCAAAGCACTGTTCAAACCAGTCGTGCCTTCGCCCTTCAAATAATGCTCAAAGGGTTCAGATAGATTAGCTGAGGTCAGTAGCGCGTCAGTTTCGAGGTGATGCTGATAAAATTCCAGCGTCATGGCTTGAAGTTGGCGTCCGGCGATCAGCAATTGCAATGCACCGCTGGTCAACACAATCAACAGAAACGTAATCAGGATACGCTGACGAATCGATAATTGCCTAAGCATCGCATTCAGCCCGTTTGGCCGGGATCATGGAAGCGGTAGCCGATGCCGCGCACAGTTTGAAGGTAAACCGGATTGGCCGGGTCTGGTTCTAATTTAGCCCGTAGCCAACTCATGTGGACGTCGAGGGTGCGCGTATCCCCTAACCAGTCTGTCCCCCAGACCTCATCAAACAAGCGTTCACGGGTGACAACCTTCCCCATATTGCTCATCAACAGGGTAAGGATTTCAAACTCTTTTTGACGTAAAGAAATATCTTGTTTATTTAGCGTGAGGGTGCGGGCTTCAAGGTCTAACACAAGGTTGCCAGCGATAAGGCGTTTGGCGATAGTTTCACCATGATCTAAGCGGACACGCCGCAGCATTGCCGCAACATGCGCGGCCAGTT
This sequence comes from Anaerolineae bacterium, assembly GCA_034437835.1. GTDB lineage: Bacteria > Chloroflexota > Anaerolineae > Aggregatilineales > Phototrophicaceae > Flexicrinis. Next base: position 7,166 of record DAOTTP010000087.1, on the reverse strand, counting down.
CTTTGAACCCAAACGGCTTCACGAGATAATCATCTGCACCGATTTCTAAGCCCTTAATCCGGTCTGTGCTATCGTCCAACGCCGTCAACATGATAATTGGGACGATGCTGTGTTGCCGGATGGTTTCACACACCCGCCAGCCATCCAGACCGGGCATCATGACATCTAAAATAATGACATCATAGTGTTCAACCATCGCAAGACTCAGGCCAGTATGACCATCATTCGCCACAGTGACCTGATAGCCCGCCCGTTCAAATGAAGCGCGTAAAGGCTCCGTTAATTTTTTCTCGTCATCCACCAAAAGCAAATGCGGCATACAAACCCACGTTTTCGATACAGAGTATCCCTACGTTGATTGTATGCCACACTTATGAGATTTAACACAGATTTAAGGTGTGTCGCCTTACTTGACGCCGAACAGTTCGACCTCGAAAACCAGCGTCGCGTTGGGCGGAATCACCCCGCCCGCGCCGCTGGCGCCATAACCCAGATTCGACGGGATAATCAATTTCCGCACGCCGCCAATTTTCATCCCGGCGACGCCCTCATCCCAGCCCTTAATCACGCGCCCAGCACCCAACGGGAACACAAACGTTTGGCGACCACGCGAACTGTCAAACTGCTTGCCGTCGGTCAATGTCCCGACATAATGCACTTCGACGTTTTTGCCAGCGACGGCTTCTACGCCTGTGCCAACCGTGATGTCTTCATATTGCAGCCCAGAGGGGGTGGTAATCATGGTCATGCTCTGTTTTCCTATCGTTGATGGATGATTTAATGCGCCGCCTAAGATACTATGCGCCCGCAAAATCCGCTATCCGCGTGTTTTCCATGCTACCAGTTAATAGTGAGGTAGTAGACACCATCGACAATATTATCGGTGACTTTTGGCGGCGACCCCGGCGGGGTGAACCGCTTGGCAATGCCATACCCTACTCCATATAGAAAGTTATTGGGGTAGGGCGAGTTCATTCGGACATAGACCGACTTATCGTCAGAGCGTTCACACGTCAACTCCCCGACATTCCCGTTGCGATGATTGCCCTGATATACCTTGTCTAAGGCGACAAAAGCCTTCTTAACAGTGTCAATTTCCGGGGGAAACGGGGCGAGACCGGCAATCGCCATGCCAACCGCTACGAGGTCGAATAATTCATCCCCGCTGGCTTCGGTAACTTCTTTCAGGATGTCCAGCCACTTCTGCTGAGAGTACCAGCCAGCGGGGTCGATTTCATCAATACCATGCTTATGCAGGATTGGGATGAAGTTATCGCGGTGCAGATTTTGAAAGTTGGATAACATGCTTCGCCCAATCACTTCAGCGTTGGGATCAAATACCTTATAGCCATCAGCCATGAGTAAATCAACCTTTCTTATTCACAAAGTAATGATCTGTCAAGATATCGCGTAGGGCATCCACTTGAGTAGCAGGGCTTGCTGCCGCGATATAGCCATCAGGACGAATGAGATACACGCTATCGGTTGTGACAGCAGAAGCGCTATCGACTATCGCATCTGCGCCGATGACAGCTTGTAAAGCATCTGACGGGACGAGCATTAGCGGCTTGATGTCGATGGCAAAGTCATCGCAAAACCCTAATGCGGCGGCATAATAGCTAGAAACGGTCTCAGCAGATGTCTCCCCTCCAACGATATACAGAAGTGTATAGCCCTTGTGGTTGAGATAATCATATAGATTTTGCCCATTCGCCAGCCAACAATGCGGGCAACGGTCTCCAACAAATGCGGCAAGCGCTAAATCTGGTTCATCTTCCTCGGCTGTGGCCGAACGATAGGTATAAGATACACCGCTGATTTGATTCACCGCCTTGCGATTCCAGCCCGGAGCGCGGGTCAACGCGATACGGTCTTCCATGTTGCGCCCGTGTGCCATGATGATACTGTTCAAAAAGTGCGTGCCTTCCACCACTTGGGCAGCAACAGGATTACGCTCTTGCTCATAGGTATCTAGTAAACCTGCATCGCTTTGCCCATTCACCACATCAGCCAATTTCCAAGACAGGTTAAACGCATCTTGAATCGAGGCGTTCATCCCTTGCCCGCCAGCCGGTGAATTGACGTGTGCCGCGTCCCCCGCGAGGAAAATCCGCCCTTGCCGGAACGTGTCAACCTTGCGACGCGAAATCTTAAAATTGGTCGCCCAAACCGGTTCACCAATCTGCACACGCCCTTGAAAGTGAATATCGGCCACCTGTTGAAAGGCTTCCCGCACGGTTTCGGTTTGTGCGCCACCCATATCGCTAATCAGCACGCGATAATGCTCATTGGGCAGTTTGGCGAACAGCAACAAATGGTCTTTGGTGATGAAATAATGGATACGGTCTGTGGGTTCTTCAAACCCCTCCACCGCCACGTCCATCATCTTCATCTCTGTGCCGATATATTCTTCTCCATCGAATGGGATGTCCATAGATTGACGAACAACACTGCGGTAGCCGTCACAGCCCACCACCCAATCGGCTTCAATACGCGATGTTTCGCCGGTTACGCGATTCACTGCCTCGCACACCACGCTATCGGCTTGCTCTTGCAGCGACTCAACCTGAGTCCCCCACTCAATCACCCCGCCGAGCGCGGCTAACTTATCTCGTAAAATCGCCTCAGTATCGGTCTGGCTAATATTCAGACAAAAGGGATATGGGCTATCAATCTCGGTAAAATCTAGATAAGGAGACTCATCCTTACCCATGAAATGATATTGCATGGCCTTTACCGGAAACCCGCGCCCTTGATATTCGTCATGCAGTCCCATCATCTGCAAGAGTTCAAGGGTGCGCGCATGAATGGTAAAAGCGCGGGAGGTCGTTACCGGTTGCTCTAAACGGTCAACAATTTTGCACTCAACCCCACGCATAAGCAGTTGACATGCCATCACCAGACCTGTCGGCCCAGCACCAATGATTAACACCGGAATTTTATCCGTCATAATGCCCCCTCATTAAAACCTGTAACAAACATCCCCTAAAGAATACAGCAATACCTTCGCCAATTTTGATTACCATCGACAATGAAGGCGTTTTCCTTACAAATTCTCCCGTGACGTGATTTTACTGTAGGGACACGGCACTGACGTGTCCGCTGATGATGGGTGGGATCAATCATATTTTGGCGAAGGTATTGATACAGATATCTAGGTTACAATAAAAGTTACAGTATTACAAGTTTAGGTAAATGTGTATATTAAGGGCAAACCTGTTAAAATAATTCAAAAGGTGTGTAAAATTAAAATGCCACACCTTTTAAGCCCGCCCATGCGTATACTTGTAGGGACACGCCACTGACGTGTCCGTTTACGCATATACCCTCTTTTTGTTTGTTGATTTACGGAGACTTCCAAACCCATGTCCACGACCCCACAGGCCACCTTACCGGCACGTAGCGCTATCGCCAAAGAATTTACATGGAACGCCGAGAGCATCTACCCGACTCGTAACGATTGGGAGAAGGCCGCCCAATCCGTCGTCGAATCACTGCCCGCCGTCGCGCAATTCAAGGGACGCTTGAGTGAAGGCGCGTCGGTGCTGGCCGATTTCATGGACGCATCCGACAAGCTCACCCGCACATTGGGAATGGTCTATGTCTATGCGTCGATGTCCAGCGCCGTCGATACTACTGACATGCAGGCCATGTCGATGCAAGGTCAAGCCGGTGGGCTATACGGTCAAATGTTGGGGACGCTGGCCTTCTCTAACCCAGAACTGTTGGAGATTGGCCGCGAAACGCTGGAAAAATGGGTTCAGGACGAGCCGCGCCTTGCGATTTACGGCCACTACATCGACAACCTATTCCGCCTCCAAGCGCATGTGCGCTCCGCCGAGGTCGAGGAAGTGGTCGGGATGGCGGCTGACATAATGGAAGGCGCGTATACCACCTACAGCCAACTGGTCAACGCCGACCTGAAGTTTGCGCCGGTGATGGCAGACGGCCAGACCTATGAGGTCGCGCAGGGCAGCATCGACACATTATTGGACAACGGCAACCGCGATGTGCGCCGCCAAGCATGGGAGAGCTACAGCGACGGCTATCTGGGGTACAAAAACACTATCGCGTCCAATTACAGCACGTCGCTCAAGCAGGATGTGTTTCAAGCGCGGGTGCGCGGATATGACTCAGCGGTAGCCGCGTCGTTGTTCAGCGACAACATCCCGCCGGCTGTGTTCCGCAACCTGATTGATACCTTCAAGCGCAATATCCCGACATGGCACAAATACTGGGCGGTCAAGCGCCGCATCATGGGCTATGACAGCCTACACACCTATGACGTGTGGGCGCCGATGATTAAAGATGACCCGCGTGTGGACTACGGTCAGGCCGTTGATTGGATTTGCGAAGGCTTGCAACCGTTGGGCGATGATTATGTCGGCGCGATGCGGCGCGGCTGCTTGCAAGACCGCTGGGTTGATGTCTACCCGAATCAGGGCAAGCGTCAGGGCGCGTTCTCTAGCGGCGTGCATGATACCTACCCGTTCATCATGATGAGTTATGACGGCAACCTCGGCGCGATGAGTACGCTGGCGCACGAACTCGGCCACTCGATGCACAGCTATCTGGCGCGGAAAAATCAGCCCGCCGCCTACTCCGGCTATTCGCTGTTTGTGGCGGAAGTCGCCTCGAACTTCAATCAAGCGATGACCCGCGCCAATCTGATGAAGACTCGCCCGGATGATAAGACCTTCCAAATCGCGCTGATTCAAGAGGCCATGAGCAACTTCCACCGCTACTTCTTCATCATGCCGACTCTAGCGCGTTTTGAGTTGGAGATGCACGAGCGCGTTGAGCAAGGCAAGGGCGTGACCGCGCCAGATATGAACGCGCTGATGGCCGACCTGTACGCCGAGGGCTATGGCGACGAGATGACGCTTGACCGTGAACGTGACGGCATCACATGGGCGACCTTCGGCCACTTATACGCCAATTTCTATGTCTATCAATATGCCACTGGCATTAGCGCCGCCCACGCGCTCTCAGAGAAAATTCTGGCGGGCGAATCGGGCGCGGCGCAACGCTATGTCGAATTCCTGAGCTTGGGTAGCTCGAAATATCCAATTGACGCGCTCAAGCACGCTGGGGTTGATATGACCAGCCCAGAAGCCGTCGAGACGACCTTCGCGGTCTTGGCTCGCTATGTCGATAAATTGGACGAACTGACGCGGTAAATCGCAGACCTTACCCCCAAGCCCTCTCTCTTGAATCAGAGGGGCTTGGGAGTGAGGATTATAAGCCTAAAACCGACGCTTGATTTCCCAGATATTTCCCTCCGGGTCGCGGAAGTACGCCGCCCGAATCCCCCACGACTGGTCTACTGGCGCTTTGCTGAACGGGACACCCTTTGCCGTCAATCGCTCATATTCCGCGTCAACATCCTCGACATCAACGCATAGCAACACTCTGTCTGCCTTGCCGGTCTGAGGCTCAAATTCTGCCACCTCCAAGCCGAGCATATCTGCCCCGTTCACGATGTCTAAAAGCGCGAAATCTTGCCCGTACATCTTAAAGGCGGCAAACTGGGGTTCAAGCTGCGCGACCTCTAGGCCAATCACATCCCGATAAAAGGTAAGGCTCTTATCGAAGTTTTGGACGAACAATACGATAGCATTCACATTGTGAAACATGGTTTTGTTCCCTTATTTATACGTGTAAATCCAATCTATAGTATAAGACCATTTGTTCTGACATAAGCCGTGAATTATATGGTTATGACTTTGCAGGACGGACATGGCAGTGCCATGTCCCTACAAATAAATCATCCTATTTCGTAGGGACAGCGCCTGCGTTGTCTATCTATTGGATATTAGGGTTGATTGCCCAGCCCGAACACATCCCACGTATTCGTGGCGTTCGCGGTGATGTCATACAAGGCCCCCGCGTCAGAATACTTCCCTAGCACGTCCGGTTGCGCCTCTAACAGCTTGATATACAGGCGCAGATTGCTGAGTTCCGAGGCGTGCCAACCGTCGAAAAATTCATCGTCACGGGCGTTGATCGATGCGCCGTCCGAGAAGTCAAAAAAGGCGAAACCGTATGCGTCGAATACCGTTTGTAGGCGCGGGGTCAGGGCGGTGATATAGGTGTGATTCCCGCCCGCGACCATCTCCGCCCATAGCGTCGGGGTATACGACGGTAGAAAGCCGATGATGGTGATGTCATGTGCGGCAGCATAGTCCAACAGCCCAGACAACTCTCCCAGCGCCGACTCCGACACGCTATCGCCATAGACATACATCTGCTCTCCGCCACGCATCATCCGCAGATGTGCCTCGCGTTGTTGTGCTTGCCCCAACCATTTGGCGATTAAAAAGTCGCCGTACTGCTCGCTGCCGTCGCTGCGGAATCCGTGTCCATCGCGGATAGCCCGCAAGCCTAGCGCGATTCCGCCGCTGCCCCCCGGCTCTATCCGCCCCCAATAGGCTGACGGGTCAAACCCGACGCGGCCAAAATCGCGCTTTTTCAACACATCTTGAACGATGCTGCGGTCAACCAGCCACAGGTTATCGACATCGCTGACCGGCGCGGGGAACACATCGCCCGCGTAATCTGCGTTGAACCACGGCGGGTCAATCGCCAGAATCAGCACTTTGGGCAGCGAATCGGGCGGGAGGTTGTAAATCAGGTCAGTGATTTGTGGCAGACGCCACGCCGGAGCCGCCGCGTTATAGAAGGTGTCGGGCTTGCGGTTAAAAAATCCGGCGCGGAATTGCAGGATTCGAGACGACCCAATCGCCAAGACCTCTGGATGCCGCATACTGACCGTCAACCGCTTAAAGGTTTGGTCGCGGTTGCCATATTGCGGGCGATACAGCACGCGGTCATCGGCGGTTTGCATCTGAACCACCCACGCCAGCGGCATCGACTCGCCCAAGTAGACCATCACGGCGGTCAAGACCACAAAAATTAGCGCGAACGGCAGCAGATAAAGCGCGAGTTTGCGCCAAAGAGATGAGGATGGCATAGGCCGGTTTTTCGTTTCATTAGGTAGGGCATGGCGTGCCATGCCCACCCATTCTACCAAAAAATTTTTCCTGTACGGACGCCCAGAAGGGCGTCCGCCACCGCCCATCATCGAAATAATATTTAGGCTCATGTTCAAATCGAGTGATGTAGGGACGGCATTCTTGCCGTCCGTTTTCGGAACAGGCGGACGC
>DAOTTP010000086.1:0-3235 GCA_034437835.1 Anaerolineae bacterium | reverse complement strand
CCAACCGAGGTACAGCCCAAGCGCCAAACCCAGCACCGCCCCTAAAATCAACGAGATTAAAAATCGCAGCATAGCCCGCTCACATAACAATCATCCCAACGTGCAAGCATACACACACTGGGATGATTTGCAAAGTCGTGTCTGGCGTATTTTAGACCTGTGATGCGAGGTGGATGACCGTCACGCCGTCGCCGCCCTCATTGGGATGCGCCGTCTCAAAACTGGAGATGAGCTTATGGCCGTCCAATTGGTCGCGGATGGCCTTCCGTAGCGCCCCCGTCCCTTTGCCGTGGATAATGCGCCCGAACGGGAGTCCAGAGTTATAGGCCGCGTCCACATACTTGTCCACCGCTTGCAAAGCGACATCGACTCGCTGGCCGCGCAAGTCAAGTTCCAAGCCGGGAGATTTACCACGCGGGTAAATCGTCTCGCTCTCGTCCAATTGGCGGACTTGCCCACGCTTCATTTGGCGCTTGGCGCTGGCCTCGCGCTTTTGAAGCTCGCCCATATCAGCACGAACGCGCAAGTTGCCAATTTGAACCATCGCATCCGTGCCGGAGATTTCGATCACGTTCCCCTCGATATTCAAGGTAGACAGCCAGACCGTATCGCCGATACGCGGCTTCCATGAGCCACGATCTTCGGGGATGGGTTGGATGACTGCCTGCATCGGAGCGTTGGCCTGCTGCATCAGCCTGTCCGCCGCTAGACCGATAGCACGCACGGTCTCCAATGGCAGCCCCGCCGTGCGGAGGTCATTGCGGAGGCGTTTTAGCTCACGCTGTAAGTCTTTGAGTTCATTTTCCGCATTGCGCCGCGCCGTGTTGATGATGTCGCGGCGCTCATCTTCGATTTGGTCGATACGAGCTTGCAGATTATCGCGCTGCTCTTGGAGTTGGGTTTGCAACGACGAGAGTTCGGCGGTCTGTTTACGCATCGTCTCGCGGGTGCGGTGAATCTCATCTAAGAGGTCATCGGCCACGAGGTCTTCCATCGCCACCATGCCCCGCGCATCTTCGATGATGAATTCGGCCAGACCAAGCCGCTTGGCAATCGCCAGCGCGTTGGAGCGCCCCGGCAAGCCGACGATTAAGCGATAGGTTGGGCGGAGGGTGTTGAGGTCGAATTCGACGCTGGCGTTGCGGACGCCGGGGGTTTCAACGCTGTAGATTTTCAGTTCGGGGTGATGGGTCGTCACCATTGTCGTCACGCGGCGGTCAACCAAATGGCTGAGGATTGCCCGCGCTAATGCCGACCCTTCGGCGGGGTCAGTGCCTGCGCCAAGTTCGTCCATCAGCACCATTGAGCGATTGTCACAGGTTTCCAAGATGGTGATGATGTTGGTCATGTGGCCGCTGAAGGTACTCAGTGATTGCTCGATGCTCTGCTCGTCGCCGATGTCGGCGTACAGACCTTCAAACACGCTGAGTTTGGCCGTCTCTGCGGGCAGTTGTAGGCCGCATTGCGCCATCACGACCATCAGTCCTACCGTCTTGAGCGCGACGGTTTTGCCGCCGGTATTCGGCCCCGTCACGACCATGACCCACGTATCGGGGTCAAACTCGATGTCTAACGGGACGACGTTACCCCGCAACAGCGGGTGTTTCGCGCCTTTGAGGGCGATGGTGCTGCCGGGGTGCTTGCCCGCCGTATTTTCCGACCCACCATGCTTATGACCAAATCGTACCAGCTTCGGCTCGGTGGCGTTGATTTCCTCTGCGTAGCGGGCTTTCGCCATCACAAAGTCGATATACGCCAGCACTTCTACAGTGCGACAGATGCGCTCGGAGTCCTCACCCACTTGTGTCGCCAGCGCCAACAGGATTCGGCGGATTTCCTTCTCCTCCTCAAGCTGCATCTCGCGCCATTTGTTGTTCAATTCCACCGTCTCTAACGGTTCGATGAACAGCGTAGCGCCGCTGGCGGAAGAGTCATGGATGATGCCGGGGATTTTGCCTTTATGGTCGGCCTTGATGGGGACGACATAGCGCCCGTTGCGCTGGGTGATGAGCGCTTCTTGCAAGAAGCCGTTCTTGATGTTGTTAGCGACGATGCGATTCAGGCGCTGTTGTAAACGCTCAAACGCCACCTTCAAATCACGCCGGATGACCGCCAGCCGGACGCTGGCGCTGTCTTTCACATCGCCGTTTTCATCAATCGCTCGCTCAATCGAATCTTGCAGTTCCAAGCATTCTTCCGCCTGTTCTGCCAAATCCGCCAGTAGCGGGTAGTTGATTTTCATGCGCCCCAACGTGCGCTTGATGGTGGTAGAACGGCGCAAAGTCGAGCGAATATCCAGCAAAATCGACGGTTCAATCACGAGACCGCGCACCGCATTCAAAGCCGGTTCGCGCACATCATGGACGCCGCCCATCGTCACATTAACCTTGTTTTCCAACAAGGCGCGGGCTTCAGCGGTCTCTTGCTGCCACGTCTCGGCCTCTTCATAGGCCATTGTCGGGCGCAGTTCACGGGCGAGGTCGGCGCTGCCGGTAAACGCGGTATGTTTGACCACAAGACTAAGTACCTTGTGGAATTCGAGGATAGAGAGCGTCTTATCTTCAATCATCATGAGGTTGTGTTACCCATCGTGAACCCCGCCTGATGGTTCTCATCAGACGGGGCGATAAAATACGAGATTGGTAGGGTCACGATGGGGGACGGGCTGACCGGCTTATTGGCCGGGGATAGCGGTTTCGTCCGGGGTCGTGACCTGTGGTAGGGTTGAGGTCAGTTCATTGAAGTCGAACAGGAACGGGCTGTTGGACGGCAGTAGTATGATGCTGACGTTATCTGCGAGGTTCTGCACATACTCGTACTGCACCAGCAACGGGTTTGCTTTCAAAACTTCGCTGACCAACCGTAAAGCCTCGGCTTGCGCGATAGCTCTCACGCGGATGGCCTCGGCTTCACCTTCGGCTTCGGCGATAGCAGCGTCACGAGCGCCTTCGGCGCGCACGCGGATACGGGCAGATTCTTGCTCTTCTTGCTGGACACGGAATTCAGCTTCTTGCGCCTGACGTTCCGCAATTTGTACGCGCTCGATAGATTGAGCAAATTCCTCACTGCTGAACGCGACGTTGCGGACGATTAAGTCCGTGACCAAAAAGCCGTCGTCGGCCATACGGGTACGCATATCGCTTTCAATCTTATCTTGGATCTGGGCCCGGCTTTCGCCATAAACCGCTTCGGCACGGAAACCGCTGACCGCATCGCGCACAAAACCGCGCATGAT
>DAOTTP010000085.1:0-31851 GCA_034437835.1 Anaerolineae bacterium | reverse complement strand
CCATTTGCACCGATTAAGACATTAATATCATTCAACTTAAAGTCATCCAATCGACGAATAGATTGGAAACCATGTATCGTTACTTGTTTAAGTTTTTGTTCTGCCATGACACCACCCTTTAATTTGTTAATAGGCGCAAGGAGAATCATCTCACTTGCGCCCAATTATTGTAGTCTACAGCCGTTCCGCCACCAATTCGGCGATATCCATGACCTTCGGGCCGCCTTCGACCTCGCCCGCCGCCGACTCAAACATCTGGGCGCAGAACGGGCAGCCGACGGCCACAATTTCCGCGCCGGTCTCTTTGGCTTCCTCATAGCGCGCCACGTTGACCTTCGGCCCCGTGCCGTGTTCCTCTTCCTTCCAGAATTGCGCCCCGCCCGCGCCGCAGCAGAACGAATTCTTCTTGTTGCGCGCCATCTCGCTGTGCTGAATCCCCAGCGCATCCAAAACCTTGCGCGGCTCATCGATCACGCCATTATGCCGCCCCAAATAGCACGGGTCATGGAACGTTACATTCGGGCCTTTGGTCGAATTCTTGGCAGTGAGGGGGAGTTTGCCCGCGCCGATAAGTTCATCAATCAACTCGGTATGGTGAATCGTCTCGTACTCGCCGCCGAATTGCTGATATTCCTTGCCGATGTTGTGATAGCAGTGCGGGCAAGTCACGACAATACGCGGCGGCTTAGCGGCGTTGAGCGTCTCCACATTCGCCATCGCCATCCCCTGATAGATGTCCTCGCGTCCGGCGCGACGGGCGGCATCACCGGTACAGGTTTCGGATTCGCCCAGCACGGCGAAATTGACCCCGGCTTTGGTCAAGATTTTCACCAGAGCGCGGGCGGTCAGCATCGCACGCGGATCATAACTGACCGCGCAGCCCGTCCAGTACAAAATGTCGTAATCGGGGTTTTCATCTACGGTTGGGACGGCGAACTCTAAGCCCTTCGCCCACGCAAAGCGGCTTTCTGGGCTACCCCACGGGTTGCCTTGACGCTCCATCCCACGGAAGGCGACTTCCAATTGCTCAGGGTAAGCGGCCTCCATCATGGCCTGATCACGGCGGATATTCAGGATGTCGTGCATCGGCTCGTTCCCGACGGGGCAAATATCGACGCACGCGCCGCATGAGGTACACGCCCACACCGCCGACTCGCTAATCGCCAACCCCAATAGCAGCGGTGACGGCTCACCTGAGGCGAGTCCGAGTTGGTTGTCTTTAATCAGATAGCGCTTGTTGATTTCCAACGCCGACGGCGACAATTCCTTGCCCGTGACATAGGCCGGACAGACATCTTGACACCGATTGCACTGAATACACGCGAAACTATCGAACACATTGGTCATCGGCAGATCGAAAATCGTCTTTGCGCCGAATTGCTCGACATTCTCATCTTCGAGGTCGAGTTTTTGCATCTCGCCCAAGCTGGTCTTTTCCGGCTTGGTCAGATAATTCAACGGAGCCATGAAAATATGGGCGTGCTTGCTCTGCGCGAAATACGGGGTGAATAGCAAAATGCCGCCCAATGCCGTCCACCAGAACATACTCCGCAGCAGAATCAGGCCGTCGGCGTTCACGCCGCTGAAGATGGGCGAAATCGCCGAGGCAAACGGCATGAACCCATCAAAACTGCCGTGCTGTGCGACTGATACCGCCTCACCCAGAAAGCGTGCGCCGACATGCAATAGGATGAATAGCGCGACAATCAGCGAGTCGGTCTTAATCGCACCGGCTGCGACTTTGGGGTGCAACAGGATATTGTCATGGAACGCCAATTCCTTCTTGGCGGGCAAGACAAATCGGCGGGCGATAAAGTAGGTTACGCCGACCAGCACCGCCACGCTGAAAACATCGCCCAGCAAACGGTAGCCGTCATAAATCAGGCCGAATTGCTTGAGAAAGTCCTCAAAGCCGGGGATGAATCCCCACAGAACGTCCAACGCATTGACCAGAAAATAGTAGGTGAAGCCCCACACCACCGCGAGGTGGAATAGGCTGCTCACGCGGCGAGTCTTGAGCGTGGTTTTCTGTGACAGATAGACGGTCAGGGCGTTGAGGGCGCGTTTGGGCAGATTATTGAGCGCCAGCTTGCCCTGTCCGCGCCCGATAATCTGGGCGATTTCCAACATCCCCTGATAGGTCGCGCCGATGGCGAGGATTGCTAGGAGGATGAAGGCCATTTTTTCAAAGGTCGTTAACATAGGAAAGTTCCTTGTTTAATCTAAGGCAAACTTTCCCCTAGTGTACCCGATTCAGATGGATTAGAGCAAAGATAAAACTGCAAAATAAACCACAGAGAACACAGAGAGAAACGAGAGAAAAATGTTCTTCTCTGTGGCCTCTATGACTCTATGGTTCATATTTTTTGTAATTCTACGAAAGATTGAAATTTGGCGAAGATATTGATCCGTAGGGACGGCATTCTTGCCGTCCGTTTTCGCAATAGACGGTGGACGACTAGAAGCGCGTTCCTACAATCGGACGACAATAACCCCGCTTATCTGAAAGCACCGTACCCTAAAAATCACCCAAAGCACGAAAGATAAACCCGCCTGATGCTGGCTCTATGGCATTGGGTCGCGCCTTATACTGAATTTATAGACGGCAAACTGGGAAAGAACCGGCAAACGTCAGAGTAACCCTCGATACTCTGATGGCACGGAATCTTTCCCAGTTTTGCTTCAAACTAGGAGCATTAACCATGACTCATACAGGGCGCTTTCTTGCGCCACTCATCTTCGCTTTCCTAATTCTTATGGCGCTCATGACCGCACCTGTTGGCGCACAAGTCAATGACCCTGACATCACGCTAGGTGTCACCTGCCTCGCAGATCAATCAGCACGCTTCACAATCGCCAATCAAGGCGGAAATATGAAGTCTGACGGCAGTTATGTCGTCGTGCAATCCGATGGGGCATCGGCCACCAGTGGATTTCGGTTGACATCAGGTCAAAATATTTCGTTTGACTCGGCTGGCGATACCCGCGTTGATGTCACTTATAGCACCTCTACCTTACAATACCTTCGCCAAAATCCGATTGATACCATCCATCATCAGCGGACACGGCAGGCCGTGTCCCTACAATAAAAACCCGTCGCGGGAGGATTCGTAGGGACAACGCCCACGTTGTCCGTGATAATCAAAATTGGCGAAGGTATTGGCAGTGCATTAGACGGGGGTTTTAACCCTCGGTGACGGATTTGTGAGACTTCAATTCTAAAAGGTCGCCACACTCACTCAAGTGAGGCTATCCCCAGAGGCTATCCATATTCACCGATACCCCCAGCGCTGCGGACATGAAAGCCTCCCCCGCCCCAAAATCACCAACGCGGGAAAAACCATCGTCTTGTCGCGCCCATACTTCGATAAATTGGGCTTCGGGGTCAACAATCCAATACTCGCGGACGCCGTAGCGCTCATATAAACCAAATTTTTTGCCGCGATCTTGACGCGCCGTGGATGGTGACAGGACTTCAATCGTCAAATCTGGCGCACCACGCAGATATTTCCCTTGCTCACGGACACAAGCACTGTCGGGGGCAAGCCATAGCACATCCGGCTGCACGGTGTTGTACTCATCCAACACCACATCTACCGGCGCAATCATGACTTTTCCACCGTTGGCAACCCGATTCAAGAGCATGGCGAGTTTCAACACAAGGTCTTGATGTTCTAACGACGGCGGACTCACAACAATCTCCCCATCAATCAAGTCGGTGCGCTGCATCGTCTCCGAGCGCATCACATAACGCGCCGAAGGGATGCGGGTCTGTGCTGGTGCAACCATGAAAAAAGCCCCTATTACACTGCCTATCAGTATAGCTTAGGATTCATCGCCCATCAGCGGTTTTTCCATCCAGACGGTCTTGCGCCCGAGGCCAAAGGTTTCGGAGCGGATTTCCTGATAGCCCAGTTTTTGATAATAGGCGCGATTCGACTGCATTTTTTCGTTGGTACGTAAACTCATGGTCGTCTTTCCGAGCGCACGGGCGTGAGATTCGGCAAAATCCAACAGGAGCTTGCCTACCCCGCGTTTTTGCCGCGATGGGTCAACCGCCAGCGTGTCGATATAGACCGACTCGTCCTCCGGCCAGAGCGCAATCACGCCGAGGATTTCCCCGCCTTCAATGGCGAGGTGAACATAGCCATCTTCAATCCGCGACATGTAATCGGTGTCCAATGCAAACGGTCTGCGCCCGATAATCTCTGTCCACGGGCTGAAGGCGGCCTGTACGCACGCGGTCACGGCCTCTAAATCGGCATCGGTTGCCAAACGGATACAGGCATCTAAAAATCCATCCATCACGGTTGGCGCTCCCACAATTTACGCCGCAGTTGTTGAATATAGGCTACAGAATCATCCATGTCTGCCCGATGTTCCAAGCCGCCCGCCAAACCACGCTCAATGACCTGTGCAAGCGCGGGGTAATTTTCGCTCGGATTCAATAATGCAGATACTTCGCTATCAGGTATCGTTTCCGCTGTTAGGGGTAGTGCGTCGGAATCAGGCCATATAGAGACGACCAAACGTAAGAAATCCTCAACACTGCGGCCTTCCTGCTCGGCCCGTTTGAACAACTCTTGGATCAATTCTTCATCTTCAATGACAAATGCACTCATGGGTATTGTTTCCCTTAGTATGCAGTTTTCTTCCATTATATCCTGAATCCCACCCCTTACAGCGGTTGCCGGAGTCCGTGAGCAGGGCAAATGCATCAAAATTTAGATGAGAGAAGAAAATGGTACAGGGTGAGGGACGCGCCGTTGCGCGTCCCTACCATAATCGTCATTCGTAGGGACACCCAACGGGGTGTCCGCCGAAATTTGAGATTTGATGCGGTTGCCGGAGTCCGTGAGGTGGGCTATTGGGAAATGATTAGAAAGCCGAAATTTTGTGCGAATTTCGTAAGTAGGGTAAAGTTTGGGGTGTCTGAACCAAAGGCGTATAATCTGACGTATCATGTTACGAGCGTTAGTGTTTAACGCGCCTTTTTTTGTCTCGCAAAACCCTATGGAGGACGCGACATGGCTTTTTCTGCACCCCGTACCCCTCGCACCTTGACCGTGATGCTGGTCATCATGGCCTGTCTGCTCGGGCTGACTGCGCTGCCAGCCCATGCTCAAGGCGGAACCCTCACCATCGGCACGAACGCACCGGTCAACCTAGACCCCGCGCTCGGCTCCAACGACCCCGAAATTTTGTTCAACCACATGATTTACGATTACCTGTTTGATGTCAGCGTCACCAACGAAATCGTGCCGAACCTCGCCAACGGGTATGGCATCAGCGAGGACGGCTTGACCTATACCATCAGTTTGCTGCCCGAAGTCTGGTTCCACGACGGCACGACCTTTGACTCGGCGGATGTGCTGGCGACCTTTAATCGCCTCGTGACGATTGAATCGCCCGCGCTTGGCCTGCTGTCTGGCGGGGATTTCACCATCGCCGCGCCCGACGCGACTACCGTGGTCTTTACCCTGACCGCCCCCAACGCCGATTTCATCTACGGCCTCGCGGGTCGTCTGGCATTCATGCTGTCTGAAGAAGTCGTTGAGCCGAATGTCTTGATTGAAGGCGACGGCGCACTGGCGAACTTCAACGGCACTGGCCCATTCGTCTTGACCGAATACAAGCCGGGTGAAAGCGCGACCTTCGTCCGCAATGAAATCTACCACGCATCCGATAATGTGCTGTTGGATGAAGTCGTCCATGTCTATATCGAAGACCCATTGGCGCAAATCGACGCCCTGACCAGCGGCGCGGTGGACTTCATCTTCAAAGTGCCGGTAGACCAAGTGGGCGTGCTGACCGATGCCGGCGTGAACGTCCTGTCCGTCCCCACCAACCAGCACCCGGTCATCCGCATCCGCACCGCCGAGGGATTCCGTGGTGAAGATGTCCGCATCCGCCAAGCCCTCAAGCTGGGCATTGACCGCGACGAACTGAACGAATTGGCGCTGGACGGCCTCGGAACCGTGGGCAATAACGACCCGATTGGCCCGCTGTACGGCAACTATTACGCCCCGATTGCACAATCCTATGACCCTGAAGCCGCTTGTGCGCTGATTCTGGAAGCCACCGGCGAGGAACGCATCAGCTTCGACTTCTATGTGGTCGATGCGCTGGGCTACCCTGACCTCGCCACCATCATGCAGCAACAGTGGGAAGCCGCCTGCATCGACGTGAACATCCTCGTCCGCCCAGAAAATGTCTACTACGGCGACAATGAGTGGCTCGACCAAGAACTTGGCCTGACCGGTTGGGGCAGCCGTCCCATCCCGCAACAATATCTGCTGGAGGCTTATATCACCGGCGCGCTGTATAACGAGAGCAACTTCAGCGACGCGGATGTCGATGCGCTGACCGCTGAGGCGACTCTGACGGTTGACCCGTCGGCGCGTGCGGCGATTTATCAGCAAATCGCGGCGGCTTTCGCCGAGCGCGGCGCGATTATCGTGCCGTTCTTCGCCCCGATGATTGGCGCGACCAGCACCCGCGTTCAAGGCTTGAACATGAACCCGTTCCCCGGCCTGACCGACCTGCGCGGCGTCAGCGTCTCGGAATAGAAAGATAAGCCCTCACCCCAATCCCCTCTCCCTCATGGAGAGGGGTATATTGTCCGACTTTTGACCGTCATCAAGGTCGGGAGGGGGATGAGGGCTATCTCTAAACTCATGATCCGTTTCCTAAGAATCCTCCTGCAACGCCCGCTGACCTTCATCGGCATGATTCTGACCGTGTTGTTCGTGCTGATGGCGTTACTCGGCCCGAATGTTGCACCGTACCCGTTCGATGATTTCGTGCGCGATACGGCGGGCAAAGTTATCAAGCGCGTCCCGCCGTCCGCTGAGTTTTTGTTCGGGACAGACAAACTGGGGCGCGACATCTACAGCCGAGTATTGTGGGGCGCACGCGACATCATCGGGCTTGCAGGGCTGGCGACAGCGCTCTCGGTCACATTTGGGACGATGATTGGCCTCGCTTTAGGCTATCGCGGCGGCTGGGTGGATGAGGTCGTATCGCGCCTATTCGACAGCCTCCTGAGCATCCCCGCGATGGTGTTGGCGTTGGCCGCGCTCGCCACGTTGGGCGCATCCCCCGGCGCAATCGTCGCCGTGATTGTCCTGCTCTATACCCCGATTGTAGCGCGAGTCATCCGCAGCGCCGCCCTCGGGTTGCGGAGCGCCGGATACGTCGAAATCGCCCGCCTGCGCGGGGAATCCACCGCGTATATTTTGTTTCGAGAGATACTCCCCGGCGTCTTGCCCGCCCTCGCGGTAGAGGCGGCGCTCCGGTTTAGTTACGCCATTTTTTTGACCGCTTCTTTGGGATTTTTGGGGCTTGGGGTGCAACCGCCGTCGCCGGATTGGGGGCGGATGGTGTATGAAGCCCGCTTAGATTATGCCCGTGCGCCGTGGGGCTTGTGGTTTCCGGCGGGGTCGATTGCCCTACTGGTCATCAGCGTCAATTTGACCGCAGACGGCCTGCGCCGCGTGTTCCGGTATGAGGGAAGCGTGATATGACCGCCGTCCTAGAAGCGCGTGAGTTGTCCGTGCAATATAAAATCGGGCGCGATTGGCTGACCGTCCTCAACAATATCTCGTTGACCTTGCACGCGGATGAGATTCACGGCTTGGTCGGCGAATCGGGCAGCGGCAAGACCACGCTCGGCCTGTCGCTGATGCGCTATCTGGACGCCAATGCGCGGATTGCGGGCGGCCAAATCCTCTTGGATGGGGACGACCTCGCGCCGCGCACCCCCGCCCAGATGCGCCCGATATGGGGCAGTAAATTGGCCTATGTGCCGCAGAATCCGCTGGCCGCGCTCAACCCGTCATATACCGTCGGTGAACAAATCGCGGAAATCCCCCGCCAGCACATGGGCATGAATCGCCCAGACGCCGCCCGCCGCGCCGTCGAGATGTTGCGCCGCGTCAAAATCGCAGACCCAGAGGTGGTCGCCACGCGCTACCCGCATCAATTGTCAGGCGGGATGCGTCAGCGTGTGGCGATTGCGATGGCCTTAGTCACCGAGCCGCGCTTGTTGGTCTTAGATGAGCCGACCACCGCTCTAGATGTCACGACACAAGCGGTCATCCTAGACCTATTCCGCGAATTGATTCATGATAATCAGGCGGCGGCCTTATACGTCAGCCATGACCTCGCCACCATCGCGCAATTGTGTGAGCGCGTGACCGTGCTATACGCTGGGGAAGTGGTCGAAAGCGCCCTCGTGCGCGACTTGTATAAGCGCCCGCTGCACCCGTATACGATTGGCTTACTTGCCAGCCGCCCTAGCGCTCATACCGCATTCGTCGGCAATGAGACGCGCCTTCCAGTCATCCCCGGCGTTGCGCCGTCGCTATCAGAGCGTTCCTCGGCTTGCACGTTTGCGCCGCGCTGTCCGCTGGCGATTGAGGTCTGCCGGACGCATAAGCCGCCGCTGGAATCCGCCGATGACGGGCGGACGGTTCGGTGTCATCGCTGGAAAGAGGTCGCGGCTGGGACGGTAAATCCCCTCACCCCCCAACCCTCTCTCCCACAAGGGGGCGAGGGGGAGGATGTGAACGCTGAGAAATTCCCCACATTGGCGGATGATAGCCAAAAGCCTCTCGTTTCTGAGAAGCCTCCCTCGCCCCTTGCAACAGAAATTGGCGTTGGTTCGAGCCAAAAGTCCCCCTCGCCCCTTGTGGGAGAGGGGCAGGGGGAGAGGGCAGTCCTCCACGCCACCGCCCTCTCCAAAAACTTCCGCGAGGGCGGCTTGTTCGCACGCCTTACCCGCCGCGCCCGCGCCGTCCATGCAGTTGATGCGGTCAGCCTACACGTCAACCGCAAATCGACGCTCGGATTGGTCGGGGAATCCGGTAGCGGAAAAACCACCCTCGCCCGCCTGATTGTCGGGCTAGAATCGGCTGATTCAGGCGACATCGCGCTGATGGGCGTAGACATCCCGCAGCCGCTGGATTCGCGGCCAGCGTCCGCCCTCGCCCAACTCCGGTTGGTGATTCAAAACCCCAATGAGGCGCTCAACCCGTATCAGACCGTCGGCTATGGAATCGGGCGGGCGGTACAGAAGGCCATGCCGAATTTGGCCGCTTACGAAATCCGTGACCGCGTGCTGTGGTTGCTCGATTCGGTGCGCTTGCCCGCCACCTTGATTGACCGCTTGCCGTCAGAACTCAGCGGCGGCGAGAAACAGCGAGTTTCCATCGCCCGCGCATTTGCCGCCCAACCCGCCCTGATTCTGCTGGATGAGCCGACCTCCTCGCTTGACGTATCGGTGCAAGCCGTCATCTTGAATCTACTGAAAGATTTGCGGGCGGAGCGTGGGGCGTCCTATCTGCTCATCTCGCATGACCTTGATGTGGTGGCATATCTGGCCGAGTGGATGATTGTGATGTACCTCGGTCAAATGGTCGAGGAAGGCACATCGGCGCATGTGACCGGCTTCCCCTCGCACCCGTATACCGAGGCGCTGGTCTCGGCTGTCCCGTCCGCCGACCCAGCCGCGCGGCGCGGCTCGATTCGGCTTGAGGGAGAAGTCCCCAGCGCCCGCGATTTGCCCACCGGTTGCCGATTCCACACCCGTTGCCCGCGCTATCTGGGCGACATCTGTAAGACGCACGAGCCGCCGCTGCGTGACGCTGGGGACGGTCACAAAATCCGTTGCCATATCCCGATTGAGGAGTTACTTCACTTGCAAACCTCACCCCTAAATCCCCTCTCCATAGGGCGAGGGGACTTGTCACATCCGAAATTAGACTCCCCCTCTCTCAGGGAGAGGGGGCTGGGGGGTGAGGTTTGACCCCTTTCCTCATCCGCCGCGTGATTTTATTGGCCGTGACGATGATTTTCACATCGGCGCTGATTTTCGGCCTGACGCAAATCCTCCCCGGCGATGTCGCCCGCCTGCAATTAGGGCGCGAGGCGTCGCAAGTCAGCCTAGACGCCTTCCGTGAGCGCTACGGCCTGAATGACCCCGTGCCGATGCAATACGTCAATTGGCTGGGCGGATTCCTCAGCGGAGATTGGGGGGTGAGCTATAGCGCGGGCAACCCCGCCGTGCGCCCGCTGGTCATAGACCGACTGGGCAATACCTTACGCTTGGCGGTCTATACCCTCATCCTGAGCATCCCGCTGTCGGTGGTGTTGGGAGTCATCTCCGCGCTCAGAGAAGGGTCTTGGCTGGATAACCTGATTTCGTTGGTATCGCTGTCGGTGGTCGGGCTGCCAGAATTTGTGACCGGAATCGTCTTGATTAATGTCCTCGCGTTGGGGTTGGGGTGGTTTCCGCCGACCTCGCTCATCATGCGTGACATGGTTTTTGGCGATTGGATTCGGATTCTGACTCTGCCCGCCATCACCGCCAGTTTTGTCCTGCTGGGCTATGTCGTCCGCATGACCCGCGCCGGGGTGCTGGAAGAACTCAAGCAGCCGTATGTCCGCACCGCCGCGCTGAAAGGTCTGCCCGCCCGCGTGGTGATTTTCAAGCACGTCCTCCGCAACGCCCTGATGCCGACCATCACCGTCATCGCCCTCAGCGTCGGCTGGCTGATTGGCGGCCTGATTGTGATTGAGAACGTGTTCAGCTACCCCGGCCTCGGCGCGCTGATGGTCGATGCCGTCGGGCAAAAGAATATCCCGCTACTACAAGCCTGCGTGATGGTGGTGATTTTCTTCTTCGCGGTGGCGAATCTAATCGCCGATGTCTTATATGCGCTGTTGAACCCGCGCATCCGGTTAGGGTGAACGCGCCGAATTTGCGCTATACTATTTAAAATCCTGTTTCAGCTTCTACAGAGATTCTCCTACTATGGCCGATAATCCAGACCGTCCCGCGACCCTATCCGGTAACATGAAGCGCCCCTCGGCGACGATGGTGCGCCGCGTCATCAATCGGCTAGAACAGGCCGTCGGCGCAGACCGCAGCACCCCGGAAGCCATCGCCGCCCTCAGCAAGATCGCCTCGACCCCGTGGCTGATTCAGCAGTTCATGGACGGCGCAATCGACCTCGAATCCGAGTTGTTCGAGCGCTACCCGAATGTGCCACTGCTCTCGGTGGCAAAATTCCGCGCCCTCACCGACAACAACAGCCACCAAATCGGCTATATGGCCGCTCAAGATGAGAGCGCCACCCTGCATATCGACCTCGACTCGGCGCGTAATCTGGCGCATTTCACCTTCACATCGGGCGGGATGCTCTCGCATCGCTATATCCTCGATAACCCAGAGGCGATTGACCGCCCGCGTTGGCTTGACCTGATGGACAGGCGACAGGCCGGTCTGACCTTCTTATGGAGCGAGTCGCGTTGGCAAAGCGATTATCTGATTTGGGTCGTCCGGCGCTATTCAACCCATATTTTCGCCTTCTCACCGTCTGGTAGCAGCGCCGCCGTCCGCATCACCCCAGAATCCGCCCGCCTGCTCTTGGAATGGCTCGGCAAGCAGTGGAATCCCAAAGGTGTGCCGGTCAACCGCTGGTAGCGCGAGTTCAATTATTCACGCCGTCGGTTTAACATCCAGCGGTACAGTCCATAAACCGGCTTGAAGGTGGGCATATCCCATGCGCCCAGTGAGCGCACGACCCGCCCACCCCAGCCGCGTTTGAACCCATAGACGCCCCACAGCCCGTCCTCGCGGGTTTGGAATCCGGCCTCTAGCGCCGCCTCGTCCTCATCGGGGACGCCCCATAGGTCATACCACGCGCAGCCGCGCCATTTCGCCCATTGAATCGCCGCCCACTGCACGCCATACGACGCCATCAAATCACGTTTGAGATTGGCCGACGCGCCGTATAGATACCACGCTTGCCCGTCCTTCGCGCCATTTACTGACGCCACGAATACCCCGGCCAGCAAATCGCCCTCGTGTTCAGCCAGAATCAGCGCCGCGTCACGCGGGACGAACAGCGCGTAGGCCATCCGGTAATAATCTGCGCCGTGGACTCCGAATCCGTTGCGTTCTCCGGTCACTTGCATCAGGTCAGCGAAGCGGGCGGCGTCCGCCGGAGTCGCCTCGAAATAACGCACATCGGATTTTTGCGATTGGCGGATTTTGCGGCGCGTCCCCTGATTCATCCGCGCCAGAATCGCGTCCTCATCAACGGTGATGTCCAGCGCGGCAGTGCGCGGTGGCTGGACGGTCTGCGGCGCGATTTGGAAGCCCATCGTCTCTGGCTGCGGCGGGGTTTCTGCGCCCAGAAACAGCCCCGGCTCCCATTTAATGAAGGCCGTGCGCTTCTTAGTGACGGCGGCGCGCACCGCCTTCCACAACTCAGGCCATTGGGATGATTGCGAGACATAGCCGCCCATCGGGACGTAGGCCATGTGAAATAATCTGCCGGGGGAGGCTCTGTATAAGACTTGCGCCCCCGCTTGGATACTCCCCGCCCCGTCGGTCAGCGCGACGCGCTCGGACGACCATCCAAACGCGGATTTGAGGACGCCCCAGCCGGAGAGTTGCAGCAGATGGGCGTTGGGCTGTGCGCGGACGAACGTATCCCAATCGGTAGCAGCGGGCGTGATAGGCGTCAACATAGGGCGTCCTTGTCAGGGCATATTTCTCAACATGAGTTCGCGTTTTGTCTGGCGCGGGCGGGCAAGCCCACCCCTACAAAATTTCAGGTGATGTGTGAATTTATCCAACATGATACAAGGGGATGGTCGGATAAAACAGGACATTCGCATACAAAAATTGTCTCCTTGTTGGGAAATCAATCGTTCTGTAGGGGCGGGGTCATGCCCCCGCCCGAATTATCCCCCGCACCTTACCCAATACACCCGCTATCCGTCTTATCGCGCATCATCCCCCCTAATCGACATAATCTGCTCAGGGTCGGTATCTTATGCTAAACTTAAACCCGTTTTGGAAAATCATTATGAGGCAACAACCCCCATGCGCTTGGGCATTATCGGCCTGCCGAACAGCGGCAAGACCACTCTTTTCAACGCCCTGACCGGGCAAAACCTAGAGACGGCGGCGGTCTCCAGCGGCCAATTTGAGGTACATAACGCGGTGGTCAACGTCCCTGACCCGCGCATCGACAAAATGGTCGAGATGTATAAGCCCAAAAAGACCATCTACGCGACCATCAACTTCGCGGACATCGCGGGCATGGACAAAGGCATCAGCGAGGGCGGCCTCAAGGGGCAGTTCCGCAACGAACTCCAACAAGTAGACGGATTCGTGCATGTCGTCCGCGCCTTCGCAGATGATGGCGTCCCCCACCCTTATGAGACGATTGACCCCGCCCGCGACCTCGCCATCATCGACGGCGAATTTCTCCTGAGCGACCTCATCACCGTCGAAACCCGCCTGCAAAAACTCAACGACGAGTTGCGCGTCAAAGGCAAGAAGTCTGAGCCGATTGTGCTGCCCCAAATCGAACTCATGGATCGCCTCAAGGCCGTCTTAGAGCAAGAACTCCCGCTACGCACGGTAGACCTCACCGACGACGACATCAAATCGCTGCGCGGCTACGGATTCATGACCCTCAAGCCGATCATCGTCGTATTCAACTGCGCCGAAGGCCAGCACATAGACCCCGCCCTGCTGAAAAATGATGTCAAAGTCCTGACCGTAGAGTTGATGGGCAAGCTCGAAGAAGAAATCGCGCAACTTGACGCCGAGGGCGCGGAAATGTTCATGAGCGAGTACAACATCACCGAGCGCAGCGCCAGCCGCGTCATCCGCCTGAGCTATCAACTGATGAATATCCACGCCTTCTTCACCGTCGGCCCAGACGAAGTGCGGGCGTGGTCGGTGGAAGTCGGATCGACTGCCCCGCAAGCCGCCGGAACGATTCATACCGACTTGCAAAAAGGATTCATCCGCGCCGAAACCTTCAGCTATGATGACCTCGTGGCCGTCGGCAGCGAAGCCGGATTGAAGGCGGCGGGCAAGTTCCGTCTTGAGGGCAAAGAATATATCGTCAAAGACGGCGACATCCTCAACATCCGCTTCTCACCGGCAAAATAATTACCCCTCACCCCTGCCCCTCTCCCACAAGGGGCGAGGGGAATAGAGAACTCAAAACATCCATGAAATTATCGTTCCTGACCGGCGGATTCTACCCTGAACCCGGCGGGCCATCGACCTTCCTATACCACTTCATGCCGGTGGTCATCCGGCGCGGACATCAGATTGTGCGCTTGTTGACCTTTGGTGAGCCGCGCCCAGAGGACGCCGAGGCAGGCTACCCGCTGACGCGCATCTCGCGCCATGCGGGGCGCGTCCGGCGGACGTTGGCCTATCTGCGTGCCGCGTGGCAATCCGCCGGACAGAGCGACTCGGTGTTTGTGGTCGGATTCCCGGTGCTGCTGCTGCCCTTGATCCGACTTCGGACGCGCCGAATCGTGCTGAAAGTGGTCGGGGACTGGTCATGGGAGATGGCACGCCGCTATAACCTCTCAACGTTGGAAGAAGACCCGTTCCAGACCGGCAAAAAGTCGCTCCCGTTGCGCGTTCTGCGGGCGTATTATCTGTGGTCGGTGCGCCGCGCCGACCTGATTATCACGCCCAGTAAACATTTACAACGCATCGTGGCCGGATGGGGAATCGCGCCGGAAAAAATCCGCGTGATTTATAACGCCGTCCCAGAGCCGGAATTACCGACGGAAGACCGCCGCGAATTGCGCGAGATGCTCGGTCTGCCGTTGGATGTCCCGCTGATTGTCAGCGTCGCCCGCCTGACCCCGCGCAAAGGTGTTCAGGTCATGCTGGAGGCGCTAAAAGCCGTGCCGGACGCGCATTTCGTCGTCGTCGGTGAGGGACATCAACAGTCGGAACTCGAGACGATGGCTCCGGCGGGGCGCGTGACCTTCACCGGCCAGCAGAGTCATGACCGCGTGCTGATGTATTTGCGGGCGACGGATGTCTATGTGCTGTCCAGCTATACCGAAGGGCTGGCGCACACATTGTTAGAGTCGATTGCGGTGGGAACCCCAGTCGTCGCTACAGCCGTCGGCGGCAACCCAGAGGTGATTACCGACGGCGTGGAGGGATTGCTCATCCCGCCCGGCGACCCAGCGGCGTTGGCGGCGGCGATTCGTCGCATACTGGACGACCCTGCCCTCGCCCAACAGATGAGCGAGGCTGGCCTGCGCCGTAGTGCGGATTTCCAATGGGACTCCGAAGTCGATGCGACGCTAAATGCGCTGGTGAACGTCAAACGGCGCTAAAACACTCCCCTACCCCGCATTCACGGTTGCATCTATTCATACCATTGAATCAAAAATCCCCGACGTTCTCACGCCGGGGATTTTTTGTCGTATTCCAGAAGTCATGCCGGTGGTAAGGGCGCGATGTCCTGCGCCCCTACCCGGTTAACTGCTAGTTAGTTCCCATCACGGAAGCCATCGGGGGCTGCCGGGAGTTCGAGGGCTGCACCGCTACGGGTGTTATTCTCGAAGCCACCAGCGCCACGCGGCAGCGCTTCCGACGGGAGGATGTCGAGACGGATGTCATCGATGTCGATCTTCGCGCCGTTCGTCTCGTGACGGATCAGGATGCGGATGCGGCGGATGGCGTTGCTGGGCAGACCTTCAAGTTGAGCATCGCTCGTGTCGTAGTTAGCCAGCGAGTCATCCGACATCTCCACCCAGTCCTCTGGGTCGTAACCGCCGGTAGGACCGAAGGTTTGACCCGGAGTTTGACCCAACAGACCGAAGAACAGGTCTGGCGTGCCGTCGTTGAAGGACACGCGGATCTTGACCGAGACACGCGGCTGGGCGGCGCCAGTACGGTAGTACATGGCGATGCGGAGCGCGTCATCAAGGCTGTTCAGACCCGTCCCCAGACCCACAGGGATTTGGCTGGCGGGGATGTCCATGATCAAGCGCGAGTCTTCGTCAGGCTTACCCTTGAAGCGGAAGTAACAATTGCCTTCAACCGAGCCGCCCACGCAGCGACGCTTGTCGTCGTAGTTGGTGTTGGTCGGGGTGAACTTCCGCCACGTTCCGAGGCCACCCTCGAAGCCGAACTCAGAACCAGCCGGGATGATGGGGATGGCTGCGTCGTCGTTGAGGATGACGCCATCACCGATACCGTCGGTCAGAGCTACAGCATTGCTGAGGTTGC
The DNA here is from genome assembly GCA_034437835.1 of Anaerolineae bacterium. Lineage (GTDB taxonomy): Bacteria > Chloroflexota > Anaerolineae > Aggregatilineales > Phototrophicaceae > Flexicrinis. Next base: position 15,770 of record DAOTTP010000085.1, on the reverse strand, counting down.
TGAGGTTGACGAAGAAGGTCTCGTCCGCTTCAATCTTCACGTCGCCATTCACGGTGACCGTGACGTTGACCGTGGTTGCGCCTTCAGGGATGGTGAAGGTCGTGCCGGTGATGCTGCTGTAGTCCGCAGCCGTCGCCTTAGCCGTGCCGTCCGCCGTGAAGACTTGGAAGGATGTGGTCTCGCCGCTGATGACCGACTGTGTGACGGTGAAGGTGAACGGCGTCGTGCCGGTATCGCCTTCAAGCGCGCTCACGTTGGTGATTTCCAGCGTCGGGATCGGGTCGTTGCTCGTGATGGTAAAGGTCGCGGGCGTCGCTTGCACCGAAGTGGTAGCGCCCGTACCAGCCGTAATCGTGCCGAGGAAGTGTTCCGGCAGTTCATACAGCCCGTCAGCCACCGGGGCGGCGTTGTGGGCGCTGGAGACGAGGTTGTTGGTGATGCCGACGCTGGCCGGGAAGGTCAGCGTGACACCCGCTGCTGCGGCGTAGTCCGCGCCAGCCGTGGCAGGGTTAGCACCACCGGCTGCGGTGTTCAGCGTCACGGTGATGGCTTCATACGACGGGTTGCTCAACACTGCGGTGATGTTCATCGGCGTGCCTTCAGCGGCGGTCAGCGCGGGGAGCGTGATCGTCGGGGCGGCGTCGTCGTTGGTGATCGTACCGAAGTGCGTGGCGGGTGCGCCGACGGTGTATGTCCCAGCCGTACCCGTGCCTGCCGCGTCGAGCGTGACATTGACGGTTTCAGCCAATTCGTACTTGTTGTCGCCGACCACGTTGACCGCGAAGGTCTTGGTGAGGGCGTTCTCGGCGAAGGTGATGCCGCCGTCAATGATTTGTTGGTAGTCAAGGTCAGCCATCGTAGCCGTACCGTCCGAGGTGTCGAACGGAACCACCAACGTCTGGTAAGTGGCGTTGCTGAGGACAGCGGTGAAGACCAGTTGGTTAAAGGCTGGGCCGTTGCCTTCAGGCGTCGTGACCACCAGCGCACTGTTGACCGTCACAACCGGCGGGATGTCGTCGTTGGTGATGGTGACAACCGAGACGTTCTTGCTGAACTGCGGTTGGCCGGGGCCGAACACGTCCAACAACTCGAAGGTGAACTGGTCGTTCAACTCGAACTTGGTGTCGCCGTTGACCAGACCCACGATGGTGAAGGTGGCGCTGGTAACGTCCTGCGGCAGTGTGTAGATGCTGTTCTGCGCGTTGTAGTCGAGATCGGCTAAGGTTGCGGCAGGCGGCGTCACACCGTCGAAGGTCTTGTACGGCATCGGGTAGGCGAACTGCGCGGCGTTGCTCAGGGTCAGGATGAACGAGACGTTCACCGTGCCTGCGTTGGTCTCGACCACCGACACGTCGTTGATAGAGATGACCGGCGGCTCGTCGTCATTGATGATCGTGCCTTGGGCGACCACATCACCGGGGGTTGCGTTGGCATCCGGGGTGATGGTCACGTTGAAGACTTCATCAGCCTCGAACTTGAGATCGCCGTTCACCAGCAGCGTAATCTGGGTCGATTGCTCGCCCTCTGCGATGGTGAAGGGGCCAGCCGCCGTCGCCTGCACGTAGTCGGGTGTCAGGAGACCGTCAACCACGTCGGTTAGGGTAGCCGTGCCGTCGCTCGTGGTGACGGTGAAGGTCACATCGAAGCCGGAGATGGTCTCTAGCGCCACGTCGAACACGATTTGGGTCGTGCCAGCGTCGCCTTCAAACACTTGGCTGTCAATGATGTTGATGACCGGCAGGGCGTCGTCGTTGACGATTTCGCCGATACCGTATGCATTACCAACACCGACACCGATGGTCGCGTTGACCGCGCCGGAGATTTGAGCCGTCAGGTACTCGGTCAGTTCATAGGTGGTGTCACCCAAGACCTGAACGGTAACAGTCGTGCTGGCGGTCAACGGCGGGATGCTGACCATCATCGGTTGGATTTCCACGTAGTCTGCGTCATTGACGCGGGCTTGCGGGAGTGCCGGGGTGGTGAGGTTGCCGTCCAACGTATTGAACAGGAACGAGATTTCGGCTTCCGGCAGCGGTGCAGAGACCGTGATGACGAAGTTCATCGGCGTGACGCCAACGTTGCCTTCGTTCACAGACACCAGCGGCGTGATGGTGAGGGTCGGAGCCAAATCGTCGCTGATGATGGTGACGATGCCCTGTTGATCGCTCGTGAGGGTATCGACATTGGTGGCATCTTCCACGTTGACGTAGAAGAACTGATCTGGGTTCTCATACACGAGGTCGTCCACGATGGTGATGTCGATGGCAACCGAGGTCGCCACGCCGTCACCCGTGATGATGGCCGTGCAGAGTGTCGCGCTGGTGCAGGTCTGGTTCGCCAGCAGCGGGTTAGCGATGTCCACCTCATTGAGGTAGTCGTTGACCACGACAGCCGTGCCGTCGGCCAGCGAGAACATGATGACCACATCGCGCCCAGTTGGGACGGCGAGGTTGGTATCCGGGTTCACGAGGCTGAAGGTCACAGTGCCAACACCGGCTGCTTCCGGCACGCTGATGTCGCTGACGAGCAGCTTGGGCGTGCGGTCATTGTCGATGATGGTGATGATGCTATTAACATCGGCACCCAAGACGACGGGGCCAGAGCCGACGTTCACTGTACCAGTGACGGTGAAGCGCTCGTCGTATTCGTCGATTAGATCGTTGACGATGGTCACTTGAGCCGGAGTACCACTGACCACAGTCGCGCCTGTCAAGCCGTTGTTAGCGACGACGATGCTGCTCACACCTGCCGGGAAGGTCAGGGTGACATCAACCGGAGCGTAATCAGCCGGGTTATTGGCCGCAAACAGCGACGGCGGGACAGCCGGACCATCGGTGTAGGTCAGGTCAATGATGGTCGGGAAGCCAGACGGATTGCTGAGGGTGGCTGTGACGTAGACCGGGGTCACGTTTTCAATCACCGACAGGTCTGCCATCAGGGTGACGGTTGGGATGGCGTCATCGTTGACGATGGTGTCGAAGGCTTCATCGGCCAAACCGACTGTCGCGTTGGTCGCGCCAGAGATCAGGACGCTGTAGTCTTCGTCGTTCTCGTACTTGTTATCCGCCAACACGCGCACTTGGATGGTCGCAACGGTTTGACCCGGAGCGAAGACGACTGTCGAGGTTTGCGCCACGTAGTCGTTGTCGCCAGCCAGCGCTTGGAAGTCCACAACCATGCCGTCAACTGTGTTGTAGTTCACAGTGACAGGCAAGAAGCTTTCTGCCGAGAGCGTGAAGGTGAAGGTACGGTAAGTATCGTCAGTCGTGCCTTCATTGGTCGGGGCGGCTGGGCCAGCGATGGTCACAGTCGGCTGCACGTCGTCGTTCAAGATGGTGACGACGCCGACGGACGGCGCACCCAGCGTGCCATTTTCTGGCGTGCTGAGGACGACGCTGTAGGTCTCGTCAGTCTCGAAGTTCAAGTCGCCCACAACTTGCGTTGTGATTGTGCCGGTGGTCAGACCCGGAGCGATGGTCAGCGTCTGGTCAACAACGGCCTGATAGTCGTTGTCGGCGAGGGTGGCCGTACCGTTGGCGGTGTCGAAGCCCACTGAGACTGGCACGCCTGCCGGTTGTGACAAGGTGACGGTCAGGACGGCGGCGGTCAGGCCAGCGTTACCTTCAACGACGCTCACGCTGTCGATGGTGATGGTCGGCGGCACGTCATCGTTGATGATGGTACCGGTGGCAACACCGTCGAGGATGGTGGCATTGACGGGGACTGACAGGGTGGCCGTCAGGGTCTCGTCAACTTCATAGAACAGGTCTGCAACCGTCGGGACGCTGAACAGTACCGAGGCCGAGCCAGCTGGGATGGTCACGGTCAGCACGCCGGGGACGGTGTAGTCCGCAGGGCTGGTGGTGACATCGGCCAGCGCCACAGTGACGCTGATGTCCTGACCACTGACGAAGCTCAGGGCGACCACGAAGTCCAGTGTGCCGCCTTCAGTCACCGTCGCGTCTGCGATGCTGACCGTCGGTTGGGCATCCGGCGTATCGAGGATTTGACCTTCACGGACAGCGTTGCTGCCGAGGCTAATCAATGAACCCGTCGGGAGCGACAGTGACGCGGTGACGTTCTCGGTATTCTCGGGCAGCAGGTCATTGATGGTCTCGATGATGACCGGGAGCGAGCTTACCGCGCCATTGCCGAGGAAGGTGTACAGTGTACCGTCCGCATCCTTATAGTCGGGTTGGCTCAGGCGGGCGACAGGGATGGTCAGACCGTCAGAGCTGTTCATCACGAACGTGACGTTCGTGCCGACAGCCGTGGGGATCGTACCCGCCGCGTCCGTGCTGAGTTGTGCGGTGAAGACCAAGTTTGCGCCTTCAGTCGCGCTGACAACTGTGCCGATCACGAGGTTCACGAACGGAGCCGCCTCATTGTCAGTGATGTCCACCGACTCGAAGGTCTCGCTGTTCGGGATGTCCGCGCCGACGATGTTGGTCAGGTTGACAAGGTAGGTCTCAGTCGGCAGGTCGAACAGTGCATCGTCGATGACTTGCACATCGAAGGCTGCGGCAACCGTCAAGGTGTTCGGCGGGATGACCACTGCGCCGACTTCGGCGGTGTAGTCATGCGTGCTGCTGGCCGTACCGTCCGCCGTCGCCCAATTGAAGGTGACAGGGAAGGCCGACAAGTTGCTGAGGGTGATCGTGTAGACCACTTGCTGAGTGCCACCGGCTTCTGCAACTGGATCAGGTGCAGCAGTGATGGTGATACGCGGCTCGGCTTCGTTGTCGATGATGGTCACAACGCCGCTAGCGTCAGCGATGGTCGCATTGACCGGCGCAGACAGCACCACATCGAACGTCTCATCGGCTTCAAAGATGGTGTCGCCGATGACCGGCACACTGACGGTGGTCGTCAAGAAGCCAGCAGGGACAACGCCAGCACCAGCGACAATCGCGGTGTAGTCACCGGGCTGTACTGCCGTGCCGTCCGCCGTGTTGATGACGAAGTTGCTGGGCAGACCGCTGTAGGCTGACTGGGTGACAGTCAGGATGGCGTTGATGCTACCAGCGTCGCCTTCAATGATTTGGACATCGTTGATGACCAGCGACGGCATCGCGTCGTCATCGAGGATCGAACCAACAGCAGGCGCACCCGTCGTCACACCCAGAGGGGTGTTCGGTGTGGTGCTGATGGTCATGGTCACGGTCTCGTTGACGGGGCCTTCGTAAAGGGTGTCGTTGATGACCGGGACGAACACGGTGATTGAGGTTGTGCCGGGTAGGAAGACCACGCGGTCAGCCAAGTCGGTGTAGTCCAGACCCGCGATGGCGGTATCGGTGACTGCGCCGGTGCTGTAGCCGATTTCGATGGGCAGACCCGCCGCCACGTTCAACGTGATTTGATAGGCCATACCGGTCGTGTCGCTCTCAAGAGTCGGAGCGCCGAAGCCGTCTGGCCCGATGTAGGTCACGGTAACGCCCGGAGCGGTGTCGGTGTTGAGAATTGTGCCAACGCCAACCGGGTCGCCGACGTTCGCAAGGAAGCTGTCAATCAACGTCGCGTTGGTGACGTTGTTCAAGGTGATGGTGAAGGTCTCATCGGCCTCAAAGAAGGCGTCATTAATCACCGGCACGTTGATGGTAATCGGCGTAGTGAGATTTGTGCCTTCTGGGATGACAATCGTGCCGCCCGTGCCGATGTAGTCTTGCGGCTCCAGCGCACTGCCTTCGGTTATGGTGTAACCGATGGTGATGTCGCGGCCTGCGAAGGTCAACGGCGCGTTGGTCACGGGGTCAAGCAAGGTGACGGTGAACACGAATGGCGAAACTTCTTCGACCTGTGTCACGTCGTTGATGACCGCCAACGGCAAGGTGTCGTCGTCGATGATGGTCACATCGGTGGTGAAGTCGCTGCCAGCAACCGTGATCGCGCCAACCGACGGGACTAGAGAGAACTGCACAGTTTCGTTATCTTCGTCGATGATGTCGCCGCAGACGTCGATGGTGGCCGTGGCAGTCGTCGCGCCCGGAGCGAAGGTCAAGGTCAACGGGGTTGCGAAAAAGACCACATCGACTGGGAAGCCGGTGCAGGTAACTCCGCCGCCGAGGGTCGGGGACAAAAGAGCCAATCCAGTGTTCAGTTGGATAACTTCATACGACGGGTTGCTCAAGGTCACAGTGATGGTGACGGTGGCCGTACCCGCGTTGCCTTCATTCACATTGAAGTCGGCGGCGCTGGTGACGACTGGCGCGGCATCGTTGTCGGTGATCGTGCCGATGGCCTGTGCGTCCAAGATGTTCGCGTTGACCGAGCCGCTGAGGTCAACCGTGAAGGTTTCAACAGCCTCGAAGATCACATCGTTGATGGTCTGGACGGTCAGAGTCGCGGTGGTTTGACCCGGTGCGAAGGTGACAGTGCCAGTGGTGTCCAAGTAGTCTGCGCCGACTGCGGTGCCGTCATTGAGGTTATAAACGACGGTGACGGTCTGCGAGGACGGGTTGCTGAGGGTCAGCGTGAAGGACATCAGTTGGCCTTCAACCGCCGAGGAGTCAGCGATGCTGATGTCCGGTGTGGCGCTGTTGTCGGTGATCGTCACGACGCCGGTATCATCAATAACGGTGGCGTTGAGGACGTTGGTCAGGACGACGTTCAGCGTCTCGGTCAGTTCATCAATCGCATCCACAGTGGTCTGGATGTCAATGACTGCTGGGACGGTCACGGTCTCGACAGCGTTGAGGCTGGCCGGGATGGTGAAGTTGCTGGTCTCGCTAGTGTAGTCGAGGCCACCGACGGCGCTGACATCAACAGTGCTGTATGTACCAGTCACAGCCACGGCGGATTGGCCGGTGCGGGTGATGGTCAGGACAGCGGCGCCGCCTTCGAGGATGGTGACATCGCCGATGCTGATGGTCGGAGCCGGTTCGTTATCAACGATGGTTCCCAAACCACTGGCATCGGTGATGGCGGACAGGTTCGAGTTAACTGGGAGCGTCAAATCGACGGTGTATTGCTCAGTCGCCTCATAGATGAGGTCATCGAGTACCGCGACGGTGACGGTGGTGGACAGTTGACCCGCAGGGATCGTGCCTGTACCAGCGGCGATGGCGGTATAGTCCACAGCCGAGGTTGCGGTTCCAGCGGTAGTGTTGATAGTGAACGTGCTGTTCAGGCCACTATAGGTGGACTGAGTGACCACGAACACTGCGTTAACGCCGCCAACGGTCTCGATCACCTGAACATCGTTGATGCTGAGGGTCGGGGCGGTGTCATTGTCTTCAATTTCGCCGATGTCGGTATCATTGAAGAAGACAAACGGCGAATTATCGGTGGGATAGATCAAGACAGTGACGGTTTCGGTTGTACCAACGCCACCCTCATACAGAGCGTCATCAACAACCGAGATGTACACGGTGTACAGTGTACTGCCTGCCGGGATGACGATACGGTCTTCAATCGAACCGTAGTCCAAGCCTTCGGTGGCAGTATCACCGACATTACCGGTGTAGTACCCAACCTCAATATCGACACCAGCAGCGGCGCTGAGTTCAATCTCGTAGACCATACCATTGAGGTCGCCCTCAACCGTCGGAGCGCCGAAACCGTTGGGCCCGACGTAGGTGATGGTCACAATCGGCTCAAAGTCATCGTTCAGGATGACGCCTTCACCAATCGGGTCAGCCACGTTCACGCCGACGCTATCAGTCAGAGTGGCGTTGATGGCGCTGGTCAAGGTGACGGTGAATGTCTCGTCGGCCTCAAACAGGGCGTCATTGATGACCGGAACAGTGATGAACTGTAGAACGCTCAGGTCAGTCCCAGCGGGGATGACGAACGTACCGCTGGTTCCGGTGTAGTCTAGCCCAGCCGTCGCAGTGCCGGGGGTGATGGTGTAACCGAACGTGACCTGCTGACCCGTGAAGGCGACAGGGAGGTCGGTGGTCGGGTCAACCAAGACGACTTGGAAGGCAAACGGTGAGACGTTCTCCAACTGCGACAGGCCGACCAACTGGACCGTCGGGGTGGCGTCGTCATCGACGATGGTCACAACCGTGATCAGGTCGCTGCCAGCAGCCGTGATTGTGCCGGTGACGGGTGCTGCGGTGATGCTGAACAGCACGTCTTCATTGGCTTCGTCAATCACATCAGCACAGATGTCAAAGCTCAGGCTGGCGGTGGTGACGAACGGCGCAAAGATGACCTGTACTGGGGTCAGCGTATTGTCATAGTCCACCGGGAAGCCGGTGCAGGTCGCCCCGCCGGTGATGGTGGCGAGAGCGTCGCTGAGGGCGGCGTTCAAGGTGATAGTTTCAAACGACGGGTTGCTCAGGGTCACGTCAACCGTGGCCGTACCACCCGACTCGCTGATGGTAAAGTCCACTGCGCTGATGACGCGAGGCGCAGCGTCGTTGTCAGTGATGGTGCCAACGCCTTGGTTGTCACCAAAGCCCGCGTTGACGGGAGCGCTGAGGTCAACCGTGAGGGTCTCGGCGGCTTCAAAGATGTTGTCTTGAACCGTTTCAACCGTCAGGGTCTTGCTGACTTCACCCGGCAGGAAGGTGACAGTGCCGGTGGCGTCAACGTAGTCCGTCGCAACGGCGGTGCCGTCGTTCAGGTTATAGGTGACGGTGACAGTGCTGGCCGACGGGTTGCTGAGGGTCAGGGTGAAGATCAGGTTTTGGCCTTCAACCGCCGTCACATCGCTGATGGCGATGGTCGGAGCCGCGTCGTCGTCGTCGATGGTGACAACGCCGATGGCGCTGACGGTGCTGCTGCCGGTCAAGTTACTGAGGACGACATTCAGCGTCTCAGCCGGTTCGTCAATCAGGTCTTGGAGCGTGGTGACAGTGACCGTGGTCGTTGCCGTGAGTGCAAGGCTGTTAACGATGGTGAAGCTGCCGCTGGTGGTGCTGTAGTCAACACCGGCGGTGGCGGTCACATCAGCCGTGGCGAACGTGCCGGTCACATCGACCTCAGTTGCACCCGTGCGGGTGATGGTGAGGGTGGCAAGGTTGCCTTCGGTGACAGTCACGCTGTTGATGGTGATGGTCGGGGCAGCGTCATCATTGATGACCGTGCCGACGCCAGTTGTATCACCGACAGTGGGCGTACCGTTGGTGACGGTGTAGTTGATGAAGAACGTTTCATCGTCTTCATACACCGTATCACCGAGGATACAGACCGGCAGAACCGCGCTGATCTGACCCGCCGGGATAGTCACAGTACCAGAGCCGACGGCGCAGCCCGGAGTGAAGCCGAAGTCATTGACTTCTGTCGTTCCGAGAACACCAGTCCAGTTCACAAACACGGGGACACCGCTGGCGGTATTCAGGCTAATCGGGAAGTTGAACCCGGTATTGCCTGCATTACCTTCAGCCAATGCTATATCAGCGATATTGACAATCGGTTGAGCATCGCCGTCATCGTTGATGGTGACAACACCCGGCGTGCCGAAGATGCTGCCCGTCAAGACCGTGGTGTCCGCAGCGATGGCGCTCACCAATTCGATGTTGAAGGTTTCAGCAAGCTCAAACAGCGTGTCTTGGTTGGTCGCAACGTTAATCGGTGCGGTGGTGCTGCCAGCCGGGATGACAACCGAGACGAGGTTTTGGTCTTGGTAGTCGCCGGGGGTGACGGCGGTGGCATCATTGAAGGAGTAGGTGACGGTGATGTCCTGACCTTGCGCCGCGCTGAGTGTGACCAGCGTCGTACCGCTAGCCCCTTCAGTCAGAGTCAGGTCGTTCACATCAATCACCAAACCGGCGGCGGTGTCATCGTTAACAATCGTGATGACGCCGTTCAGGTCACTGCCAAACGGTGAAACTTGGCTGGCGTTGGTCGGGACGACCACGATACCGAAGGTTTCATTCGCTTCAAACAGGGTGTCGCCGGTCACAAGCGCATTGACCGTGACGGTGTGGGTGAGGCTGTTGGCAGGGAAGACGCTGGTGCAGGGTGTCGCGATAACGCACGCGCCCGGCGCATAGTCCACACCCGCTGTAGCAGTGCCGTTCTGCACAAAGTAGTAGCTGAACGGGATAGTCTGGTTCGAGAGCGCCGACAGCGTGAAGTCGAATGTCACGTTGACGCTACCTGCGTTGGTCTCGACCACGGACTCATCAGCAACCGAGAGGCTTGGTGATTCGTCGTCGTCGATAATGACGCCCGCGCCCACTGCATCGCCCAACGTCGCGTTAACCGGCGCAGTCAGGGTCAGGGTGTAGGTCTCGTTGGCTTCGTCAATCGAGTCGGTGGTGATGTTCACAGGGAAGGTCACACTCAGTTGACCCGCCGGGATGGTGGCGACAACTGCGGCAACCGTGGTGTAGTCTGTGCCATCAGTGGCCGTGCCGCCCGCGCTGGTGACGGTGACGCTGGTCGCCAAGCTGCTGATGGTGGTCTGGCTGATGGTGAAGAGCGCGGTGGTCGTGCCGCCCGTGCCTTCAGTGACCATCACATCGTTGATGCTGATGATTGGGCTGGCGTCATCATCGGTGATGTCGGTGGTAATTGTGAACGGAACACCCGCGCCAAAATCGCCGGCTGTTGTGCCAACACCCGTGGCGTTGACCACGGCAACCGTATAGTTTTCGGTGTTCTCATCCAACAGGTCATTCACGATCAAGACCGTGATGGTCGCGCTACTACTGCCAGCAGGGATGGTGACAGAACCCGTCGCGCCTGCGATGTAGTCCACACCAGCGGTGGCCGTGCCAGCCGTGACGCTGTAGGTTACGGTGACATCCGTACCAGCAATCATCGGGGCTGAAACGCTGTCGGTGAGGGTGATAGTGTAGGTCGCCGTCCCAGCATTTTCAGCGACAGTGACTGGCCCAGACAGTTGGACAAGCGCGCTATCGTCGTCAATGATGTCAAAGTCCGCCGCGAACACGCTGGTGTTCGGGTTGACGTTGGTGGCGTTGCTCAAACGCACGCCTGCGGTTTCGGTGTCGGCGTCGATACGATCATCGCCGCAGACCGTGACCGTGAAAGTGGTGCTGAAGCTGGCCGGAGTGCCAATCACCGGGGTGATCGTGCCGCTGGCCGTATTCTGGATGACGTCGGTCGTGCCTACCGGACAGCCGCCAACCAAACCGACAACGGCAGGGAATGTTCCAGAGCCGACGAAGGTGTAGTTGAAGTTGATGGTCTGCGAGGTCGAGTCATTCGGGACGCTGACGGTGACGGTGCGGATATTGTTCGCATCGGTTTCGACAGCGCTGGCCGGGGCGACAGAGACCGTCAAGGCCGGGGCAACATCATCGTTGATGATCGTGCCGATGGCCGTCGCATCAAAGAACGTGACGCCGGTTGGGGCAGCCGCGCTACCGGTCAGAGTCAACGTCTCGTTCGGCTCGTTGATCAGGTCGCCCACGACGTTCACGATGATGGTGGTACTGGTCTGACCCTTGAGGATCGTGGCAGTACCGCTCACATCGGTGTAGTCCACAATCGTGGTGGCCGTGCCAGCCGTCGAAACGTAACTGAACGTTACCGGGACGCCCGCCGTAACCGGAGCGCCGCCTACATCAACCAACTGGGCGACAAACACCAATTGAGTCGTGCCAGCGTTGCCTTCAATCACTTGCGCGTCAAGGATGCGGATTTGCGGGACAACCAACTCGTTGTCTTCAATCTCAACCGTCAACGGAAAGCCGATGTTAGACAGCGGCGGGAATATGCCGTTGTCAACCGGTACAACCTCGACGACGAGATCTTCAGTCGTGCCAACGCCGCCTTCCCAGAGCGGATCATCGATCACTGGGACAAAGATGACGTATTCGCACGGCGAACCGCTGAATACTGTCCCGGCGGGGATGGTGAACGGGTCTTGGACATACTGGAAGTCCTCGCCCGCAATCGCCGTGCCGTTGGTGAAGAAGAAGTTGAAGTCCAACGGGATTGCCGTCGCGCCGCTGACCATATCGAAACATAACGATTGGCTCACGTCTTCAGGCTCGCTGTTGGGGTCGCCGTTGGTGTCGAGACCCAAGAGGGTTTCGCCCAAGATCAGTTGGAAAATCGGCTCGGCGTCGTCATCCCGAATAAACGCCTGTTCGCTCATGTCATTGCTGGCAACAGCGTTGACAGGATTGGTCAGGATGACCGTGACATTTTCCAATGTCAGAGCAGCGCTTCCGCCTTCAAACCACGTATCATTGACCACCGTGATGCTGAACGTGCCAGTGCTGTTGCCCGCGAGGATGGTCACGGTTCCGCTGGAGGTGGAATAATCCTCCGGCGTGGTGGCCGTGCCGGGGATGACCACGAAGCTGGCCGATGCGTTCAACGCCGAAATCACGGGGATTGAGACCGTGCAGACGATGTTGACCGGGCCGAATTCATCGCCGATGGTACAGGAGTCGAGGCTGATGCCGGGGGCGAGGTCGTCATCCACGATGATCGTGGTGGCCGTCGCGGGCGAACCCACCGTATAACCAGCGCCCGCCGCAATCGTCAGGCTCAGGGTCTCTGGGCCTTCAAAAATGGCGTCATTGACCGCGGTCTGGGTGACGAGTGTACAGGTCGTCGCCAACGGGAGACAGGCGACGCTGATTGGGGTCACAGCCGTGGTGTCTAACCCGCTGACCGCCGTGCCGCTGGTGGTCAGGCTGACCACGATACCGGCTTCGGTTGGCTTGCTGAGGGTGATTGTGTAGGTCGCGGTCTGTGGGCCTGCTTCGGTGATTGTGGCGTTATCCACGACGATGCTGGCGACTGCCGTATCGTCATTGATGATGCTCACGTTCGCCAAAGCCGTCCCCAGCGTGATGCCTACCGGGCTGCTCAGGGTGACGGTGAAGTCTTCATCGTCTTCAACCACCACGTCGCCATAGACCTGTGCGAGGAACTGCACGCTGGTCGTCCCTGCCGGGATGTTGACGAGTTGGTTGGTCACTTGCACGATATCGGTGGCATCGGCTTCGCCGCCCACCGGGTTAACGCTAACTCGCACCGACGATGCGTAGCTGTTCGCGCCGCTCAGGGTGAGCGTACAAGCCAACGCCTGCGTACCGGCATCACCTTCCTGCACAGTGGCAGGGCAGCTAATGCTGACATCGGGGATCGGGTCATCATCATAAATGTAGCCGATGCCCAGCGTTGAACCCAAGGTTGCGTTGGTCGGGGTGCTGATGGCGACGGTGTAGAACTCATCCGGCTCATTCACCGCGTCGTTCAACAACGCGACGGGCAAGTTGATGCTGGTCGTGCCAGCCGGGATGCTAACCGAGCAAGCGCCGGGGCCGAACGCGGTGTAATCGCCGTCGATGTTCGAGGCCGAGGCCGCTTGGGTGCGGCAGTTAAACGTCACCGTACCGACTTCGCGGGCATGGCTCAGTTGGATGAGGAAGTTCTGTGGGGTAACAGACTCGTCTTGACCATCCGGGCTGATGATAGAAAGCGTCGGGACGCCTTCGTTGTCGGTGATTGTGCCGGTCACGGTCACGGCCGTGGTGACGCCGTTGACGTTAACCGCTACACCGCCAGCCGTCGCGGTGATACCGCTGAGGGTCAGGGTCTCCGCCGGGGCGGGGTCGTCATAAATCGCATCATCAACGGTGGTGATGGTGACGGTACAAGTGGCCGTCGTGCAGACAAACCCGCTTGCGGGGGTCGCCGTGCCACGGTCAGTTACTTCCGTCGTAACGCCGTTGAAGGTGTAGTTGATGACGATGGGTGAGCCGCCGCCGTCGCTGCGCGTGAAGGTGAAGACAATACTGTTGCCTTCAATCACGGTCACATCGCTGACAGTGATGTCAGGGACGCTAAAGACATAGGCCGAGCCAGCGTTCACTGAACCCGTGTCATCACCCAGTGAACCAACCACGATAAACCCGCCGTCGATGGCAACCGACGAACCAAAGTCGTCGCCTGCCACCGCGCTGGGGGAGCTAAAGTTGGTGGTCTGGGCAACAGGAGCCGCAATCCACGTCGCGCCGCTGGGGACGTAGTGGAAGACCGCGCCAACGCCGCCAGAGCCGGGGACGCCGACCAAAGCGCGTGCATCATCAATTTCCACCGCGAAGCCCATACGGGTTCCGAGGACATTGGTGAACGTGCTATCAAAGGTCAGGACGCCCGTGCCACTCATGTCATAGATGAGGGCGCGGTTATTGCCGTTGGGCTGACCTGCGATGGCGTGCGCCGTGCTGAGGTCAACATCGAGGCCGAAGCCGGAACTGGCCGTCACCGAGTCGGATTGAACCGCGCTGGCGACGCTGAAGGTGTTCAGCGCCGTGTTGTATTGCGCCGTAAACACCAAACCGGCCTCGTTGGTCAAGCCGTTAACGCTGTCATAATTGGGTGCGCCGATGATGACCTGACCGGCGTTATTAACATCAACTGCGTAGCCGAACCAAATTTCGCCAGCCGTCCACGCACGACCAACCAAGCCGTTATAGGCTGTGGCATCGGTCTTTGCGCCGAACGTGTATAAACCCGTCCCAGCGTTGAACTCGAAGATTAGGGCTGAACCGGCGTTGATCTCATCACCCGCCAAGCCGTCGATATCCACTTCATCCTCGCGGGAGGCCGCGAAAATCAAGGAGCCGTCGGCGCTGATGGCGACTGAGTTACCGAACGTGTCCGCAACCGCCAGAGGCATGGTGGTGTCGGCGGTCAATGACTGCAAGACGACGAAGTTGCCGCCCGTCAGTTGATAGACCAGCACATCACCCGTGCCAGCGCCGTCAGCGGAGTCGGCCACAGGTGCGCCAACCACCAAGTACGGGAGCGCCAATGCGACGGCGCTGCCGAAGCGTGGGGAGGCGCCAGCACCGCTCAACGACAGGGTTTGGACGAGCGTCCAAGTCGCGCCGCTGCGCTGATAGATGAAGGTGCGCCCCTCATTGCCGTTGACGCCCGGAGCGCCGACTACGGCGTAATCGCCGTCAATCGCCACCGAGTCGCCAGCATTGCCGTTGGGGGAGGTAATACCGGGGTTCAGCTTCTGCTGCTGAACAATCGGGTCGATTGTGACGGGGTAGACGGCTGCCACATCGTTGGCGCGCAAGAGGATCAAGTCCCCAGACACCTCCAACTTGACGGGGAGGAACTTGCCCACCGCGTCATAGGCCAGCAGGCCGCCATAGGTCAGAACCGAGCCGTCTTTGCCGACAAGCTCTACAATGTTGCCGCGTAGAGTCGGGGTGTAATCCCCGCTCACTGCGACGGCCACTGTCAGCCAGCCGTTGGCCGAAACCGCCGGACGCTCAGCAAAGGTATATCCTTGCTGCACACCCTGCGGGCCGTTGACGTACCATTCGGTCAGCGCCGCGCCGCGTGCATATTCCACACGGTTCACGCCAGCCAGTGTACGTTCGGCTGCTGAATAAGTTAGGCTGTCACCATAGCCAAAACCGGACAGTGCGTAGGTTAACGCCTGTCCATTGGCCTCAAGCGTGACGCCTTCGGCTCCGAATGTCAGGTCGTACCCTTGTGAAGGGTTCGACGCTGCAAATTCAGCGCCTATGTGATAGGCAGCGTCAAGCTCGCCTGCGGTGGTTGAGGCCGCATAATCGAGGCTGACAGCCTCCGCCTCAGAGGAATAATCCGACAGCGTAGGAGACGCTTGGACTACACCCCCAAGGGCCATCGCGCAGACGATCAATATCGCCAGCGTGATGGACTTCAGAGAAGTTCGATAAGACATATTCGGCTCGATTCCAGTTTATTTGCCGATACAAAATCCGGGGACTTTCGTATGCCAAACGGCATAAACCAAAAACACAAAGCCTTAAAAATGTCGGCTATGTATTTCCGGCTTTCGGTACTTACGTACCCGATGGTCTCCATCTGTCACTCAGTATAACGAT
>DAOTTP010000084.1:0-9227 GCA_034437835.1 Anaerolineae bacterium | reverse complement strand
CGGTTCAATTGACTGATGAAGCGCGCACAGGTCAGTATCGGCTTGCCAATGCGTATAGCCTGCCCAATGGTCGCACTATTGCGCGGGCTGATGTGGCTGATTTTTTGGTGAAGCAAATTAAGTCAAGCACCTACAATCGTCAAGCAGTGGCGATTGCTTACTAAAGGGTTCGTGGCACTCTGCTACGGCTAAAGCCGTGCAGCTTCTACAGCACGCTTGCGCTTGCCGTTGCCATGAGGCGCAGGCAGAGGCGCTGGGTTACGCTGGACGCCTCCCGCACGCCAGATGAGATGCAGGCCGCCGTTTTGGAGACCGTTACTGAGTATCGTGAATGCCCGTAATGTGTTTTGTGAAGGGGAATCGGGTAGTCCAGATATTTTGCTCTGGAGTCGCATTTTGATTAATGAGAAACATCCAAAGTAACTACTCAGCCATCATTTCTTCCCTCAATTTGATGCTTTAGAGCGTCAAATTGACTGAAGTTCGGGGGAATCCTTCCCTCAGATGATTGGACTGAGTATCGGTCAAAATCTTCTTTTTCCCTCAAATAGGGGCTGAGTAGTTACCATCCAAAAGCACAAGGTGGACGTCAGAATTGTTGTGAAGCCGATGGGCGGTAAGCAAGCATCCAATAGTTTCGCTCGTGGATATGGATTAGCAACCTCAAATGAGAATTGGTTCATTATTCGAGATCGTGATCTAGATGCTGAACAGGAAATTCTTGAGGAGATAATTAGAAGTGGTGAAAAGGTTCTTTTCACGGGGTTAACTTGTATCGAAAGTTATTTTTTATCTCCAGTTTTACTTCAAAAATTTATTGAGGAGCGCGCTATTAACCTATCCCGGCTTCCTAGCGACCATCAGGGAACGCTACGAGAAACGCTCTACAAATTAAGCGATTATCAAGTGATTAGATGGGCGTTGCAAAGAGTCCGCGAGCGAGTGAAAAATCAGGTGGGGAAAACCTTACTTCGCCGTGCGGCTGGACAATTTGATTTGCCCAATCGTCTCAGTGATGAAGATGGAAAACTACCGAAACAACTTGACAAGGAGAGTTGTAGTCATGAAGCGAGAGAATTATGTGAACAATTTGGCAAGATATTCCAGTCTGTTGATTTGATTTATCTACAACAGTCTATTGATGAACTTAAGTCGAGATTTGACGGGGATGATTTTTGGTCAAAAGACTATCAAAAATGGTTTCATGGAAAAGATGTCCTAAAATCTTGGTTACAGACATATCCCAACGTTGGATATCAAGATTATTGCGCGTGGGCGGCGCAGAATTTAGATTGGAAACAACATCCAGATTTGATTGAAATCCAGCGAATTTGTCATTCCTAAAGACCAAAAACCTCCCACAACCGTGAGAGGCTTTTGTTTTACAGATATATCGTGGCGGACAAGGCTGGCCTTGTCCCTACGAAAACAACTGCCTACTTGGTGGCGGCTTCCATGAGTTTGGTGATGCGCTCGGCCATGCTGGCGGGGTCGGGGTGGATGCC
This sequence comes from Anaerolineae bacterium, assembly GCA_034437835.1. Classification (GTDB taxonomy): domain Bacteria; phylum Chloroflexota; class Anaerolineae; order Aggregatilineales; family Phototrophicaceae; genus Flexicrinis. The sequence goes on along the minus strand of DAOTTP010000084.1, from coordinate 7,722 downwards.
GTCCTGAAGTTGCGCCGTCTCAAATATCTGCTCGACCACCAAATCGGACAGATAGCCGCCGCCCTCCCCCAACATCCGCGACAGATTGTGAATCAGCGGATGGCGCGGGTTGAGTTCCAGCGTCTTGACCGGCAGTTCATAATCGCGCTGGAGCAACCGGTTGACGCGGAACATCTGCCCTTCCGAGTTGGGTTCCTCACTGCTGACCAGACGGGCGGGGCTTCCGACCAGCGTCTTGCTGGCGCGGACGCCCTTCACACGCTCGCCCAATAAGCCCTCAAAGTGGGTGCGGACGGTCTCGAAATCGGCCTCGGCCACTGGCGCAGTCTTGGCGTCCTCGGAGTCCTCATTCACCGTCCCGACTTCGCTCAGGTCAATGTCGGCATCGTCCACGCTTTGCAGTTTCTTGTCTTGGAAGGCGTCGAGTCCGGTCAACAGAATCGGGTCTACCGGGTCGGTCAACAACAAGACTTCGATTCCGCGCTGCTTGAAGGCATCGAGGTGCGGGCTGCGGCGGGCGCTGTGCAAGTCATCGGCCACGATGTAATAAATGTCGCGCTGATTCTCGGTCATCCGCCCGACATAATCGTTCAGGCTGGCCGGTTCTTTGCTGTCATCGTGGGTGGTCGGGAAGAACAAGAGCGGCAGCAACTCGTCCTTGTCTTGCGGGCTGAGTGCGACGCCTTGCTTGATGAAGCGCCCGAATTGCTCATACAGCGTCAGATATTTCTCGCGCTCGTTATCGACCATCTTCTTGAGTTCGGTCAGGACGCGCTTGGTGATGGTTTTCTTCAACTGCGCCATCAGCGCATCGGCGCGGACGTTCTCGCGGCTGACGTTCAGCGGCAGGTCTTCACTGTCTACCACGCCGGTGATGAACGACAGATATTCCGGCAATAGGTCGGTGCAATACTCCTGAATCAACACCTTGCGGGCGTAGAGTTTGAGACCCGGTTGCTTGCGTTGCGCGAACATCGACGGTTGATTGCTGCCGGGGATGTACAGCAGCAGATAAAATTCCAGCGGCATTTCGGCGCGGACGTGGATGCGCTTCAACGGGTCGTTGAAGTCAAACGTCAACGTCTTATAGAAATCGTTGTACTGCTTGTCCTCGACGGTTTTGGGGTCTTGACGCCACAGCGCGGTCTGCTGATTGGTCGGGGTATCTTCCGGCGTCACGATGATGGGGAAGCTGATGTAATCGCTGTGCTTGCGGATGATGTCTTTGATTTTCCACGTTTGCAGCATCTCACGGGCTTCGGTCTTGAGCGTGACGATGATGTCCGTGCCGCGATGTTCGCGCTCCGCCGGGGTGATGGTATATTCCGCGCCGCCGTCGCAGTCCCACGCCCACGCGGGTTCGTCTGCCATATAACTTTGGCTGACCACGCGGACGTGATCGGCGGCCATGAATGCCGAGTAGAAGCCGACGCCGAATTGCCCAATCATATTCTGGGCGGCGTCCTTATTCTGGGCGGCCTGCATCGCCTCGATGAAAGCGCGTGCGCCACTTTTGGCGATGATACCGAGGTTGTTAATCAGGTCGTCGCGGGTCATCCCGATACCGCTGTCACTGATGGTCAAGGTACCGGCCTCATCATCCGCCGTGATGCGGATTTCGAGGGGGGCGTCTGGGTCGCGCATCTCGTGGTCGGTCAGCGCTTGGAACTGGGCGCGGCTGAGGGCGTCCGAGGCGTTGGAGATGAGTTCGCGCAGGAAAATATCGCGATCCGTGTACAACGAATGGACGAGGATGTGTAGGACTTGTTGGATTTCGGCCTGAAAATTATAGGTTGTGGACTCTGCCGGTTGATCGGTCATGGGATTCCTCCTTATAGATGATGCTATCGGCGGGCGGGCAAGCCTCGCCTTACAAAAATGTCTGGTGATGGGTGGGGGTGTAGAGGCGTGAGGTGCCATGCCCAGAATGTCGCAGCATTTTTCGATGTTCTTTGTACCACATGCGAGTAAAATTTGTGTATGAAATTGTCGCGGTTTTTCCGCTACACTACACATCACATCATCTGCCGAGACGAGTCCCTCCTTATGTCCAAAGTAACCGTCATCCTGCCCACGTATAACGAAGCCGAAAATCTTGAATTGATGGTCGATGCCCTATTGGGGCTGAAATTGGCCGCCAATCTGCACATATTGGTCGTGGATGACAACTCGCCAGACGGGACGGGTAAAATCGCTGACCGACTCGCCATCGAGACGGGTGGCAAGGTGCGCGTGTTGCATAATCCCGGCAAGAACGGACTCGGCCCCGCTTATCTGGCCGGATTCAAAAAGGCGCTGGAAGACGGCGCGGATTTCGTCCTCCAGATGGATACCGACTTCAGTCACCAGCCGAAGTACGTCCCGGCCATGTTCGACGCGATGATTAATCAGGGCGCAGATATGGTGGTCGGGTCGCGCTACGTCAAAGGCGGCGGGGTCGATGAGAAGTGGGGACTCCACCGTAAACTGTTGAGCCTGTTCGCCAACAAAATTTATGTCGGGACGATTCTGGGCTTGCCGATTAATGACGCCACCGCCGGATTCCGCATGTGGCGGCGCGAGACTTTACTGGGTTTAGACCTGTCGCGCATCAAGAGTAACGGCTATGTGTTTTTGGTCGAACTGGCCTACTTGACCTCGCGGCTGGGGTACAAGATGGTCGAAGTCCCCATCCACTTCCCAGACCGTGTGCGCGGCACGTCTAAGATGAGTACGCGCATCATGATTGAAGCGGCGCTGCGGGTCTGGCAAATCCGCGCCCGCCACCGTCACCTGACGCCGAATGATCGGGTGGTTGTCTAGGGGTGTCTAAACAAAAACGTTAAGATGCTCTTGCTAACAATACCCTCGCCAATTTTGATTATCATGGACAACGCGGGCGTTGTCTCTACAAATTGTCCCGTGATGGGTTTTCACTGTAGAGACACGGCGCTCATGTGTCCGGGTGTGTTCGCCCTAAACGCTGCTTCGCGCTATCATTGAGGTCTGGACACGGAGGGATTTCGGCATGGCGCAAGATTTTAACCTGCGGGATTTTGGCATCGGTTTGGCGTCGGGATGGGCGTCAGCCTTCATCCTTTATCAACTGCGCGGGGCGATTGGCCGTGCGCGGCAAGATGTGAGCGAGCGCGTCCAGTCCTCGCAACGCTTCGCCGCCGTCAGCGCCGAAGGGCGATATGTGGCGGAATTGGTGCGCGAAGCCGAACGCTCCCACGTCCTCGGAGACCGCGTAGCGCTCTCGAAATTGGCCGTTGAGCCGCGATTTATCCCTGCGCCGCAATTCGCCGCCCCGCCGGATGACGACCTAGACCGCAATGTATTCCGCGTCGTCCCACGCATTCATGATTTGCCGTGGCTGCACCAACCCTATAACATCCAGAGCATCACCATTGACGACCTCGGCAAAGCCGGCGGGATGTACGCGCTGTTGGGTTTACCCGGCAGCGGGCGCACCACCGCCCTACAACTTATGGCGCTATATGCCCTCGGCGTGGTGAACTTTGACCCGCCCGATGATGCTGTCGCTGCACGCCTGCGCGCTGAAGAAGAAAATCTCGACGCCAAAACCCGCGCCGAACGCGCCAAACATCAGATGTCGTTTGAACAGCGCGCCCTTGACCGGATGCGCGAACTGAACGAAGAAGCCGCCCGTGAATTCAAGCCGCAAGACCGCCTGTCGCCGTATAAGCGCCTGCTGCCGATTTACGTCCACCTCAGCGACGTAAAACCGTCAAAACTCGGCAAAAACCTTGACCCCGCCGAACCGCTGGTTCGCGCCCTGCAACAACAGATTCACCCCCGCACGGCAAAACTCATCCCGCGCCGACTCTACCCGCGCCTACAGGCTGGCGGCGTATTGGTGCTGTTGGACGGTTTCGACGCGCAATCCCCTGAACGCCAATCAGAGTTGTCAGGCTGGCTAGCCGCCTTCAACGAGGTCTACCACGGCAATGCCGTGATTGTGGTCGGGGATGTGCGCGGCAGCGGATTGTTGCTCAAAACCGGCCTGCTACCGGTCTATCTGCGCCCGTGGAGCGATAACGACGCGCTGACGGCTGCCCGTAAATGGGCGGCGGCGTGGCCGGAAATCATCAGCAACCGGCGTGGCCGCCCCGCTGGGAAGCCGCTAGACGCCTCGCTGATGGAGGCGGTGGTGGCTGACTCTCGCGGCCTCACCCCGTCTGAAATTTCGCTCAAGCTCTGGTCGAGCGGGCGTGGCGTGACCGGGCGCACCCCCGGCACATGGGCGGATGAATACCTCAAGGCGCTGGAATTGAGCGACGATTTGCTCAAGACCGCCGTCCTCGCCGCCGCGTTGGAACAGGACGAGGCGCTCATCACCCCACGGCGCTTGACCGAAATCGTGATGAACCTCCCCAGCGGGAGCGCCCCAGCCTATACCCCCAACGCCCCGGAATCTGACCCCGTGGCAGACGGTGGGGATGAACTCGACGCGATGTTTGGCGACGCCCCACAGGGGGATGAGCTAGACGATATGTTTGGGGAGTCATCGTCAGGCGATGAGTTCGATAACCTGTTCGGCGATGGCAAGTCCGCCGCGCCCGCCAGCGCCGCAGAGTTGGCCGCCCAATTGCGCGGGGGAGAGGGTTCACCCAAGAAACCGACCAAATCCGCGTCAAAGGCCAAAGCCGCCGCCGCGCTGGTTAAGGCCGAAAAGCCCAAATCCAATATTAACCTTTTGAACAAGGATGACGCCCGCGCCGCCGATAAGCTCAACCGGCAACATGGGGCGCAATTGCTTGACCTGTTCAAGCGCGGCCTGATTATCGAAGCGGCAGAGGGCTATCAGTTTCGCCATAGCATCTTGCGCCAATATCTGGCCGCTGTCTCACTGCGCGAGGCGTCTGACGCGGATGTCGTGAGCCGCAGCTTGCAGCCGACATGGGAAGAGTCGATGGCCTATACCGCTGGCCTGCGCCCGGTAGACGCCGCCGTGCAGACTCGCCTCGCCGCCGCGCCGGATGTGCGCTACTCCCACCTGACCAGTTTGGCGCGGTGGGCGGCCTTTATGGAGGCAAAACCCGCTTGGCGTGCCACGCTCTTACGTCAATTGGGGACGTTGATGGTCGCGCCCGCGCAATTCCCTGCCCTGCGTGAGCGTTTCGCCGCCGCACTGGTTAGTATGCGCGATGTGGACGCCCGCAAAATCTTTGAGCGTGCCTTGCGTGCGCCAGATGCGACCACCCGGCGCGTCGCGGCGTTGGGTTGTGGTGCATTGCGCGACACGGATGCGCTCACTCCTCTGGAAAACTTGATGCGGGATGTCGAGCCAGACGTGCAATGGGCAGCGGTGGCGGCGATGGGGATGCTTGGGACGGAAGAAGGGTATGACGGCCTCGGTAGGGCGCTCTTGACCGGCACGGAATTGGTGCGCCAGATGGCTGCCGAGACGCTGGCCGATTTGCCGGATGTCGGATACGACACGCTATATGACGCCATCCGTGAGGAGGACATCGACCTGCGCCGCGCCGCCATATTTGGGATGGGGCGGGTCAAGACGCTGTGGAGCGCGGTGGAGGTCTATCGCGTCTTTTTGGACGATCAGCAGTGGTATGTTCGTTCCGCCGCTCAGACCGTCGTGACTGATTTACAGGAACATGTCGCCGCGATGAGTCTGCGCCGTTACCCGACCCCTGAGAACATCGGTTGGTTGCGCGATTGGGTGTCTGGTTTTGGTGCGCGTATGAGTGAAATTGACCCAGAGGACGCGCTGGTCGAGATGCTGTTGGCGTCTGACCCGGTGATGCAGCCAGTGGCGGCGCAGGCCATCCCGCAGTTGGGGCTGTCTCACAAAGTCGGCGCGTTATACACCGTCCTCAAAAACCCTGAACCTCTGGTGCGGGATACCGCTCAACGCGCCCTAAGCGACATTGAACTCCTGACCGGTCAAGCGCTCCCCGCCCCAGCATAGCTAGACTCAAACGCCCCTTCCCGCTTAAATAGGGGAAGGGGCGTGGGTAGCGCGCTCGTCTTATTCTTCGTCGTTCTTGCGCTTGGCCTTCGCCTCTGCTTTGGCCTCAGCGTCGCCGTCTTCGGTGCCGAAACGCAGGCGGGTCGGGCCGACGCCGCCCTCAAGCGCTAGGCGCACGCCGCGCTGAGCGAGGTCATAGCCCTCGGTGAAGAACACATCATCCTTGCTGCCACGGCGCAGGTTTTCCGGCAATTGGAATGGCCCAAGGCCGCTTTCCTTCTTGACCTGTAAGGCCGTGCCTTCCGGCACAATCACGCTGACCGGGCCGAGACCGCCCTCAATGCTGAGGTCAAGGTCGGCGTCCTCTGGGATAATCACAGACAACGGGCCGACGCCGCCTTCGATTTTGATTTTGGCCGGATTCTCGGCGGGCAGATAGACCTTCATCGGGCCGACGCCGCCTTCAACACTTGTCTTATAGCCGGTATCGCTGTCGGGCAGGTGGATGACCACTGAGCCAAAAGCGGCCTCGGCCTTGAATTGGTTGAGGTTCAGCCCGCGCAGGTCGAGATACACATCGCCCGTGCCGCCCTCAACGCTCAGATTAACCGGCACGGTGGGGCTGATTTCGACATTTGTATTCAGGTTATTCTTGCGCCCGAAACTGCTAATCAAGCTCCGCAGCCCGCTGAAGGTTTGCGGCTCCAGACGGATGCTGGTCTCGTCATCGCGGCGGCTGATCACGAACTCCAACTTGCCGACATGCAGTGCGTCCACGGTGATGAGCGTCCCCGGCAAATCGAGCGCCCCGACGGTGAATTTGCCCGCGCTTGCGCCCAACTTGATCTTGGCGCTGGTCGTGTTTTCGAGGGCGGCCTGATGTTGTGACTCGTGGGGTTCTTCGCCCATCCCGCCGAACATCTTGCCTACTTGGTCGGCGATGCCGTCAAAATTGAACGAAAATTCGGTCTTATATTGTTTATCGTCACGCTTGGCTTTGATTTGGGGATCGTTTTGGTCGGTCATGGTTGTTTTTGCGCCTCCGGCGAACTACGGTTTAAGTGCGATTGTCCTACTCTTATTACGCATAAGCTGTTCAAAAGGTTGCATCGTGTTCTAATAACGACGAAGTGATGAGTGATGAGTAGGGTCAAAGCGTGAGGGCTAAAATAGAAATTTTACATTTTTAACACGCTTAAGCATATTTTTCTGGGTATCGTGAATCGAAAAATAGAAACGGTAGGTCAATGTCTCGCAGGTCAAGCAGTCAATATGGGTCATCTGGCGGGCTACCGGGGTGGTTGGTATTCGTGGTCGCCGTCGCAGTGGGTCTGGGGGGATATTACCTATGGACGGGCGTGCGAGATTACATCCGCGCCGGAGGATTGGGCATCGTTGAGGCCACCCAACGCGCCGACATCATCGCCAGCGCGACCCAAGCCCGCGCCGTCGTATTCACCGCCGCCGCGCCCGTCGTCACGTTATTCCCCAGCCCGACCACCGTCCCGCCTTGCCAAGATTTCGAGGTCGCCGCGCCCGTCGCCATCATCCGTGACCGGCCATCGACCAACGGCGCAATCGTCGAGCAACTCCCACAAGGGTCGGTGGTGTGTGTGATTGGCCGCGCTGGGGGTGACCCCGAAAGCGAGTGGTATATGCTGGATTCTAACCCGCGCACGCGGCGGTTGGATGAGGCATTCATGCGCGAGGACGTGATTTTGCCGCTCAACCCGACGTTTACCCCGTCGCGCACGGTCACGCGCCCGCCCACCGTCACCCCGATCCCCACC
>DAOTTP010000083.1:0-2650 GCA_034437835.1 Anaerolineae bacterium | reverse complement strand
CTCCGCTGCCTTGACCTAAACATTTCGCGCCGATTCTATGAATCCCTCGGTTTGACGTTCACTGAGGAGCAGCACGGCAAAGGGGCGATTCATTTTGCTTGTGAGGGTGGCGGGATGGTGTTCCCTGTCAAATATGGCGGTTCTGATGAATTGGATAATCTGAGTTTGTCGTGCGCGAAATGTAACGGTTAAGGGGTCAAACGTCGCTGCGCTTAACCCCTTAACCGGCGATGCGGCAAATGTTATGCTGATGTTAGCGGGTGAATACCCCTGTTAGCGCTTACCCGATAGAGGTCGCCTCTGGGAGTTCTACCCAGAAAACCGAGCCGCCTTCCGGGGGGCAGTCTACGCCGACCATGCCGTTTTGCAGCATGACCATGTGCTTGACAATCCACAGACCCAAGCCGGTACTGCTCTCGCCCGCCGTCGGACGCGGAGTCAGCTTGCTGAATTCCTTGAACAGCTTTTCGCGCTCATTTTCGGGGATTCCGGGGCCTTGGTCTGCGACGTAGACCCGCACCTTATCCCCATTGGCCTCAGACCACAGCGTGATGGTGCTTTCACGCGGGCTGAATTTGATGGCGTTGCTGACGAGGTTATTGAGGACTTGTTGCAGCCGCGCTTGATCGGCGTGCGCCACCCCCGCGATTTCCCCCGCTGTCAATTGGATGCTCTTCTTCATCGCAGTGATGCTGTAATGCGCGATGACCTCCAAGATGGTCTGGTCAAGGTTGACCGGCGCGAGGCTAATCTGGATATTCCCGCTCTGACTGGCGGCCAAATCTAAAAATTCTTCGATGATTTCATTCATCTTGGTAATGGTGCTGAGCATGATATTCATGACTCGCGAGGTTTCTGGCCGGTCTTTCAACGCTTCTTGCAACAGGCTATGCCCCATCAACAGCGTCGAGAGCGGCGATTTCAAATCGTGCGACGCGATGCCGAACAAGCGGTCTTTCAACTGCTGCGCCGCCTCCAGTTCGGTGATGGATTGCTTATAAGTATCGGTCATGGTCTTGAGCTTAAGCTGGGTTTCCACCCGCGCAATCACGACATCGACATCAATCGGCTTAGGGATGTAATCGTTGGCCTCGGTTTTGAGGCCGCGCACGATGTCGTCATTATTCGACAGCGCCGAAATCAAAATCACGGGTAAATCCACCGTCGCGGGCGTCTTTCGGATAATCTTTAAGACCTCTAGCCCGGTAATCCCCGGCATCATAATATCGAGCAGCACGAGGTCAAAACTTTCCCGCGCCAATAAGTCTAAGGTTTGCTGACCATTTTCAGCTTCGATGACCTGCCCGATGCCTCTCAGGATGCGTTGCAGCAGCAGCCGATTGACCGATTCATCGTCAACCACGAGGATACGAGGTAGGGTATGTGTTTTGGCGGCCATCAAGGATTGATAGTCCATACTGGGTGTCAAAACCTCCGGTGAGCAAACGCAACCCTTATTTTAACGCACTTCCGCGAATATTAAAAAACATGTTCGTTTGAAGTGTTTCCGTTTGTGCGTGACCAACTCCGTCGGAAAGGGTTAAGATACTTAGACTCGTTTCATAAAGGACATCCCGTATGACCAGCCCACAGACCAAAGCCGACCTGATTGCCCGCCTAAACGAGGTCAATACAGGGGTCGCCGCAAGCGTCCAAGCCCAATCGCCTGAGCAGTTCAACCGTGGCACAGAGACTGAGTGGTCGCCCGCCAATTACCTCAAGCATCTGCTCCTCAGCAACAAACCGTTTGTGAAAGGGTTGGGCAGATCCAAAGAACTCTTGGAATCAGCCTTTGGCTTGACTGATCGCCCGTCACGCACGTTTGAGGATGTGGTCAATGAATATACAGCGCGGATTGCGGGCGGCGTTCGCGCTGAGGATAGCCCGACGGTAGTGCCTATCACGTTTCGGATACCGGAAGGCATCGCGGACGAACAAGCCTATTTGATTGAGACATGGAACGCCACGCACGCCAATCTGATTGATGTGCTGGGGCAATGGTCGGAAGATGAGCTAAACCGTTACCAGATTCCCCACCCGGTCATGAACCTGATTACCGTGCGCGAGATGCTGTTTTTCACGCTGCATCATAACACCATACACTGGGACGACATCCAAAAAGGTAGCGCCGTATAGGGGGAATCATGACCGCTGTCTATCTCGCCATGTGGTCTGGCCCGCGCAATATCTCTACCGCGATGTTGCGCTCATGGGGCAGTCGCGCTGATACCGCCGTGGTCGATGAGCCGTTATACGCGCATTATCTGGCAAATTCGCCGTACCGTCAGCAGCACCCCGGTGCGGCTGAGGTGATTTCGACCTATGATTCCGATTGGCGTAGCGTCGCAATAGGGTTGACCGGCGACATCCCCGGCGGCAAGTCGATTTATTATCAGAAGCACATGACTCACCACATGCTGCCGCAGATAGACCTCGCGTGGACGGATGCGCTGACCAATTGTTTTCTGATTCGCGAGCCGAGCGAGATGTTGGTTTCGCTGGATAAAGTCATTTCCGGGCCAGAACTTGACCAGACCGGCCTGCCGCAGCAACTTGAACTGTTTGAACGCGCCCGCCGACTCACCGGCAAAACCCCGCCCGTGATTGACTCCGCCGACGTGCTGCAAAATCCGCGCCGGGTGCTGACCCT
>DAOTTP010000082.1:0-2544 GCA_034437835.1 Anaerolineae bacterium | reverse complement strand
TATGACGCGGTGGCGCAAGAGGCCGATGTGCAGGTCGGTGGGCAAGACCAATTGTTTAATATCCTTGTGGCGGGGCGTAAGCTGCAACAGGGGTTAGGTCAGCGCCCGATGGTGGCGATCATCATGGGGGAGAGTTTGCCGGGGACGGACGGCTCGCTCAAGATGAGCAAAAGTCAGGGCAATCACATCCCTTTGCTGGCCGAGCCGTGGGATATGTTCGGCAAGGTCATGAGCGTGCCAGATCAGGCCATGCCGATTTTCCATAAGCTGATTTTGGGGTGGTCACCCGCCCAAGTCACCGGATTTGAGGCCGATTTATCCAGCGGCACGTTACACCCTAATGATGCGAAGATGCGGCTTGCCCGCGAGATTGTGTCGATTTACCACTCCTCAGCGGGCGCAGACGCCGCGCAACGTCGCTGGGATGAGGTATTCCGCAGCAAAGACGGCGATGGCGTGCCATCCGACATGCCAACCGAACGCCTGACCGAATCTGAGCGCGTGGTCGATATTTTGCGCCGATTGGGGATGGCCGACAGTGGCAAAGAGGCGACGCGGCTGCTAGAACAAGGCGGGGTGCGCCTCAATGGTGAGATTATCACCGGGCGCGATGCTCAAATCACGACGGACGATTTGCCCGCTGTGCTGCAAGTCGGGAAGCGCCGTTTCGTCCGATTGATTGCAGCGGATGAGGAATAATCGAATTTCAGGATATTGAGGATTGACGCGGGCAGGGGACTCAGACTATACTGTATCTCGCGGGATAGAGCAGTGGCAGCTCGTCAGGCTCATAACCTGAAGGTCGGAGGTTCGAATCCCCCTCCCGCAACATATTTTCCAATTGGGCTGATTTTCCCAAAAAATCGGCGATGTAGCTCATTTGGTTAGAGCGAGCGACTCATAATCGCTAGGTAGGAGGTTCGAGTCCTCTCATCGCCATATCTTAAAAAAGCATCTAGCTTCGGATGCTTTTTTTATTATATAAAATAAGAGCTATTGATATAATCACATGTATCGCCATAACAAAGGTTCTTTAATCATGAAAAGCGTTGAACTGAGGCAAAAAGCACGCAAATTACGTTTTGAGGGCCATTCACTAGGTGATATTGCGGATCAAGTAGGAGTGGTCAAAAGCACTGTAAGCTATTGGGTACGTGACATCGAATTACATGACTCTCAAATCTTGGCGTTGAATGAAGCTAAACGCGCACAACTTCGGGGGCAGAATCGGGGCGCAAAGGCCAATCGGGATAAATTTCGCGCTATCAGGCAAACTTATCAAGATGCTGGAAGATTACGCGCCCGTGAAAATCCCACACCATTGCATTTGATGGGTTGTATGTTGTATTGGGCGGAAGGTGCAAAAGGACGCACAGAAGTCGCCTTTGTAAATTCTGACCCTGAGATGATGCTCATTTTTTGTCGGTTTCTGAAAGAAGAACTCAACATGCCTGATGAGCGACTCGTTTTACAAGTCACTTCTCATTCGTTGGATGTTGAAGTTAACGAAAAACAAAATCAGTATTGGCGTAATTTTTTGAGTTTGCCTCAATCTTGCTTACGCAAAACAGTCTACAAAGAAGGAAATCCAAAAGCTAGACATCGCATTTTAGAAAACGGGATATGCCGTGTGGCCGTTCATCGTTCTGAAATTCTGCAACATATTTATGGCGCAATCCAAGAGTATATAGGGGTGGATAAGCCGGAGTGGTTGGGGTGATGCCGAATTTCGGTGTAAAATGAGGATTGTCGGTCAATAAGGCGACATCTCAATATGGCAAGTAACCCTAAAATCCAACCCGTCACCATCTGGGAGTTCGAGCGATTGCTGGGACTTCCAGAAAATCGTGACCGGATGCTAGAACTGATTGATGGGGATGTGGTCGAAAAGATGGTCGAACACCAGCGCGGCGAAATCGTCATTTTCATCGGCGCGGCGCTGTTGGCTTATGTGCGCCAGCATAAACTTGACGCCCGCGTCGCGGCTGAGGCACGGTTTCGCCCCGCTGACGACACGCAAAATGACCGCCTGCCGGATGTTTCATTGACGTTTGGACTGCCCCTCATCACACGCGATCCCGTCATGCGGATGCCTGACCTCGCCGTCGAGGTCAAGTCACCGGACGACTCCAATAAATTGATGCGGAGCAAAGCAGCCTATTACCTCGCTAACGGCTCAAAGTTAGTCTGGCTGATTTACCCCGACTATGAATTGGTCGAAATCTATGACGCGGGCGCTGACATCCGTATTTTGAAGGCGACAGATACGCTGGACGGGGGCGAACTTCTGCCGGGATTTTCGCTCCTGGTCAATGGGATTTTCCCACAAGCCTAACGTTCGCCGCGCAGCAGGTCGTCCCACGTCTCGCGTTGACGGGCGACGCGCCACGATTGACCGTCCGGCTCGACTACGATTTCCGGCGGGCGAGGGCGGGCATTATAATTCGACGCCATGACCATCCCATACGCCCCCGCCGTCAAGACGGCCAGCACGTCTCCGGGTTCGACTTCCGGCAATAGCACATCTTTCCCCAACACGTCCGC
>DAOTTP010000081.1:0-29519 GCA_034437835.1 Anaerolineae bacterium | reverse complement strand
CTGCTCGTTACAAATTCTCGCCTTACAGTCCCCTTCAGGGGGCTTGAATCGGCAGACGGACGCTTTAGCGTCTGGCGTCCAACGAGGCAAAATCAACCCCTAAAATCCTTAACTTGGTGCATGTGTGGGGCTAAGTAGTTACTCTGGGTCTTATATCCCCATACCTATAAGGTAGGGGCTTTACGGCGCTTTTCTGGTAATCAATCCGTGTGCCGTGTCCGGGCAATTCTATCTGGAATAGAGCCTCATCGGATGTCGGTTCTCCGCGCCACTTCATAAACAACCGCCTTGTCTCATATATAACAGACAAGGCGGGTTGTTGTGAATTCGCTTAGAACTGCGCGATTTCTTCTTCGGTGGCGGTCAGGCCGAGGATATTATAGCCGCAATCGACATACACGATTTGACCAGTAACGCCGCTGGACAAATCCGACGCCAGATAGACCGCCGTCTTGCCCACATCATCTTGGCTGACATTGCTGCGGAGCGGGGACGATTTCTCGTTGAAACGTAACATGGCGTGGATGCCCGGCACGCCCATCGCCGCCAGCGTTTTAATCGGCCCAGCGCTAATAGCGTTGACGCGAATCCCTTGCGGGCCGAGGTCGGCGGCCAGATAGCGCGTGATATTCTCCAGCGCAGACTTGGCAATCGCCATGACGTTATACTTGGGCATGACCTTCATCGCGGCGTAATAGCTCATGCTCATGACCGTGCCGCCCGCGCTCATCAACGGCTCAGCGCGCTTGCACATCGCCACAAGGCTGTAGGCGCTGATGTCCAGCGCGATTTTGAACCCCTCGCGGGAGATGTCTATGAAGCGCCCGCCGAGGTCTTCACGCGGGGCATAAGCCACCGAATGGACGAGGATATCCAGCTTGCCATACTGTTCGGCGAACTTGGCGAATACGGCATCCAGCGCCTCATCGCTGCCCACGTCGCACAACTCGACAAAGGTCGCCCCGATTTCCTCGGCCAGCGGCTTAACGCGCTTGGCGAGCGTCTCACTGGCATAGCTCAAGGCGATGGTCGCCCCTTCTGAGTGCAGACGCTTGGCGATGCCCCATCCGATGCTGTCTTTGTTCGCAACACCGAACACAAACGCGATTTTACCGTCTAAGAGTCCCATGACTTTTCCTCGTTTTGGATAAACCGGTGTTAATTACGGTATAGTGTACCGTAGACTTGCCACGAAAGTGATGCGCGATGCCCGCTGAAGCTGCCTCTGGAAACCCGTTTGACCCAGCCCAACCGACTCCGCCGTTTGCGGGGCGTGATGCGTTGTTCGCCCGTGTACATCAACACCTAACGGGCGCGCCCGTCACGCACGCGCTCCTATTTTTGGGTCGGCGACGCAGCGGGCGCACGGCCTTTTTGCGCGCCCTCCGCACCCGGCTAGATGACTCGTTCATCGGGTTAGACCTGACGCTCACCCCATCGGTTTTGGCCTCGGAATCGGCCTTTTGGTGGATGGTTTGGGAGTCGGGCAAGCTGGCGGCGGCCGGGCGGGGCTTATCGGTTCACCGCTTACCGCATTGGCCGGACGACAAATCATCCTCAGACCAGCGTAAATGGCTGATTGAGCGCGGCTTGCCAGAATTGTATCAACTGATTCGCCCACACCGCCGCTTGATGCTGGTGATTGATAACGCAGAACCGCTGGCCGATGCCGTCATCCGGGGCGATTTGCCGCCCGATTTTGGCGAGGCGATTGGCAGGATGTTCGGCCCGCAGTTGGGCATGATCCTCAGCGGACATCTCGACGCTGAAGCGCGACTGCGACATCTCGCACCGTTGATTGACCCCGATTTCACCGTCCGCTTAACCGCGCTGACCCTCGAAGGCGTCACCGATTTACTTTCCAGCGGGCGTGACCGGTCAGAGGCCGGATTTGCGGCGGCGCTGCACCGTGCCAGCGGCGGCGCCCCCGAACTTACTCTGAGGGCGGCGGCGCTGATTCATGATATCTCACGCGGGGAATATTATCGCGCCGAGCATATCCGCGCCGTGATGTCGGATTTGCTGTTGTGGGCGAGGCCGGGATTTACTTTGTTGTGGGAAAATCTGACCACCGATGAGCAAGCGGTCCTGACGGCGCTGGCCTATCTACGGTTTGATCAGCCTGATAAGCCGATTCAGGCCGAGCAGCTTGAGGCGTGGCTGGCCGACACCGAATATCCGCTGGATTTGACCGCGATTTTTAGCCTACTGCGCCGTTTGGAATTCGTCGAGATCATCGACCACGCCCACCGCGATGTCCGAATCCGATCCGGCGTGTTTGAGCAGTGGGTTCGCGAGACGGTGCGCCCCAATCATCTGCGAAGGGTGTCTGCGTCGTCTGCGTCCGCGCAAATCGACCCCAAAATCGTGCGCTACGCGCTGATTGGCTTGGGCGTACTGTTGCTGATTCTGCTGGCCGCCATCCTCCTCAGCACGCCGGGCGGTGGCGGCGAAGCCATCTCAACCGTGGTTTTTGGGGGGTAATAAAAAGGTTTTGGTAACTACTCAGCCATCATTTCTTCACTCAATTTGATGATGTAGCGCGTCAAATTGACTGAAGCGTGGGGAAATTCTTCCCTCAGATGATTGGGCTGAGTACCGGTCAAAATCTCATTTTCCCCTCAAATAGGGGCTGAGTAGTTACATTCTATCTATATGTTCTCGCTCATTCGCCGCCAGAGGCTAAAGCCGTCTGGCTATGGATTGCGATGGGAAGCGCGCTAAAGGCGCTCTGACCCATCGCTTATCCCGACATCCCCAAATTTTCGCCGATAAAAATAGCCCCTTCAGCGGGCTTAAAGGCAGTTTCCCTAGCTGGATGGCTTTAGCCTCCAGCGGTGAACACCCCGAATCAATTTCACATCAGGCGCATGATACAAATTCTTGGGACGAGTGGTACTAACCAAAACCCCATCAAAATCCAACGCGGTATCGCTGTTTTGCGAGTCTGGAAGTGCGTTAGTCTCAGCGCTAGGCGGATATTTTTGTCCGTTATAGGGGGAGAACTATTTTCATGAAAATCTATCGTTTTGGGATGGGGCTGTTGGCCTGTGCCGCGCTGGTGATGGCTGTCACCGCGCAGGACGCCACGCCCGAAGCACCACCAGAGGCCGGAGATGTCCGCGAGGACGAATTCGGCATCAGCCAAGTGTATGTGCCTTCCGGTTGTTTTTTGATGGGGACGAGCGACTCCGAGGCAGAATATGCCCTGACTCTGCCCGCGCCCTCATGGTCAACAGCCCGAATCCATACCGAGCAGGTGCAACACGAGGCTTGTCTGAGCGCAGGCTACTGGATTGACCAATATGAAGTGACCAACACCGCCTTCCAAGCGTTTGTCGACGCCGGTGGCTATACGACACCAGAATTTTGGTCAGAGGATGGCCTGAAGTGGCTCAACCGTCAGCGCGTACAATTTTTACCCGCCCGTTGTGAAGCCAACGACGGGGCAGACTATCCCCGTGCGTGCATCACATGGTACGAGGCCGAGGCGTATGCGACATGGCGCGGCGGGACGCTCCCCACCGAAGCGCAGTGGGAATATGCCGCCCGTGGCGCAGAATCGCTGGTCTATCCGTGGGGAAATGAGTGGGACGCGCTACGCGCCAATGTGAGCAACAGTTCAGATACAAAAGCCGTCGGGCGCTACGAGGACGGCGTGAGTTGGGTCGGCGCATACGACCTCTCCGGCAATGTGATGGAATGGGTCAGCGATTGGGTACGCCCTGAATACGCGGCGGAATCCGTCACCGACCCCACCGGGCCAGAAACCGGCACGCGCAAGGCGTAAAAAGGCGGTTGGTGGGGCAGCAATGCTGTTGTCGCCCGCGCCGCCTACCAGCATTATGAAGACCCCCCGACCTATAAAGACCACCATATCGGTTTCCGTATCGTCAGCCCGATTGCCGTCGAAGAAAAATAAAAAAACGTCTTGTACGGACGGTACAATGACGTTCAAATGAGAGAAAAACGGCGGGCGTTTCATAAACGCCCGCCGTTTTTTATGCCTGTTGGTTAAATTTAGGACGTAGCTGCTTGCAGAGCCGTCTCATGACGACGTGTGCCGCCAGCATAAGCGCCCAGTGCAGCCGCAAACATACTGACTAACAAGATACCGAACAGTGAGCCGGAGACTGCGGCAACCGTATCAGCGGTGGCCTGACCGACGTTGCGGGCAGTTTCCTCAGCCTGTGCGCGGACTTCTTGATAACCGTTGCGCCACATTTCCAGTTGAGCTACGGCTTCCGGCTCAGTCAATGACGTGCGCTCTGCGAGTTGCGTAGCGAGCGATTGGCGCTGCGCTTCATCAAGATTGGTGTTGGTCACAAACGAGGTGACATCACGGCTCAGGCTCAGATCGGCCATCGTCATGGGCTGTGCAACAGTCGGATTTTGCATCTGAGTGCTATCCGTGCCAGTCGTATTAGAGGTAGCGGTATCAGCGGTGTTGGTTTGGTTTTCATTCAGCAGGGTACTAAATTCCCCGGCAAAGGCTCCCAAAGTCTGGCCTTCGATACTCAGGTTATCAGCCACTGCGGGAGCAACGCTGACTACGGTGGTCGCCGCCATCGATACGCCTTGGCTGACCATCCCGCCCAAACCGCTGATAAGGCTACCAACGGTAGAGCCGATAAAGGCCAACATGATAATCCAAGTCAAAGCCCAAGCAACGACGCCGTGGAGGGTGCTGTTGACAGGATTGCTGGTATTGGACAAGCGTCCGGCTACCCAGCCGCCTGCCAGTAGCGCCACGAGAGCGCTGAAAGCCATCCACACCACTGTCGCGGTCACTAGACCCGCTTCAACGGGATTGGCTTCAGTAGCCGGATTGATGGTGTTGGCTCCAATGCTCAACCCCAGCATATTCATCGCCAAATGGACGATGAGCGCGATAAGCACACCGCCCAAAATCGCGCCGATTGAAACATCACCCCAGCGCACGGCCGGGAAGAAGTTTGATTTGTAGACATCTACGACTTCAACGTTTTCTTGATAACGAGTTCTGGTCTGATCAATGGGTGTGGTTGCCATGGTGTTTTTCCTGTAGATTCCTAAATAACTATTAGCAGTATAAAAGCCAAGACCAACCCAAACATCCGCCCATAAGGTGATTCTTGTCTAGGACATCAGAAGGATAGGGCTATCAGCCAAATCTCTTAACAATCGGGCTTGCCATACCGTCGTCCGTCAGGCATAACAGGGCGCAAACCAACAGTGGAGACGGCATGAGCAAACTTATCTTGGTCGATATGGACGGCGTATTATGTGATTTTGAGCAGGCTTTTTTGGAGATGTGGCGCACCAGTTTTCCAGAAAAACCGTTCATCCGCGTCTCAGACCGGCTGACCCCCTACCTCAGCGACCAATACCCACCAGAGGAGTACGACAACATTTATACGATGTGGCAACGCCCGCGCTTTTTCGCAAATCTGCCGGAAATTCCCGGCGGGATAGCCGCCGTCAAAGAGATGGACTCCATGGGCTGGGATGTGCGGATTTGCACCTCACCGATGCGCCGTTACGAACATTGCGCCCCTGAAAAATTCGAGTGGATTGAAAAGCATTTCGGCTCGGATTGGATCGAGAAAATCATCATGACTCGCGATAAGACGATGGTGCGCGGCGATGTCCTGATTGACGATATGCCCGAAATCAAAGGCGCGTATCCGACGCTCTACACGCACATCATCTATGACCAGCCGTATAACCGTGAGATGAAAAATAAGCCGCGCATGACATGGGCGAATTGGCGCGAAGTCTTAAACACAGTCCTGAGTGAGGAGTCCTGAGAGTCAGATTTTTCGCTGATTCCGCCTTGATGTAGGGACGCCCTTCTGGACGTCCGCTTATTTTGAAAACGGACGACAATAATACCGTCTCCGCGTCCTCATAATCTCATACCGTCTGAATATGCGCCTTGCCCTTTCTCAGGACTTGGGACTCAGGACTCTAATCTGACCTTAGCGTTTGTGTTTTTCGACGGTGACGGCGTTGGGGGTCGAACCATCTTTGGCGAACGCCGTCAGATTATGCAGCGTGGTTTCGGCGATGTTTTGCATCGCATCACGGGTGAAAAACGCCTGATGGCTGGTCATCAGCACATTTGGGAAGGTCAGTAGCCGCGCCAATAGGTCATCCTGTAAGACGTGGCCGGATAAATCTTCAAAAAAGACATCGGCCTCCTCCTCGTAAACATCCATGCCCAGATAGCCCACCTGTTCGCGCTTCAACCCTTCCACCACCGCAGGCGTATCCAACAACGCGCCCCGACTGGTATTAATCACCATCACGCCGCGCTTCATCTGGTTAATCGCCTGTTCGTCAATCATGTGGCGAGTCCCGGGCGTCAGCGGACAATGCAGGCTGATGATGTCGCTCTCAGCATATAGGGTTGGTAAGTCTACATAGCGCCCGCCCAGCGCGACTACCGCATCAGACGGGTAAGGGTCATTGGCGAGGATGTTACAGCCGAAGCCGTGCATAATCCTAACCAAAACTTGCCCGATTTGACCCGTCCCAATCACCCCAATAGTCCGCCCATGCAAGTCGAATCCCAATAAGCCGTCCAGCGAGAAGTTCATCTCACGGACGCGGTTATGCGCTCGGTAAATCTTACGGTTGAGCGAGAGAATCATCGCGACGCTGTGTTCGGCCACCGCATAAGGCGAATAGGCGGGGACGCGCACCACCGGGATCCTGAGGTCACGCGCCGCCGCGAGGTCAACATGGTTGAACCCAGCGCTCCGCAGCGCCACCAGTTTAATCCCCAGCGTGTGCAGCATCGACAGCACCTCGGCGCTGAGTTGGTCATTGACGAACGCACATACCGCATCATGCCGCGCCGCCAGCGCCGCCGTCTCACGCGAAAGCCTCGGCTCCAAAAAAGTGAACTGATGACCGTGCGGGATGTTGGCGGTATCTAAAAAAACTCGGTCATAGGGTTTGGTGCTGAATACCGCAATACGCATGTGAAATATCCCTTAATAACCATCGTCACAGGAAAGCCTTACTTTTCCCTCATCTTATCCGATTCTACACCGCTTCCTGCCGATGCGTAGGGAAAGACGAGGTGATAATTGTCATGTTTTGCAAAGCTAGTTTTCAGGTTCTTGTCAGATTATGAACCATTCCCCCTTACAAAACGTTTTTGGTTTTTATTGGAGGGCTTGCGCTCATCCTGCAATACAGGTAAAACTTAGGAACTCACTTAAGAAAGAGGAGTAAAAACTGTGTCTGGTATTCGTTTTAATCGTTGGTTGGTACTCGGCGTAGCAGCCGTAACCCTTTTGGTCGCGCCGGTTATGGCGCAAGAGCCGCTTGGCTTCGGTGAAGGTCAACCCATCGTCGTCGGTAACTTCGGCGGCGACATCACCACCACCAATCCGTTGTTGGTGGCCGATGGTGCATCAAGCGATGTGGTTGCGCGTCTGTTCCCGTTGTTCATCGGTATTAACCCTGACACCGGCCTCGAAACCCCCGGCGTCCCCAATTCATTGGCAACTGGCTGGGAACTCGGCGAAGACGGCGTAACCTTGACCGTCACCCTCCGCGATGACCTCATCTGGTCTGATGGAACCCCCATCACCTCGGCTGACATCCAATACGCCTATGACGCCATCGCTAGCGGCGAACTGGACACGCAATTGGCCTCGTATCTGGCAACGGTTGAAAGCCTGACCACGCCCGATGCGACCACCGTCGTGATCACCTTCGCTGCGCCGGATTGCGCCGCCGTGACCGCCATCAGCAACATCCCGGTTGTCCCCTCGGCCTATTATGCCTCGGTCTACCCGACCTATGCCGATATGACCACCGACAACCCCGCCAACTTAGATCCGGCAGTCACCGCCAGCGCATTCAAATTCTCGAACTTCCGCGCCGGTGAACAGGTCACATTGATTGCGAACGAGAACTACAGCGACAATCCCGAAGGCCACACCGTGGCTGAAGGCTATGTTTACAAGAACGTTACCGACCAAATCCTTGAGGTCGAGCAGTTCTTGGCCGGTCAACTCACCTTGATCGCCAGCGTTCCTGAAGATCGCCAACAAGAATTTGAAGATCGCGCCGCCGCTGGTGAGTTCCAACTCAACCTGCGTCCGGCTGGCGGCTGGCAAGTGCTGTTGTTCAACACCGCCAACCCTGCCAACCCGCAAAATGGCCTCGATGAAGCTGGCGAAGTCATTGAGCAAGAACCGCACCCGATCCTCGGTGATTTGGCCGTGCGTGAGGCGCTCACTCATGCCATTGACCATGCTTCCCTGAACGAAGGCGCATTCGCTGGCACTGGTATCCCCGTCGGCGGCGCACTGCTGCCTCAGTCATGGGCTTATAACGAAAACCTCGCCCCGTATGCCTTTGACCCTGAACTCGCCGCCAGCTTGCTGGAAGGCGCTGGTTGGGTTGACAGCGACGGCGACGGCATCCGTGAGAAGGACGGCGTTAAGCTGACCCTCGCCCTGACCACCTTCACCGGCAACCCGTCGATTGATGCTTCGGCCATCTTGATGCAAGACCAACTCAAGCAAGTCGGCATCGAATTAACCCTCGACATCATCGAGTTCGGCCCGATGATTGACAAACTGCTCGGTCAGAACTATGACCTATTGATGGTCTTCTGGGGTGTCAGCAGCAATGCACCGCAAGACATGTACGACATGCTCTCCGCTGAGGCCGACCTGCCCGGCTCCGGCTTCGGCGCCACCTCGTTCTACAACGAAGAGTTCGAGACCCTGATGAAGGAAGCTCGCGCTCTCCCCGGTTGCGATAGCGCCGCACGCAAGGCGCTGTATGACCGCGCTCAGGAGATCGTCTACAACGAAGTGCCGTGGTACTTGGTCAATACGTCTATCGTCCCGGTAGCCGTGACCAACGGGCTTGAGAACTTCGACCCCCGCGCCAACAGCACCTATTGGAATCTGCCGTCTTGGTCGATCCGCTAAATAAATAATACGGATGCGCTAAGTCTCCGTGTAAGTCTGTAGGCGCACACCCGTCGGTGTGCGCCTACAAAAAACCCCTTGCGGGTCGTCCTAAATCACGCCCCCTTAGCACTATTTAGAAGGGGCGTGTTCATCCACACTGTTAAGCATTGCAATAGGGAGGCCAGCGCTCTATGGCCCAATACATTCTTCGGCGGCTGCTGCAAGCCATCCCGACCTTTTTCGGCATAACAATTTTGGCTTATCTATTGATGGGCGCGTCTGGTAATCCGGTTCGTCAACTTACCTTTAAACCCGGCGTAAAACCGGCAGATGTCGCCCGCCTAGAGAAACAACTGGGCGTCAATGACCCGATCCCAGTGCAATACCTCCGCTGGCTCATCGGTGACGACTGGATGCGTTGGGACAATGACGGGGACGGAATATCAGACGGCGCGTTTTTGATTGCACTCGATGTAGACAAAGATGGCGAGGCAGAGCCGCCCGGTGATAAATATGGCATATTACGGGGTGATTTCGGGTTCAGCTTCATCAAAAAACGCCCTGTACTGGATTTGCTTTTAGAACGCGCTATTCCAACACTTGAACTCAGTATCGTCTCTTTCATCCTCGGTACAAGTATAGGGGTTGCGATTGGTATCCTCGCAGCCGTTTATCATCGTGGTTGGTTCGACCAAATTACCCGTATTGCAGCCGTTGGTCTGACGGCCATACCCGTCTTTTGGTTTGCGCTGATGTTACTGCTCTTTTTTAGCGTACATCTCAAAATTTTACCTATCGGAGACCGATGTGCGATGACGCTTGAAGCAAGCTGCCCGCCCATCTGGCAACGATTAGAGTACATGGTGTTGCCGGTCTTTGTGCTGTCGATTGGTGGGATTGCGGGCTATAGTCGCCTCATGCGTGCTTCGATGCTCGATATCATCAATCAAGACTTCATCCGTACTGCCCAGAGCAAGGGATTAAGTAACCGCCGCGTATGGTATGTTCATGCTGCTCGCAACGCCATGATCCCCATCGCCACCAGCATAGGACCAGCCGTCTTAGGGCTATTGAGTGGCGCAGTCATCACCGAAACCATCTTTAACTACCCGGGCTTGGGCTTGACCTCAACACAAGCAGCCATCGGACGTGATTATCCAATGGTCATGGCGCTGACGGTTTATGCGGCTGTCGCTACCATCATCGGCTACCTGCTATCTGATATCCTATATGCGGTCATTGACCCGCGCATCCGCTTCGATTAGGGGAGGCTTTTTACATGTCTCAAACAACGGCCTCAGGAATTGTCCAACTCAACGATCAACGCGATAGAAAGAGCGAATCAGCGAATCAGCGGGCGCTACGCCGTATCTGGCACGATAAGCTCACGATGGTTGCCATCATTATCTTACTCACTCTGAGCATATTGGTGGTGTTTGCTGGTCCAATCTGCCAATATATCCTCAAGGTTGACCCCAACCAGACCAACACCTCGGTGCGCTTACTCGCGCCTCTCCAAGACCCCGGCCACCTGCTTGGCACGGACGACTTGGGACGTGACTACGCTGCAAGATTGTTGTTTGGTGGACAAATTTCGTTCGCCATTGGCGTGGTTAGTTCGGTCATCATCTTGGTTATCGGGACGGCTGTCGGGTTGGTGTCTGGCTATTTTGGCGGCATCCTTGACGACGTCATCAACTGGTTCATCACCACCCTCGACAGTATTCCCTCTATTTATCTATTGTTGCTGTTGGCGAGCCTGTTGACGAGTTCCGCCACCACCCTCATTATTGTGCTTGCGCTGACCAGTTGGACGGGAGATGCGCGGCTTGTGCGTGGTCAAACCCTCCAAATCCGCAGTCTTGATTATGTATTGAGCGCACGGGCGTTGGGGGCGGGGTCAGGACGCATCATGTGGGCGCACATCTTCCCCAACACGCTCTCATTACAATTCTTGGTACTTGCCACTAACATCGGTGGTTTGATTCTGGTTGAATCCACGCTCAGCTTTTTGAAGTTGGGCGTACAAGCACCGACGGCCACATGGGGCAATATGCTGACCAACGCGCAGCAATTCTTCACCCGTGGGCCGCACATGGCGACCATCAGCGGCCTGCTGATTTTCGTTACAGTCTTGTGCCTGTATGTGATTGGCGATGGCCTGCGCGACGCCTTCGACCCGCGCACCGTAGATTAGACCAAGCGCTTGTCTGTGAAATAAAAACCAACCCACAGATACATAGAGACCGCAGAGAAAACAAGAGCTTTTACCCCTCTGCGGTCTCTGTGGGTTATACCCACGAGGGACTTACTTACCCGAATTAATCTCCCGCGCCTATTCCCCGTTATCCAGCAAGTAATTGGGGTTAATCGCCTTGAATGAGGCGTTTTCTCCGTTCGGTAAGGCTTGTGGTTTGTCGCCATTCAGCCGAAAAACCAAACCCTCCGCCCATTTACTGCGTTTGCCCTGTATTTGGCCGTAGTCAATCGCGATGAGAGTTGATACAAGTTCAATGCACGCTTTTGGGGTCATCTCGAAACTATCCCCGCTAGAATGTACTTTCACACACGCGATGTCATACTGGGCGCACAACGCCGCCATCTGGGTATAGGGAATCGGCAAACCGCTGGCGCGGTCAATCAGATTGAATACGACCAGTCGATGCCCTTTGACGCCATGCGGATTGCCTTGCACGCCCTCGCCAATCGCCTCGCCTTGTACTGCCGAAATAGCCGGGTTTTCTGCCAGCAGAGGCTTAATTCCGGGCTGAGTCATGGCCGCTTTGCTGAAATAGTTGGCCTCGTCATAGTAAAGTTCCAGCGTCCGACTGGCGATGCGGAGTTCGCCCTCATCCCCCAGCCAGACCGTGGTGCTGCTGCCGTCCATCTTATAAGTCGCCACCCACGGTTTGCCCATGAAGAAGCCAATCTGTTCGGCGAAATTCTGGATGCGCTCCTCATCGGTTTTATGGATATGACCGGGGAAGCTCCCGCGTGCGTCGCCGCTCATCGCTTTGACCGGGCGCTCATACTTCTCAATCCCTAACAGCGCGTCCAGTGATTCGGCGTCGTTTTTCTCTGCCTGAGCATCGGTGATGGCCTGCATCGGCAGCACCAACCCCTGCGAGATGGGCGGGTAAGGCGATGGCGCTCCGTTTTCATCAGGGAGGCGCAAACTGTTCAGCTTGAGCGTCTTGAGCCGCCAATGATGCTTTTCCATGAATGGCGCGTATGTCTGCACCCATGCCAGTTCTGGATTCAAGACAGAATCAATTTCCAGATACAAAACGTTGTCGCCAACTTTGAAGTCGCCTCGTTGGACAATCGAAAACCAACCGTCAAGGAATACGCCTTCTACCGACTGCGCCGGATTGCCTTCTTTATCGAACAGCGTCACGATGGCGCTCACGCTACGCACGGTTGCTAGGTGTCGCTCTGACATGTTTTTTCCTCTGATACTTAAAATAACGGTTTGCTTATCACGAATAACGACAACTTAATTTCTCACATCTATTATCAACTCGCCACCCTCAGCAGTGTTCATCTACAAACCCGCCTTTTATCGAATACTTATTTTTATTAAGTCTGTTTTGGGATAATACCAATTTAGGTTTATACATCAATCAATCGAGTTAAGGTTCATGCGTGACGTGATGAAAACTATTCATACCAAAACCTACCAACAACTTTGCACTTCACTGGTCTTACACCGGAAAGCGGCTGGATTAAGCCAGTATGAATTGGCAAAAGCATTGGGTGAGCCGCAATCTTATATTGCGAAAATAGAACGTCACGAACGCCGAGTAGATGTCATAGAACTGCTATACATCGCTAAAGTGCTTAACATTAACCTGTGTGACCTTATTGAATCGCTTCAATCAGCGTTATCAGAGCAAGAAGAACATCCCAAATCATGAATACTGCTGAGGCCATAACGCTCGCATCTGACCAAATCCAAATGCTATCAGGTCATATCTTTGAATTATTAAATATCACCAAACCAACTTCCATTCAAAGTGCGGTCAATTTATGGGGAAACTGAAACAAATCCAAACGATTATTTGGGTGTGTTTTATGCTAAAACCTCGATCAAAGATCGTTTGGATTTTAAATCATCACTCCATTAGCAAAAATCATCTCTAAACTTTCACCATTTCTGGGCAATTCTATTGAATATAATACCCTAGAACTTTTGAATGAAATCGAAGCCTTCAAACCCTATGGGCATTGGATACGCCAAGACCCCGGTTTTCCTGATACTGTTTTTTACGGATCAATCACCCCTACACCCGGCTTTGAAATCAAAGCATGGTTTCCTTTAGCAACCGAAATCACAGCCCGCTTTAAGGACAGCCAAAACCACTTTATCCATAAAAACACCTATGTCACACTGTTGTCATGGATACCTGAATTTGTGATTTACGGCAGGCCGCGCATTATCAATGTGTGCATCATTGAAGGCGGGTCAATTGCCCACGCCCGTGATACTCATTATCACAATCCGCCTGATTACCTCGTCATTGAACCGAATGACACAAGTACCAGAACAGGGAATTTGCAACAGACAAACACGATGGGATTCAAATGGCAAGGGACAGAAAAAGAATTTGAGGCTGCAAAAATCATTGTTGATAGCTGGGGGTTAGATCACGTCATCTATCAGGCAACACCGGCCTATCAAACATTACAGAGAGAACTTCTTGGACGTTTCAACTATCGCTTAGATACTAACTTTGCCAAGATAGATCGCATTTATCACCCAGAAATCGAGTCGTTTAAACGCAAAACACTCGATATGATGTTTCAAGGATTAACTGTCGGACAATGGGCAAAAATATTTAGTAGAAAACAGGAGGATGAGATGCGTGACGCTTTTGAAAAGCACCTCACCATAACGGATATTGATACAAGAGGTCTACTGAAGTAAAACGTCTTAGACCATATTGATAATATGTGGAATCAATTTCTGCTGAAAATGCACGTCTTTTAAGCTGGCGGGCGGCAAAAGTGGCCGAAAATAAACCGCCAAACGGTTCCCAAATCACATCATTTTCTTCAGTAGATGCAAGAATGGTGCGTTCGAGCAAATCAAGTGGTTTTTGATTAAGATGTACGGCTTTACCAGTGGGGGTTTTAATACGTTCAAGCCCTCGTAAGGCATCACGTCGCCACACATTGGTCACACCATGAGGGCAATTAAATTTTGCGCGCATTTTCGCCCATTGTTCGCCTGTGACAGATGAAACACCATCAAACGAAAAAAAAGGGCGAGCCTCCCTATCCCCATTTAAATTTGCGTATGCAACCAGCATTTCAAATTTATCGGGTGGTGGAAAATACCATAAATGCCCTTGATCGAAATATTTGCGTGAGGCAGCATCCTTCACCCCACACGCTAAATTAGCATTGCTGACAGGCAATTTTGTCCGTTTCCACTCTGATAACAACCATTGCTTAAGCAACTGCCCATTAATTCGTGGCTCAAAGACATATTGTACACAAACCTCAGTGACAACTGGAAATTGGCGTATTTTCCCCGTATTAACGTTCCCAGCAATATGCCCAATGCCCTTATCCCAAATGTTAGCGCCAACATATCGCCACCCATAACGTTCTAAGAGAGGGTGTACGGCGGCCCAGCCAATTTCTGAGTTCCAAAACCAAAGAGTCGTCGCGGGCAATGCAGAACTACTCCATGCCTTGATATGCGGTTCATACCACTCCGGCATATTGATGTGATCGGTGGTATCCCCTTCAAATCCTAATACGCCGTAAGCGCCGTCAGAGATAATCGCGGTTGGGCGTTCCCATTGGTCATAAAAAGATAAACTGTCTCCAAGCGACACCGATACATAATCATCCGACCAAGCGGCAAATTCAGGGATTGAGTCTAAGATGATAGATTTTCCACGTCCAACTGTGCTGGTCGATTGTTTTTTTGTGGTTTGGGTTATTTTATCTTGTTGGGTCATCAGTTGAAAAACCATCTCGCACGCTTTTGCTCATGATAATCCTATTTTAGAATTTTTTCCATAAACTGCCGTTATTATTCTGCTATAATCCCGCCGTGCTTCCCTCACAGGTTTACGGAGTCCCCTATGCGTATCCTCATCGCTGGCATTGACGGCTACCTCGGCTGGCCGTTGGCCCAACACCTGACCGTGCGCGGCCATACCGTCGCCGGACTCGATGCCTTGCTGCGCCGAGATTGGGTCGCAGAGATGAATTCGGACTCCGCCATCCCCATCGCCTCGCTGGATGAGCGACTCGCCGCTTTTGAGCAGCACTTTGGGTCGCACCTAACCGTCTATCGCGGCAATTTGCTCGATTATGCCTTCACCCGCCTCGCGCTGGCGGAATTTCACCCCGATACCGTCGTCCATCTGGCCGAGATGCCCTCCGCGCCGTATTCGATGATGGACGCCGCCCATGCCGCCTTCACCCAACACAATAATGTCATCGGCAGCCTAAATCTGCTCTGGGCGATGAGAGACGCCGCCCCAGCCGCGCATCTGCTCAAGCTGGGGACGATGGGCGAATATGGCACGCCCAACCTCGACATCCCAGAAGGCTTCTTCGAGGTCGAATACCGTGGACGGCGCGATACCCTCCCCTTTCCGCGCCAAGCCAACAGTTTTTACCACTGGAGCAAAGTCCACGACTCGCACAACACGCAGTTCGCCTGCCGGGTATGGGGTCTGCGCGCCACCGATGTCATGCAAGGGGTGGTGTTCGGCACGCGCATCGACGCCATGCCGCCAGATTTGCCTCGCCTCGCCACCCGACTCGACTTCGACCAGTGTTTCGGGACGGCCATCAACCGATTCTGCTGCCAAGCCGTGATAGGCCACCCGCTGACGCTATACGGGACGGGCGGGATGCGGCGCGGATTTTTGCCGCTGCGCGACTCGGTTCAATGCCTGACGCTCGCGTGTGAGAACCCGCCCACCGCCGGGGAATATCGCGTATTCAACCAATTTGAGCAAGTGTATAGCATCGCGGAATTGGCCGCACTGGTGCAAGAGGTCGGGCGATCCATCGGCCTAAACGTCGAAATCCAACCCATCGAAAACCCGCGTGCGGAATCCGGCGACCATTATTACAACCCAGACCGTCAACACTTGCTCGACCTCGGTTATGTCCCCAGCAACGACATCCGGGGCGAAATCCGCCAGATGCTGACCGACCTCCGCCCCCACGCTGACCGTATCCATAAATACCGCCCCGCCCTCATCCCGGACATCCGCTGGGACGGCAAACGCAGCCCGTCTCAACCCTTAGCGTGATACAAATATGGTATAGTGATGAAAAATCAATCCAAACGTTATTTTATGCTTGATTAGGTTAAGGCCGTGCAAGCCTCCCCACCCGTTTCAACTGATTCCCAACCCAGTAACAGCCTGCTACGGCGGCTGTCGCTGTTGACCATCATCAGCACGGCGACACTTACACTCATCCTCAGCATTTTGGGCGGAGTCCTCAGCACAATATACCTGCGCCAAGATGTCGGGAATAACTTTGAAACCCGTGCCGATGGCCTGATGGAACGCCTTAACCACGAGGTTTATAGCAGTTGGCGCGAGATACAGGTCGCCGCGCAGAATCAAACGTTCATCAACCCTTATACCCCAATCAACCAACAACGTGCCTTCTTGGAAGCCGTGCAAAGTGGCTTCGAGGTCTACTCATGGATTGGCTTCGCCGATTCGGAGGGCGTAGTGCATGTTAGCACTGACGGCCTGTTGGAAGGTGAAGATGTCAGCACCCAGCCGTGGTTCGCCAATGGCATCCGTGCGCCGTATATCGGCGAGTTGCATGGGGATGCAGCGCTGGAAAGCCTGCTGCCGCGCACCGGCAATGCCCCCATACAATTTCTCGATATCGCCATGCCCGTCTACCGCGACGGTGAATGGGTTGGCGTGTTGGGCGCACACCTCAATTGGGCGTGGCTATCAGATGTCATCCGCGCATCCAACCAAAACAACACAAGCATCTTGCCGGAAGATCATGCCGATGTCTTCATCCTCAATCAGGATGGCTATGTCATCATGGACAGCTTGCCGTTAAGCAAAGCTGTCGTGTCAGTGCCTTATGCGCTAAATCTGTCAGAGATCATATTTCTGGACGACGTAACCAGCGCCTCTGGCACGCTGAATTGGGATGATGGCAAGACGTATATCGTCGGAATCGCGCAGAGTCACGCCCATCTCGATTTCCCCGGCCTCGGCTATCGGCTCATTTTACGCCAGCCAGAAGCCGAGGCGCTCGCGCCAGCACACCACCTGCAATTAATCCTCATCCTGACCGGAGTCGGCATCGCGCTGTTGTTCACCCTGATTAACTTCACCAGCATCCGCGCCATCGTCCGCCCGCTGGGGGATATGGCGCTGTCGGTCAACCGCATCCGCGCTGGTGAGACCAAAGTGGTCATCCCAGTTGGGTCATCCAACGATGAGGTGAAGATATTGGGGCGGGCGCTACAAGAGTCGTTTGACGCGCTCAACCAGCGCAATAGCGACCTACACGATCTGAACGAATCACTTGAGCGCCGGATTGAGGAGCGTACCTCTGCTGTTGAACGCCGCGCCCGCGAACTCGCCAACGAAATCGCCACCCGCAAACAATTAGAGACCGCCCTGACCGAATCCCGCGAGAGTTTCCGCCGACTCGCCGATACCAGCCTAGACGGAATCGCCATCAGCGTGGACGGCGTGATTATCTACTCGAATAACGCTTTGGTTGAACTCTTCGGGTATAAACAGTTTGAACTCGTCCGTATGACTGAGACGGCGTTTGTCGCGCCTGAAAACAGTCATATCGTCCAAGACATCTTCAATATCGGCGACCAGCGACTGCATGAGGTTATGGGCGTTCACAAGGACGGCCACCGCTTCCCGCTGGAAATCTCTGGCCGCACGATGAAGTACAGCGGCGCGATGGCGCATGTCCTAACCATGCGCGAAATCAGTGGCCGCAAGCGCACCGAGGCCGAAATCCAGACCCTCTATATGCTGGGTCAGAGGCGGCTTGAAGATGTCCAGAAGCTGAACGAGACGCTCGAATACCGTTCCAGCCATGACCACCTAACCCACCTCGCCAATCGCCAATCGCTGGAACACCACCTGCAAAGCGTCTTGAACGAAGCCCCACTGCGCGGGCGCGGCGTGGCGGTCATCTTCATCGACCTTGACCACTTCAAAGACATCAATGACATGCTCGGCCACTCGGCGGGCGACTTGCTGCTCCAAATGGCGGCCAATCGGATGCGCGCCAGCACCGAGGAAGTTGGGCTACTGGCGCGCATGGGCGGTGACGAATTCGCGCTCGTCCTGTCGATGGTTCAGCGCCGCGCCGAAGCCGTCACCGTGGCCGAAAATATCATGAAAGCCGTTAGCGAGGAGCCGTATACCCTGCGCGGGCGCGAAGTTAAAATCACCGCGTCCATCGGCATCAGCTATTACCCTGAACACGGCCACACGGTTGAAAACCTGCTCCGCAAGGCCGACATCGCCCTGTATATCGCCAAAGATGGAGGCCGCAACACCTACCGTCAAGCCGATGAATCCACTGAAATCGACCTGCTCTCCCAGATGCAGCTAGAAATCGACCTGCGGAACGCCCTCCAACGCGGCCAGATGGAAATTCATTACCAGCCGCAGTTCACGCTTCACGATGAGCGCATTATGGGATTCGAGGCGCTCCTGCGCTGGCATCACCCGACGCTCGGTGACATCTCGCCCGCCCGCTTCATCCCAGTGGCCGAGGCTTCCGACCTGATTCTGAGCATCGGCGCATGGGTGATGAAACAGGCCACCCTACAAGCCAAAGCGTGGCACGACCTCGGCTATCCGGTCAATGTCGCGGTCAACGTCTCGCCGCGCCAATTTGAAAGCCCAGATTTTGTCGCCTCGGTGAAAGAGACCTTGCTCACCAGCGGAATCCCACCCGCGACATTAGAGTTGGAAGTGACCGAAGGGTTGCTCATCCGCGATATCGAGGCCAAAGCCGCCACGCTTGAACAATTGGCCGCGCATGGCGTCCGCATCGCCATCGACGATTTCGGGACCGGCTTCTCGTCGCTGTCATATCTGCAAAAACTGCCCATCCATACACTCAAAATCGACCAGTCTTTCATCGCCAATATCAGCGATGACGACCCAGTAGCCAAATCGACGGCTACCGCCATCATCCGCGCCGTCAGCCAAATGGCGCACAGCCTCGGCATCATGGTCGTGGCAGAAGGGGTCGAAACCGCGCTCCAAATTTCGGTGCTGCGCTTATTGGAAGCCGACGCGCTACAAGGCTACCTGTTAGGCCGCCCGATGCCCGCCCAAGCCGCCCTAGAATTGCTCCAACGCGATAAGCCC
This sequence comes from Anaerolineae bacterium, assembly GCA_034437835.1. GTDB lineage: Bacteria > Chloroflexota > Anaerolineae > Aggregatilineales > Phototrophicaceae > Flexicrinis. The sequence continues at coordinate 10,228 of DAOTTP010000081.1, read as the reverse complement.
GATTCTTAAGGCGCGTCAGGGGTATCCTGCACATCTAATGGACGGATGAGCGCCACCAATTGCGGCGGAGTCGAGACCACGCCCTTCTGGATAAGCGCCATCGCCCGCGACTCGACCATCACATAGCTGCCGTCCTTGCGCCGCAGACGATATTCACCCAGCGTCACAACACCCGTTTCAGCCGCCTTAACCATGAAAAATCGGGCGCGTTCGATATCGTCAGGGTGGATGACCCCCTCTACGTTATACAACTCAAAAACAGTTACGTCCTCATCGGTATACCCAAGCAGTTGGCGGTAATGATCGTTCATGAATACCGTCTGCCCAGTGGTGATGTCATAGACCGATAGTGGCATCGGCACAGACGCAAGCATCGCCTCGGAAAAGGCTTGGCGGCCCTCTAAAAGCGTGATTTTTTGGCGTAGTAGCGTGATATGCTCATACAGCATCAAAGTATAGCGTCTCAACGCCAGCATCCCCGGCATTAGGATGAGCAGCGCAGCTACTGCCAGCCCGCCGATGATGAAGACCGCCCGCCCTTTATACATATCACTCAGTTGGTTGAGTAAATTCTTGAGCAACCGCTCATAGGTCATCGTCGTTGCGTTGAGGTCAATCATCAGCCGTGGGGATTGCGCGGCAATCTCATCATATTTCGGGTTATCCGTCCACGCACCGCTAGCGTCAGCCAGTGCAAGCGCAACATCCAGATACCCATCCACTCGCGCTTTCAATTGCATCGGGTCATCATAGTAGAGATGCTGCAACTCCGGCACGAGCGCGGTTTCTAATAACAACCCATCGCGCTCTCGACGCATATCCCTAATCGTGTTTTTCAGTTCTGCCGAGGTATTGAAACGCACCCCCGCCAAATCGGAGGTGACGAGGATATTGCTCATATACAGAATCCGCTGGGCATACGTCCGCTGATGCCCAGCCGGGTTCATAGCGGAGGCATACTGACCAATCACATCCTGCTGATACTGTAGCCATACTTCGGTTACTAGCGTCGTGATAGTCAGGATGATGAGTAAAAGCGGCATCAGCCAAGCGACGCGGCGGGTAATTTTCACCTCATTGGTCTGGCGAAACCGCGTGATGTCGTCAGCAAAACCCATCATATTTAGCCTCAATCCCCAGTATGATGAATGTCAATCATTAAGCGTGATGAATGTCAACTATTATTTTCCTTACAACCGTGTCATTCGGTTCATCTACAGTCTAAATCACTTACCTTAAATCCGTTATCCATAATTTAGAATTATTTTCTTTATGCTTGTTGGCACAACTTTAATAGTAGTATGAACAATAGGTTTAAACGGTTCTATAGTAGGTCAAAAAATCATGACGGACGCCAAACGTATTCTCTATATTGAAGACAACCCTCAGAATATGCGGCTCGTCCGCAAACTATTAAAACTCAATGGGTATGAAACCCTTGAGGCCGTAAACGGCGAGGAGGGTGTCCAAATCGCCATAGGTGAGAAGCCAGACCTCATCCTCATGGACATCAACTTGCCAGACATCGACGGTCTGGAAGCCACTCGGCGCATCAAAGCAGACCCGAGTCTTACCAATGTCCCCGTTATCGCGCTGACCGCCGCCGCCATGCGCGGAGACCGCGAACGCATCATCAGCGCAGGGTGCGACGATTACTTGCAAAAACCCATCGACACGGTTCAGATGCTTGAAACCGTTCGGCGTCACCTCGCCCGCATTGAGGCGCTATCCAACCTATTGGCGAATACGGACTAAAAAATATCCTATCGTCCACCCCAAACCCTAGAGGGAATAATAATGTTCCAAGCGACTCCCAAAACCGACTTACTCTCTCATCAACTGGCGCTTGTCAGCGAAATCAGTTCCCGTATTTCGGCGCTCCTCAAGCTAGATGACCTGCTCCAGACAGTTTCCGACCTCAGCAAATCACAATTCAACCTCTACCACGCCCATGTCTACCTGATTGACGATGAGCGCACCTATCTGACTCTGAGCGCTGGCGCTGGGGAAGCGGGGCGAATGATGGTCAAACGCGGCCACCGCATCGCCACCACGCATACCCACTCGCTGGTCGCACGCGCCGCGCGGGAGATGCAGTCGGCCATCGTCAACGATGTGACCGAAACGCCGGATTTCTTGCCGAACCCGATGCTGCCGAACACCCGCTCAGAGATGGCCGTCCCGCTGATATACGACAATCAGGCCATTGGCGTGCTGGATATCCAGTCCGACGAGGTAGCTCGGTTTGATGAGAACGACGCCTATATTTTCACCTTATTAGCGAACCAAGTCAGCGTCGCCGTCCAGAACACGCGCACATTTGGTCAACTGCGCGAACGTGAAGCCCAGCTTATCGACGCTACCCGCATGGCGAACGACATGCGTTATGCGCTTGACCAATCGGCCATCGTCGCCATCACCGACCAGCGCGGCATCATTGAATATGTCAATGAAAAATTCTGCGAAATTTCGAAATATAGTCGTGAGGAACTGATGGGGCAAGACCACCGCATCCTCAACAGCGGCTACCACTCCAAAGAGTTCATCCGCAACCTGTGGGTGACGATTGCCAATGGGCGCACCTTCCGCGCTGAAATCAAAAACCGTGCCAAAGACGGTTCGTTCTACTGGGTCGATACCACCATCGTCCCGCTGCTAAACGATGAAGGCAAGCCGCATCAATACTTGGCCATCCGGTACGAAATCACCGCCAGCAAAGAACTCGAAGAACAGGCTACCCGCCGCGCCACAGAATTACAATCGGTGGCCGAAATCGCCCAGACCATCAGCCAATTGATGGATAACCAAGACGATCTGTTGCAAGCGGTGGCAGACCAAACCAAGTCGCAATTCAACCTCTATCACGCCCACATCTATCTTTACAACGAGTCGAGTGACCAATTGGTACTGACCGCCGGTGCAGGCGACGTTGGCCGTCAAATGGCCGCGCAAAAGCGCGTCATCCCGGCGGATCACGAGTCCTCCATCGTCGCTCGCACTTTCCGAACCGGTGAAGGCCTCGTCGTCAACAACGTGAGCGAGTCACCCGACTTCTTGCCTCATCCACTGCTGCCGAACACGCGCTCAGAAATGGCCGTCCCGATGATGGTCGCCGGGCGTGTCATCGGCGTCCTCGACGTACAATCAGACCGCCTAGACCGCTTTAGCGATGAGGATGTCAACGTCAAAACCACCCTTGCCGGTCAAATCGCGGTGGCGGTACAAAACGCTCGCGCCTTTGAGATCGTCAAATCCCGCGAAGCGGAAATCACCCTCCGCGCCGTTGAGCTAGAAACAGTGTCACAAGTGGCGACCTCGATTTCCAGCAACCTCAAGGTTGATGAACTGCTGGAAAACGTCGTGAACCTGACCAAAGAGCGTTTCAGCCTGTACCATACACAGGTCTATCTGATCGACGATAACCTAGAATTTCTGGTACTGGCAGCTGGAGCGGGCGTTGCCGGTGAAATGATGAGCGAACACGGCCACCGTATCGCAACCAACCACCCGCACTCCTTGGTCGCCAGCGCCGCCCGCACCCACACCAGCGTCATCAGCAACGATGTGACCCAAGCAGAGGACTTCCTCGCCAACCCGCTGCTGCCCGACACACGCTCCGAAATGGTCATCCCAATGCTCATTGGCGACACGCTGATAGGCGTGCTAGACGTACAATCAGAATCTATAAACCGTTTCGACCAGCACGATATTCAGGTCAAAACCATCCTTGCCGGTCAAATCGCGGTGGCGGTACAAAACGCTCGCGCCTTTGAGATCGTCAAATCCCGCGAAGCGGAAATCCGCGACGCCCTCAAGCAAGTCAGCGATGTGCGTTACGCGCTCGACCAATCGGCCATCGTCGCCGTCACCGACCAACGCGGCATCATCGAATACGTTAATGACCGTTTCTGTGAAGTCTCTAAGTACAGTCGCGAAGAACTGTTGGGGCAAGATCACCGTATGGTCAACAGCACCTACCATTCCAAAGACTTCATCCGCAACCTGTGGGTAACGATTGCCAATGGTAAGGTTTTCCGCGCTGAGATCAAAAACCGCGCCAAAGATGGTTCATTCTACTGGGTCGATACCACCATCGTCCCCTTCCTGAACGAAGACGGCAAGCCGCGCCAATACATCGCTATCCGCCACGAAATTACCGAACGCAAAGCCATTGAAGAAGAAACTGTCCGCCGCGCCGTTGAGCTAGAAACAGTGTCACAAGTGGCGACCTCGATTTCCAGTAACCTCAAAGTCGATGAATTATTGGCGAGCGTGGTGAATCTGACCCAAGAACGCTTTGGCCTGTATCACGCTCAGATCTATTTGATCGATGATAATTTGGAATATCTCGTCCTCGCAGCCGGCGCGGGCGTAGTCGGTGAAATAATGCGTCGGGAAGGCCACCGCATCGCAATCAACCATCCGCACTCACTGGTCGCCCGTGCCGCCCGCACCCGCACCAGCGTCATCAGCAACGATGTGACCCAAGCAGACGACTTCCTCCCCAACCCACTGCTGCCTGAAACCCACTCCGAAATGGTCATCCCTTTGCTCATCGGCGACTCGCTGGTAGGCGTGCTAGACGTACAATCGGAGATCATCAATCATTTCGACCAACAAGATATTCAGGTCAAGACCATGCTCGCCGCGCAAATCGCCGTAGCCGTGCAAAACGCAAACCTCTACCAATCCCAAGTCGAGGCCGTCGAACAACTGCGTGAGGTTGACCGCCTAAAATCTGAGTTCCTCGCCAGTATGAGCCACGAACTCCGCACCCCGTTGAACTCGATTATCGGCTACTCGCAATTGATGATTGACGGCGTGGACGGCGAAATGAATGGGGAGGCCGTCGAAGACCTACAGGCCATCCACTCATCCGGTCACCACCTTTTGAGCATCATCAATGACATCCTCGACCTCGCTAAAATTGAAGCGGGGCGTATGGAGATGGACTTGAGCGTGGTTGAACTTGCCCCCATCGCCGAAGAAGTCCACCGCATGACCTCCATCCTGTTACAAGGCAAGCCCGTCCAAATGACGGTGGATGTCGCCCGCGATTTGCCCAAAATCTGGGGCGACTCGCTCCGTATTCGCCAAGTGTTATACAACCTCGTCTCCAACGCCATCAAGTTCACCGTGAACGGCGAAGTCCGCATCCGCGCCGCCATCGCCGATGAGAAAGACATGCTGCAAATCAGCGTCAGCGATACCGGCACAGGCATCCCATCTGACCATCTGGAACAGGTCTTCAGCAAATTCCACCAAGTCGATAACACCGCCACTCGCAAGGTCGGCGGAACGGGGCTAGGCTTGACCATCACGCGCTACTTGGTCGATATGCACGGCGGCAAAATCTGGGTCGAATCCGAGATGGGCAAAGGCTCGACTTTCCACTTCACCCTAATGATTAAGGAATAACAGCAACCTCACCCCCTAGCCCCTTCTCCCTACGAGAAGGGGTTTTGATTCAGGACAAAAAAGCCCCTCTCCGTGTGGAGAGGGGTTGGGGTAAGCTTGCCGTTCTAGGGTGTGAATTAATCGTTGGCGGCGTTCAACATGCTGTAGGCCAAACGCTGCACACGCTCTTGCAGGATATTGGCGGTCTGGCTAAAGGCGGCAGACCGAGCGGCGCTACTGGTGATACGCGACGGGTCTGGGATGCTCCAGTGCAGGATTTTGCCGCTGCTCTCCAGCCCAATCATCTCACGGGCTTGGTCGCAGACCGTGATGACATAATCGAACGGCTGATTGATAAGCTCAGTGAGCGGGCGGGTCTGTACGCGCCGGATGTCCGCAGAAACACTATCGCTGGCGCGGATGGCGTCAGGGTGGATGGCCGTGGGTTGCACGCCCGCGCTATACACCTCAACATTGGGCGCAACCACCCGCATGATGGCCTCAGCCATCGGAGAACGAGCGTTATGGTGCGTGCAGATGAACAGCACCCGCCCATGTACCTGTGACAAGTTCTGACCGCTACGATTTTCGAGGTGGAGCGCATACATCACATCGCTAGATGCCCGCTGCATGTGCGGGAAATCTAGCGAATAATAGATGTCACGCCCGTCGGCTTGGCTGCGCTGGGAACGCACAAGGCCGCCATCGCGGAGCTTTTTCAGGTGGTACGACACCAAATTCATCGGCTCACCCACCAACTCGACCAATTCTTGCACACGCATATCGCCGTGAATTAAGGCGCGAATCATCAGCCAACGAATCGGATGCGCCAATAGGTCTATGAAAATAGGGAGGTCGTGTTTCGCGCTGGTGACTTTCGTCGGCGCTTTGGAGTCGCCCATGATTTTTATATTCTGGCTCATTTTGGCGATGTCCCTTTAGAGGTTTTCAGGACACTAACGCACTCGGTTACAATTGATTAAAACACATTTGTAGCAAAGTGGCAAGTCATCCGCTGACAGACAATAGCTTATTTTAGGCTTGAAAAATCAAATTGATTTAAGCCTATCTGAACTATCTAAAGGATACTTCAACAGCGCTTAACCGGCTAGTCCCAAATCCTTAATCATCGGCTACGAATCGGGTCGGCGGCGGGTTAAATACCGATGCGTTGAGCGAAGGCCGCCAGTTTTTGCGTCGCATCCGCCCCGCGCAACGGGACGCCGTGACCGAAGCAAATGATGTCGGGGTTGAGCGCTATCAAACGCGCAGCCGAGCGCTTATCCTGCTCCATATCCACTGTGAAGAACGGCAGCGGCAAGGTCAGGCCGAACATATTAAAGATGACATCGCCAGAAATCAAAATACGACGTTGCGGCTGCCAAAACGCGAAATGGTCAATCGCATGGCCGGGGGTGTGCAGCGCGACCATCCCCTCCAACACCTCAGTCAATACATCGCCGTCTTTCAAGACTCGCGCTACCGGCGTCGGTGTGAAGGTGGTCGAGGACGGGATGAAAAACTTCATGATGCCGCCCACTTTCTCACGCGGCGGGGTGGCAATCGGGCTTTTCCCGCCGATGACATCGGCCTCCACCTGCCCCGCCCAGACCGCAGCGCCGGTAGCCGCCTGAATCTTATTCAGCGCCCCGATATGGTCGGGGTGGGCGTGCGTGATCAGGATACGCTTGACATCCGTCGGCTTAAAACCGGCCTTCTGGATTTCCTTGAGGATAGCGTTGGCACGCGGCGCGATGGAGGTATCAATTAGGGTCAGGCCGTCTGGGTCTTGGATCAGATAGACGCGCCCGACAAGCATCCCGTCAAGCGTATATAAATTGTCCGTGATTTTTTGCATGAGAAAGTCCTTTAGGTTACTGAAATCATTACGACGCCAACATTCCCCCTGATTATGACTGATTACGGCAAATTTTGCGCTAAATATGGGGATGGGTTTGGGGACATTTCAGATTGTCGTGAGCATTAAGGCGGTCTTGGCGAAAGCGCGTTAAAACCGTCGCATAGATGATGTGAGGGCAAGCCATTCGTTTGCCTGTATAGAGGAGTTTTGAAGATGAGGCGGCTTATACTTTTTTTCGAGATGCTATTGGCGTTGGGCGTGGTCGGGTTATCGGCGACAGCACAAGACTCGCCAGCCGTGGGCGATTTGCGAAGCGTCACGCTGGCAGACGGCGGCGCGGGGTCGTATGTGTTATATACCCCAACGAATTTGGAGTCCGATACCCCTGCCCCGCTCTTGATTGCCCTACACGGGCGCATGTCCAATATCCGGGCGATGGAGGCCACCGCGCACCTCAACGCACAAGCCGAGGCCAGAGGCTTTCGCATCGCTTATGTGAAGTCCAGCGGCTATAGCTGGCAAGAGGGTTGGAAAGAGGCTGGCGTCCCGCGTTTTGAAACCGACCCCGGCGACGATGTGGCGCTGCTCAATGCAGTTGAGGCGGACATCTCAGCGGATGTGACGGTCAGCGACTTGTACTATGTCGGCTACGACACCGGCGGTCACATGGCGCTACGGATGATGTGTGAGCGCAGCGGCGACATCGCGGGCGTCGTGCTGGTGTCCTCGTTACCGTGGAGTTATTGGCCGCAAGCTTGCCCAGAGCGACTCGCGGCGGGGCGCGTCCTCATCATCCACGGGGACATCGACACCATCCATCAACCCACCGGATTCGACTCGCCGGACATCATGCTCACAGACGGGAGCGTGCTGCGTCAATTGGGACGTGAGGAACTTTTGAGCGTCTTTATCGAACGGGCGGGCTGCGTAGATGCTGAGGCCGTCGAACAACTGCGCGTGCTGACTGGCTGCGCGGACGGCGGCGACATATCTCTGGTCACTATCCCGGCGGGCGGGCATGAGTGGTTCCACAAAGGCGATTATATCATCAATCAAGCCGAGGCCGACGCGGGCGAATTGATTGGCGATTGGCTGGACGGGGGTTTGAGCGCGGTCACCTTGCTCACCCGCGTGCCGGAGGGGTCAGTCCCGCGTACAGGCCAGTTGTTCCTCCCCAGTAGCTATGACGGCGAAAATCCGCTGCCGCTGGTGATTGGCCTACACGGGCGACCCGATAGCGGCGCGGGCTTCGCGCTCATCACCGAGATAGATAAAGTCGCCGAGGCCGAGGGATTCGCGCTGGCTTTCCCTGACGGGCTAGTGAATCAATGGAATTACCTGGGCGATTTTGTGGACAACCCCCAATTCCATAGCCCAAACGACATCAGTTATCTGGAAAGCCTGATCGCCGACCTCGCGCTAGATGTCAACATTGACCGGCAGCGCGTCTACCTGATGGGATTCAGCAATGGCGGGTTCATGACCTACCGGACGGCCTGTGAGGTCGCCCATCCTTTTGCTGGATTCGGCGTGCTGGGCGCGTTGATGTACCCAGAATTTGAGATCACTTGCGCCTATGCCCGCCCCGTCCCGATGGTGATTTTCCACGGCACACAAGATTTGTCGATTAACTGGGAAGGGCTGAGCCATGCTTCCCCCGACGGCACGATGAAACCCTTCAGCACGCGCTCTGTATTAGAGAGCGTCGGCTACTGGTCGGCGCATAACCAATGCGCGATAGACGATGGGGTCAAAACCGAGTACGAGCCGCAGGTCGATAGCGCAACCCAGATTATCCGATTCGACTTCGCCTCATGTGCCGAGGGCGCGCCAGTCCGATTCCTTGCGATGGTCAATGCCGGTCATGTCTGGCCGGGAGGGACATACTTGGGCCACAGGTTTGGCAACACCCCTATGGACATCAACGCCGGACAAGAAATCTGGGAGTTCCTCAGCCAATTCCACCGCGACGATTTGTAGAATCCAATTATCCGTAGGGGCGACCCATGGGTCGCCCCTACAGGACAACCGATGGCTGTGGATAAAACACACCTCGCCAGAAATTTCGTAGGGGCGAGGCTTGCCCGCCCGTCAGATGTGTTTTCAAATACTCTGATGCGGGAAGTGCAAGCTGAAAACCGTTTTGTGTCCCGGGTCGCTACTCACACTGACGCGCCCGCTGTGCAGTTCCATGATGCGCCGCACCATCGCCAGCCCCATGCCGACGGCGGTGTCGTTTTGAGTGCGCGAGACATCAACTTTATAAAACTGCTCAAAAATCAGGTCAAAATGCTCGTCAGCGATGCCGATGCCGTGGTCTTCGACGCGGAGGACGGTCTCATCGGCATGATCCTCGGCATACAGTAAAACCGTCTCACCCTCCGGCGAATAACGCACCGCGTTATCGACCAGATAGCCCAATGTCAACATCAAATGCTCGATATCCCCCATGATATCCGAGGCAGACACCTGATAAGGGTTTGCCTTGACCTCCACGGCCTTACGCCTGTTGGGGTGATAAAGTGTAAACCGCGCCAGCAAGCCGGATGGCGAAATCGGCAAAAGGGGAAGTTCGCGAATCTGGTTCAAGCGTGCCATCTCTTGCAATTGGGTGATCATCCGGTCAAGGTGATGAACCTGATCGGTGATTTGATCGGCTTTTTGCTGACGTTTATCTGGGTCTTGTAATTTGTGGAGCAAGTAAACGCCACTGTTGATGATGCTCAACGGCGTGCGAAGTTCGTGCGAGGTATTGGTGATGAAACTCGCCAAGACTTTAACGCGCTCACGTTCGGCTTGTAGTTCTAGCGATTGTTTCGCCAAACGCTTGATTTCAGTGATGTCTGCGAACGACACAACCACCCAGCGCAACTGGGTCTCATCGGGCATAAAAACCGGTTGTGCGTTGATCAAAATCCACGTCAAAGATTTATCCGGTTTGTAAACGCCCATCACAACGTCAGACACAGC
>DAOTTP010000080.1:0-10297 GCA_034437835.1 Anaerolineae bacterium | reverse complement strand
TAGACCGCTGCCATCGCACATCACAACGGAGCAAAAACCTGATGAAGTACATTGCGCTGATTTATGGTGCCGAAGTCCAGCAGACCCCGGAAGAACAACAAGCCGAGATGGCCGCTTATTATGCGTTTGGCAACGCGCTGCTAGAGCGTAATATCGTCCACGAGGGCGAGGCGCTCCACCCGGTCAGCACCGCGACCACGGTGCGCGTGGTTGATGGCAAAATCGTCACCACCGATGGCCCGTTTGCGGAGACCAAAGAGGTCTTGGGCGGTTATTATGTGATGGATTGTAAAGACTTGGATGAGGCTATCGAATTGGCGGCTATGATCCCCGGCGCGTTGAACGGCAGCATTGAAGTCCGTCCGTTGGTCGTCTTTGGTTAAGTGATGGGCGTGGACGCCATCCAAGACATCTTCCAAGCAGAATCGGTGCGGGTATTGGCCGCCCTGATGGGACATCTGCGAGACCTTGAATTGGCCGAGGACTGCCTACAAGACGCGCTGGTGGCGGCTCTAACCCGCTGGCCGTCTGAAGGTGTGCCGCGCAGTCCTGCTGCTTGGTTGATTACGGTGGCGCGTAACCGTGCGCTTGACCGACTGCGCCGCGAACGTCGGTTTGACCGGAGCGAGGCTGGGGTGTGGGCGCTAGAAAATGCCCACACCCCAGAGGATTCCGCCATGACCACCCCCGATGACATCCCCGATGAGCGCCTCAAACTGATGTTCACATGCTGTCACCCGGCATTGGCGAAAGACGTACAGGTCGCCCTGACGTTACACACATTGGGCGGCCTGAGCGCGGCAGAAATCGCGGCGGCTTTCCTCATCCCCGTCGCCACGATGCAACAGCGATTGGTTCGCGCCAAGCGCAAAATCCGCGACGCCGGTATTCCGTATCAAGTGCCGTCCGCCCACGCTATTAGCGAACGTCTGGACGCCGTGCTGTCGGTGATTTACCTGATTTTCAACGCGGGCTACTTGGCCGCGTCCGGCGATGGGCTGATGCGGCATGATTTGTGCGGCGAGGCTATCCGACTGGCGGCGGTGCTGTGCGGGTTGCTCTCGCGTGAGCCTGCGCTGGGCGATGATTCAGAGGCGTTGGGCTTATGGGCGCTGATGTTGCTGCATGATTCGCGGCGCGATGCGCGTACCTCCCAAGACGGCGACATCATCCTGCTAGAAGACCAAGACCGGTTGCGCTGGAATCGGGCGCAGATTGATGAAGGCGTGCGGGGGTTAGATCGGGCGCTGGCATTGCGTAAACCGGGGGTCTATCAGATTCAGGCGGCTATCGCGGCGCTGCACGCTCAAGCCCTCACTGCCGAGGATACCGATTGGCGGCAAATCACCCTGTTATATGACTCGCTCTACCGGAGTCAGCCGTCGCCAGTGGTCGCGCTGAATCGGGCGGTTGCCGTCTCGATGGTTGATGGGGCGGAGCGCGGCTTGTTGATGTTAGACGCGCTGGTCGGTTTGGATGACTATTACCTCTATCACGCGGCTCGGGCGGAATTACTGCGCCGATTGGGGATTTTGGACAGCGCACGAGAGGCGTATCACACAGCCTATGGGCTGTGTCCTAACCGTGCCGGACGCGCTTATCTGGCGCGGCGGATGGCCGAATGTGCGTGATTTAGAGCAGCGACCTTAACTCGTTGAGGGCGTCGGTAACAGCCAGCGTTTTAGAGTGCGCCGTCGCACTTAATAGGATGCGCGGCGGAATCTTCGGTTTTAGCCGTTCGAAACCTTCAGACATGCGGGTACGGAGCATGGCTGGGCTATGCGGGTGGTTGATAATCAAGAGCATCCACGTAAAAGCCTGTTGGGGCATATCTCTCACCAAAATTGCTGCGCCCATCGCCAGCGTCCTCAACATTGAATATGGAGAGGCTGTTTGTAAAGCCAGCGGGATGACTTCATAAATGCGGGCGCGTGCCGCGTCCGGTTGGTCAGTATGTGTCAGCCAGAAGGTCATGAAAAGGCCGCACGTCAGGCGCGGGTTAATCAGGTTAATCAGCGGGCTACCTCGGTAGTCGAAGCTGACGATTTCGTGCAGCGCATTGGACATCTCTGCGACGGATGCCTGCGCCTTATCCATATCCCCCATCTCAGCCGCCATGTGGGCGCGTGCGCTATAGAGGATTGCGCGGTAGGGTGGGCTGAACGTGTTGCCGTAGCGTTGGATGACGGTTTCGATGATGGCGGCTGTCTCGGCTTGACTACTCGCCCAACTACTCAGCACGATCATCCATACCCAGACCTCGGCGGCTTCGTTGGGGTCATCGGCGTTGAGGTGATCCAGCGCCAAGCGCATCTGCTCCATCCCGAGGTCGTATTCCCCTAGACAGCACAGGGCATAGGCGTAAATGCAGCGGACTTTGTTCCGGGCAGGATGCCCGCGTGGGTCAGGTTGTATGCGATGCAAGAGGGTCTGGCACACGTCGAGGGCTTCGGCGTAGTTGCCCGCCATCAGTTCGAGCTGGGCGCGGCTGCTCAGGGCGTTGGCGATGCTCCACGGGTGGTTGTAGGTGTTGCTGATGGCGAGGAGTTGCTGGGTCGCGGCGCGAGCGTCCTCATGCCTGCCGAGTTGAGTCGCTAGTTCGGTCAGGTATACCAAGAGCGTGGTGGCAGTGCGGGTATTATTAACCGCTGTGGCGGCGCGTAGCCCGTGTTGGAGGAGGTCGATGGCGGTCACAGGGTCTTTGCTACTGGCGTGAATCATGCCGAGATGCAAGTAGATTGCGCCCGTCGAAAAATTATCCCCCAACTGCTGGGCGAGTTCCAGCGCCCGCCTGAGCAGCGCCTTGCCGCGTTCCAACGAGATACGGTCAGGCACGACGCGCTGGTATTGAGCCGCGCCCAAATACAGCGAAGCGGCCAATTCACTGCGCGGGTTATATTCATACAGCGCCAGCGTCAACATTTGTTCAAACACCGCCCGCGCCAGCAGAACACTCCCGAATCCCAACTCATATAGGCCGCGTGCATTGAGCGCGATGACGTTTACGCGCAACGACCACGCCGCCCGGTTGAGTGATTCGGCTTGTTCAAGACATCGGAGCGCTTCTGACCCGTTCACATCTTGGCGGGCGAGGATGGAATGGTAAAACAGGAATGCGGCCATAATCGCGTCACGGCGCGGGGTGGGCGGGGTGGCGCTCAGGGCAGCAACGGCTGGCGTAAACCAGAATCCACCCTCATCCAAGCGTAAGGAGTATAAGAGGAAGCTATAGAGCGATTCGGCGGTTTCATCGAGCGCCTCGAAATGCTGGTTTTCTACCGCCCACATCCACGCCGGACGGATGTTATCGAGATTGGCCGTGATGAGTTGCCCGGCTTCAATCTGACCCGCGCCTACCGTCCGTTTGCCTTCGCGCTGTAATAATTTAAGGAAGTAGGCGCTATGGTCGTGCCATATCTGGTTAGAATGTGCCGACGCGATGAACCATTCTTGGGCGCAACGATGTACCAGCGGGTGGAGGGTGAAGCCGCCCGTCTCTGGGATGCGTTGGAGCAGAGATTTCCCGACCAGTGCGCGTAATTGCGCGGCGCTGGCGTCGCCAAGTGATTTGGCCGCGTCTAGGCTGATTTCACCCCGAATGATGGACAACCGCGTGACGATTTCGCGTTCCTCTTGGCTGAGAAGCAACCAGACGAACTCGAACACGGCGCGGATACGGGTAACATTCAGGTCGGCTGTCTGGGTGACGTTCAGGACGTTGGAGACGTGTTCTGTCAGAGTTGCTATGTCCAAATCGGCGGCTGCGCCCGCCGCGAGCGCGATACTGAGGGGTGCGCCCCCTACGCGGCGGCACAATTTGACCACATCCGGCAAAATATCCGGCGTCACCTTGAAGTCGAGGGCGCGGCGGCGGGCGATGGTCTCGAATAACTGGACGCTTGGCGCGTGATGGTCCGCGGCGTCTGCGGGAAGCGTTAGGCCGGACAGAAGCAGCATCCCCTCATCGGGTAAACCTACCGGCGCGACGCTGGTCAGTAAGATTTTGACCCCCGGCGCATCTGCTAAAATCGCCTTTAACCAAGCAGTTCCGCCGAAGAAATTTTCGATGTCGTCTAGTATCAATAAAACGGTGCGTTCGCGCAGGAAATTGATAACTTGTTGCAGCTCATCCAGTTGATATTCAAACGCTGTGCCGTTGGCAATGGTCAGCATCAACATCAGGTGGTCAGAGCGCGAATCCGGCTCGAAACGTATAAAGTAAACCCGTTCCGGTTTCCAGCCCGCCTCGGAGTCTGATGCTTGATGCCCGCCGAAAAAGCGATTGGCCGCCTCTAGGACGAGGGTTGTGCGCCCTGACCCGACAGCGCCGCACACGCTGATGATACGTTTGGCGGGCGTGTTCAACAGGTCGTTGAGTTGGGAGAGTTCCGCCTCACGGCCAAAAAAGCGCCCGGTACGCATCGGCAACGAGGCAGGCAAGTAGTGTGGTGTGAAGCGCGTGCGCTCTTGCTGGGGGCGCTCACGTTCCAATAATTTGCCGACCAATAGCGCAGAGTAGGGGCGGGCATAGGGGTCGGGGTCAAGCATCTGGTCAATCAGGTTGAGGAGCGAGGTTGGGCAGTCTGGGCATAAACGCGCAAGGTCTTGCGCCGTCCCCGGCGCTTCAAGCGAAAGCATCTGATACATTAACGCGCCTAATGACCAAATGTCGCTGTGGCTGGATGGCGTAGCCCCGTCGCGCAGTTCTGGCGCAACATGAGGCGAGGCGCACCAATCGGACGGAAAAATCAGGTTAGCCCCCCAGTCACTCAAGAAGACTGTGCCATTGGCCGCCAAGATGACGCTATCTGGGCGGAGTGCGCCGTGGTGGATGCCGATATTGTGCGCGGCATTGAGCGCGTCTATCAAGTCTAACGCCACCTTCACGACGCGCTCTGGCGACATCGGCTGACCGCCGCGCAAGAATTCTGCCACACTCTGGCCTTCATAATACGGCATGACCAATGCTGGCTGGGCGTCTTGATGGGTCTGCCCAAGCACGGCCTTGATGTTGGGGTGGGCGAGGGCTAGGAGTGCGCTGCCGAGGTCGGTGATGAAAGCCGCCCCATTCGGGACGCGGGCAGTGGTTTGAGGGGATAACACCCGCAGGATGAATAAATCACTTTGCTCCTGTGATCTGGAAATGTAAACCTTATCTTCATCGACATCAGCCAGAAACTGGAGGATTTCGAACGGTGAATTCGACATGATTTCGTACACCACGCTAAAATAAAGGCTGAGCGATGACAATGCTGCATTTATTATAAATCAATACTTGGGTTGTGTGACAGGATTCTAATCCAAGTCTCCATATCCTAACCTATATTTAGAATTATACCAAAAATCATAGGGTAGAAAATACAAGTTAAATTGGCGTCCGCGCCAAAAGCACGCCATACTTTTCTGACCTCCCCATTTAGTATATCTAACCTCAACAGGCACGCGATATGACGGATTACGCCCCGCGCTATTTTTCTGCCAACCAAGCCCACCATCTCATCATCCAGACGTTGGATGGGGCGGGGGTGGTGCGAATTGCCACCGCTTATTTCGAGGCGTCGGGCTGGCAAGTGCTTCAAGATGTCTTGGCGGGCAAAAATGTCCGCCTGCTCATCGGGCGTGAGGAAGGCGGCGCTGACCGGGTTGAATTGGTGCTGCGCGAGTTTGCCGAGGCGGTGCTGGCGCGTCCGTTACAACGGCGGGTGACGGCCTTGCGTCAGATGCTCACCGCGCTGGAAAACGGTCAACTTCTGGTGGCTGTCGGGCGTGCCATCGACCAAGCTGCCTTCCTCGACCCGCGCTATCTGTATCAACATGCGAAGGTTTATATCGCGGACGCCCGCGCTGCGGTGGTGTGTTCGTCCAATTTCTCACATTCCGGGTTGGTTCGCGGAATCGAGGCTGGGATTCGGGTTGAGACGCCGGACGATGTGCGCTATTTCGTCGAACAATTTGACAGTTTATTTGACCGCGCCCAGCCCATCGCAGACCGGCTGATCGCCCAACTGCGCGAATTATTGGGCGAACACAGCCCGTATGAAGTCTATATCCGCGCCCTGTTGGAACTCTACGATTTGCCGGAGGATAGCGTCCCAGCTGCGTTGCCGGCATTGGCCGATTATCAGCGCCCAGTGGTGTCGCGCACGCTAGACGCGCTACAAACTCACGGCGGGGCGTTGCTCATCGCCTCAACCGGATTGGGTAAAACGGTCATGGCCGCGCATATCGTGGCTTATCTGCGGATGCAAAGCCTGATCGACCATGTGATTGTGATATGCCCCGCCGGTCTGCGCGAGAATTGGCGGCGCTTCATGAATATGGCGCGTACCAGTAGCGCAGAGTTCAGTTATAGCACGCTCTCGGTGGATGACCCCGCCCGTAGCGCCGCCCTACGCGGCCTCGAACACAACTTGCATTACGTCAATGACAAGACGCTGATTCTGTTGGATGAGAGCCACCACATGCGAAATGATGAGGACGGCGACGACCTCAAATTGCGCTATCGGCGCGTATTCGACGCGGTGCATGATAACGGCGCACGCGCCCTATTGTTGACGGCAACCCCGTTCAGCCGAGGGATTGATGATGTGAACGCGCAGCTTCGGCTGTTGCCTAAATCAGAGTTTGCGGCGCGTGACCGTCTCTTGAAAGATGAAGCCTTTTGGAAGGTGAGTGCGGCGGTAGAACTTTCGGAGTTGCCGCCTTGCCCGACTCTGACCACGCCCACCGTCGTCAAGCATTTCAGCCGCGATGACGGATTCGGCCATCGTTATGTCGTGTTCAGCGGGTCGCAAATGCGCTATTTTCCGCACCGCCTGAATCTGCGGACGGAGGTGGTCGATAACCCATTGGACGGGATGCTGGTCGAATTGCTCAACGGCGGTTTATTGGTCAAAGCGCCGGTAGAGAAAAAACCCGATTCGCCCACTCAGCGCCCGTTGTTCGATGACTGGGCAGACGATTCCCCGTCGGGCGTGAAGGCCGGTTTTTTCAATGCCGAGGTCATGAAGCAGTTTTGCTCGTCCCCTGCGCAAGTCTTAGATTTGTTCGCCAAGCTAGAAAAATCTGGCGGCTTCGCGCAGATGCGCTTCACCCATCAGGCTGAACTGACGACTTTTGTCCGCGAACGGCGGCTTGCGGTAGATGCGCTCAAAACCGACAACGACCCCAAGTATGCCGCGCTCAAATCGGTCTTGGACGGGGCAAACGGTAAAACGGTGGTGTTTTGCCACTATATTGAGACGGCCAAATGGCTGACCGAACGCCTCAAGGCGGATGGTATCAGCGCGGAGACGACGGCGACCAAAAAGACCGAGCAAGTCGATACCTTACTGCGCGAATTCGCCCCCGTCGCCAATGAGGTCTTAGATGATGAGTCGATAGGGCGACTGGATGTCTTGGTGGTGACGGGCGCATTGGCCGAGGGATTTAATCTGCAAGACGCGGCCACGCTGGTTAATTATGATTTGCCGTGGACGGTCTTGGTTTTGGCGCAGCGGATGGGGCGGGTGCTGAGGCCGTGGCGTGACCCGCGAGAAATCACCATCGTGAATCTCGTCCCATCAACCATGAATAACCCCAAGATTCACATGGCCTTAGATTGGCAGCGGCGCTTGTTGGAGCGCAGTGAGCAGCATACCGCGTTTGCGGAAATTCCGGTCATGGTGCGGCGCGATTTGGGCAGCGTGTCGGCGGATTCCGGATTCGAGATGGCGGCGCTGGCGCGTCGGTTATTGGCTGAGACCGTGGTCAATCTCGACCTCGACCAGACGCTAGAATTCGTCTCACAGGCGGAGTCGTTCCGCACCAGTTCATTTTTGGATGACCTCGCCTTAGTTCAGGAATACGAACGGCGGCGGATGATGGCGCTCCCAGCGGGATTCCGCAGTACCAAGCGGGCAAAAGACGGCGGCAAGCAGTTATTTTTGTTATTTCGGGCGCGGCGGCGCGTGTATGCGGTGTTGTTTGACCGGGCGGGGCGGGTCGTGATGGACGCCGAACAGCGCGACGCCATCATGCAGACCATCCGTAGCGAGTCGTGGGAGCTTTCGGCGTTGGGTCTGACCGAGGATGAGACTGACGAGTGGATTGACCGCGCCCGCGATTCGTGGTCGGAGTCGCGCCATTTTCCCGCCGACGCCGTGCAAGTCATCTGCGCGCTAGTGATGGTTTAGGCGCTAAACCACTATCCCTTTCGAGGAGGATAATGCCCTATCTCTATAAGTGCATTACGCGCCCTGATGCGTAATGCTTCATTTAGCTTAAGCACAAAAAATGTCACTCGTCTCTCTGGCGACAAACGGACAATATAAGCACCATCCAATCGAAAATGCCCATACCAATCTTGTTTGCGCGGGTTAAACAGCAATGTAACTTGTTCCGTAGCCGGGTCGATTGAACTGAAATCGCTGCCCTTATGCCGGTTGCAATCTAAACATGCGAGGCATAAATTATCCTCCGCAGTCTTGCCACGGTGTTTCTCTGGGATGATGTGGTCGATTTCATGAGTATAGAGACTATCTTGTTGGTGAATTAAACAATATTCACAACAAGCTTTTGCTCTTTGTGAAACCTCACGCCGTAATGCTTCGGGGATATAGGTCATTCGGATTGAAGCGCCTTATGCGCCTTCGCCTTCAATAACATGACAAGATGATTGAACTGACTCGCCTCGTCTAGCTCGGCGCGTTCCACATCACTGAGGGTGGTCTGACGGCTGGCGTCTAGCAAATAACGGAGTCGCTCTTGCGCGACTTCTGAGGCGTGAAAAGCAATAATTTCTTGAGGTGTTGGGGAAGATGTCAGGAATGTCAAAATTTCTTCCTGAATGCTAGATGGTGGCGCGTAATCAACCATGCAAACCCTCTTTTCTTTTAATTTTGATTGTACAGTAAGTTTACGCGGCTGTGCGCTGGTGATGGTTTAGCGCATAAGATTGGCATACGCGGCGCGGCGCGAAAAGGGTATCATTGTGGGATGAAATCCATCGTTTTTCACCCTCATATACCATAGGATTCTCCCCTCCATGCTGAAAATCGACCATCTCATCCTCGCCGTTGATGACCTCGACGCCGCCATGCAAAATTTCACCAGCCACGGCTTCACCGTCCGCTTCGGCGGGGTACACGCCAGCGGCGCGACTCACAACGCCCTGATTACCTTTCAGGACGGGACGTATCTAGAGCTAATGGCTCCCACCGGCCAGATGGCAAAACCCAATACCGCCGATTACACCTTCCTCTTTTCACGCGGAGAGGGCTGGGCGGGCTTCTGCCTATCCTCTGATGACTTACCGGCGGATGCCGCGCTGATTCGGTCACGCGGGGGAAATATCGGCAAGATTGGTGAGGGCGGGCGGGTGCGTCCAGACGGGATGGAGATGCGCTGGCGTTCGGCGTGGATTGACGAATTGGCGCTCCCGTTTGTGATGCAAGACCTGACCTCGCGCACCTTGCGCGTGACCGACGACCCGACTCTAACCGCCCATGATAACGGTGCAACCGGAATCGCCTCGCTGACCGTGACTGATTCGCCGTGGAGCGTGCCGGTGGCGCTAAACCAGCGCTTTGAGGCGGTTTTCGGCGCGGCGGATGTCCGTGGCGTGTATACCTGTGGCGATGTCACCATCTGGATGACCACCCCCGGCGGCACACATGATTCTATCACCGGTTTGGCGCTGACGGGTTTGAATCAGCCGGTCAGCACGCACAGCGTCACAATTTCCCCGGCGTAATCCCGATGACGCCTGAAGCCTATAGCGCGTCACCGAAATCATCCTAGAGAACGCCCGTCGCGACCCCAATGTCTTGGGCGTGGTGTTGCTCGGTTCGGCGGCAGATGCCCGTCGCCGCGATGACTGGTCTGACCATGATATGTTCCGGGTGGTCAACTCGGGACTACAAGAGCAATATAGCAAAACATGACTTTTAGGCACGGTGCGATACACTTTCTATCATCTGGTTATCCAGTTGAGGTCATTTGACATGAGCATCAGTATCACCACCGAAATCATCGACGGGATCGAACGCACGACCTATACACCATCAGAGCGCAAACACGAGACGCCGCTGCTGTTCGTACATGGGATGTGGCATGGCGCGTGGTGTTGGGAGACGTTTCAGCGTCCTCTGGCCGAGGCCGGATGGCAGAGCATCGCCATCAGCTTGCCCGGACATGCAGGGTCGCCGACTCAACGTTCGTTGCGCTGGTGTACGCTCGGCTACTATCTGGGATTTATTCGGCGTGAAATTGACCGGCTGGGCGTCAAGCCGGTGCTGCTCGGTCACAGTATGGGCGG
>DAOTTP010000079.1:0-3963 GCA_034437835.1 Anaerolineae bacterium | reverse complement strand
CCGGCCACACAGCGTAAGGTGGTGGTTTTGCCCGCCGCTGTTGGCCCCAATAGCACCATAAACTCACCATCTTTTACGGTGATATTCAGGCCATTGAGGGCTTGTTTGCGTCCAAACCGTTTGCTCAGGTTCAGCACTTCAAGGCTAGACATCTGACCACCTTTCCGGCAGAAGTGCTTTTTCGCTGGTTTTGTCAAATAAGTGAATCGCTTGATGGTTGACGGTGATGTTGACGTTATCCCCCGGCTTGAAACGTAGGCGAGGCGGCGTCTTGATGGTCAGGGTCTGACCCTCTGCATCGACGATGTAAATGGTCTCATCGCCCAGCGGCTCGCGGATGCGAATCACGCCGGGGATACCTTTTACGGCGGCGGAGCGCTCATGCAGGGTGAGGTCTTCAGCCCGCACGCCGAAATAAGTCTGTAGGTTGTGCGTGGCGTATTTCTGGGCAGCCGGAGGGAGATCGATCCAGAAACTACCGTCATCAGAGACGAATCTCAGCCCCATAATTTTGCCGCTGACAATATTCATCGGCGGGCTGCCGATGAACGTCCCGACGAATAATGTCTGTGGGTGGCGGTAGATATTCAGCGGTGTGTCCACTTGTTGCAGCAGGCCGTTATTCATGACCGCGATTCGGTGGCTCATCGACATGGCTTCAACTTGGTCATGTGTGACGTAGACCATCGTCGTGGCGAGGTCGTGTTGTAGATGCTTGAGTTCCACCCGCATATCAGCGCGAAGGCTGGCGTCGAGATTGGTCAGTGGCTCATCCATCAAAAAGACTTGCGGCTGGCGCACCATCGCCCGCCCCAACGCGACTCGCTGTTGCTCGCCCCCCGGTAGGCGTCCGGGCGTGGATTTCAAGAGGTGCGTGATTCGCAAACGTTCGGCCACATTTTCGACGCGGCGGTTGACCTCTGCGGCGGGCAGATTTTGCGCCTTGAGCGGGAAGCCGATGTTGTCTCGCACGCTGAGGTGGGGGTAGAGCGCATAGAATTGGAAAACGAACGCGATGTCGCGGTCTCCGGGGCGTAGGTTATTCACCACCCGATCCCCGATGCAGATGTCGCCAGAGGTCTGACGCTCTAGTCCGGCAATCATGCGGAGGGTGGTGGTCTTGCCACATCCGCTGGGGCCGAGCAATACCAGAAATTCACCGTCGCGGATGTTCAGGGTCAGGTCATTGACCGCCAGCGGGATGCCCGCCCCGAAAGATTTATTGACGTTTTGAAGGGTTATGTCTGCCATCGTCGCCCCTTAGCGCCTGACCGCGCCGAATGTCACGCCGCGCAGCAGGTGATTGCGGACGAGGAAGGTGAAGATGACCACTGGGAGTACGAACACTACCGCCGCCGCCGCGAGGCGTCCCCATTCCACCGCGCCGACTCCGATGATGCTGTTGAGATAGGGCGGGACGGTAGAGGCCGAGTCGCGGTTGAGGAAATTGGCTAAGACGAATTCGTTCCAACTGACGATAATCGAAAAGACCGCCGTGGCCGCCATCGCGGGGATGGCCTCTGGAATGACGATTTTATAGATGGCCTGAAAGCGTGAGTACCCGTCAATCATGGCCGCTTCTTCATATTCGGATGGGATTTCATCGAAGAAGCCCTTCATAATCCACACCACGAACGGCAGGTTAAATGAGGTGTATAGCAAAATCAGCCCCAAATAACTGTCGCGCAGGCCGAGGTCGCTGAATAAGACGAATACGGGGATGAGGACGACAATCGGCGGCAGCATCCGCGTACTGAGGACGAAAAACATGAAATCGCTCTCTAGTGGGATGCTAAAACGCGATACAGCATACGCCGCCAACGTGCCGAAGAACACGGCTAAGGCAGTAGACGCCCCGGTGATGAGGATGCTGTTGAGCAGTCGGTCACGGAAGGCGCTAATATCCGCTGAGGCTGTTACGGTGCTGCCTTGACCTGTGGCCGTCTCAGCGCGGAAGAAAATATCACGATAATTATCCGTGGTCGGGGTGAACTCTAGGAATGGAATAATCTTGGGCGTGATGGAAATCACGTCTGAACGGTCTTTGAAAGATGACGCGACGATCCAATACAACGGGAAGGTGAAGAAGATTAGCACCACGCCCAACATCACATAGAATCCGGCTTGTTTTGCAATCCGCATCAGGGCTACCCTTTTGCCTTGTTCAGTTGACGAATCAGCAGGTTCGCCAGCGCGATAATCACCACCAGCATGATGTAGCCGTAGGCCGAGCCTTCACCGGTATTGAAATTCTTGAAGGCGGTATCGTAGACATATAAGCCCGCCGTTTGCGCCGCCCGCCCCGCCCCGCCTCGGTCTCCGACCAACACGAAGATGGTATCAATCATTTTGTAAGCGTCCATAGTGCGGAAGATGATGCCGATGAGCAGTAGCGGCGTGACGATGGGTAATGTGATGTGGCGGAAACGAAACCAGCCGCTTGCCCGGTCAACCTCTGCCGCCTCGTATAGATATTTGGGGACAGCCGACAGCCCGGCCAGCGCAATCAGCATCATGAACGGCGTCCACATCCACACATCCACCAGCACCACTGACCACGGGATGACGCTGGGCGAGGACAGCCATAAAACCGGCTTGCCGCCGAGCGCTTGGATGTAGTAATTGAGGATGCCGTCGCCTTGCATCATAAATCGCCAGAATAGCGCGACCACGACGGGCGATAACATCATGGGGATGAGGATGACGGTCATAATCACGCCGCGCCCGCTAAATTTGCGGTTGAGCAGCATCGCAATCCCGAACCCTAAGCCCAATTCAATCAGCACCGACGGGACGACAATCTGGCCGGTGACGACGAATCGCTCCCATGCGCGATTGTCGTTGAGCAGTTCGGTGTAGTTGTCGAAATTGACCCCTATCACCTCCTCTGGCTTGCTGAGCATCGTCCGATTGGTGAAACTGGCTGATAACGACCAGATCAGCGGGTAAATGGCGATGAACAGCAAGATCACCAACGTCGGGGAGATGAATAACCTCGACAGCCAATTGTCCGACAGCCAACTGAAACGCGGACGTACTCGCCCGGTTGTATTCATTGAACTTGGCGCTGGGAAACCGCTACCCTTGTGGTAGCGGAGGAAAGCGCCTCTCCTTTCTGGTAAAAATAGCCGTCAGATTTGTGAGTCGTGTTGCAGCAACGATAACTGATACCCTGAGTCGTTCCAGTGGGGGTAGTGATATTGAAAAAACCCCTAGCCCTGACACTGACCCTCCCGACATACATACCGCGTTTTACTCCTTTTGTGACCACCGCCTTGACCATATCTCCCGTTTGGAAACCAAAGTGAACGCGCCCTTGTTTGGGGCTGGTTCGTGGAAATCCATACTTATCAACGCGGCACATTTGGCGTGATTGATGCCCCGTCGCTTTAATCTCAAGTGGCGCATGATTTGGGCTGATGCAAACTTGTTTTCCACTTTCTCCGACACAAGCCGCGTCAATCCAATGTGTTTTTGGATAGTCCTGTTTTCTTCGATTAAATTTCGTGCGCCCCCCTGTCCCGACTTCCAATGGCAACCCCAATGTGTCCATCCGTCTCCACAACGCCCACCGAGTCGCGTTAATCGCAGCCGCGTCTTTCAGGGGTTTCTTGGCTTGCTGTTGGATATTCGGATACCCAAATTCTGTCGCAGTTTGGCTACCCTTACGCTGATTACACTTATGGCAAGCCACCGTAAGATTGCTAACACGATTTGAGCCGCCGCGTGATTTCGGGGTGATATGTTCGATTTCTAGCTGTATGTCGGTGACACCGCAGTAAGCACACTCGCGCCCCCACTTTTCCAGTAGATATTCTCTAACTTCATAACCAGCAAGTTCGCCCTGCTGATATTCCACGCCAGATATTTCAGCGTTTTCCATCAATTGCGTGTCGAAACGCACCAATTCCATTGAGAGCGAGTTAACAGGCGACCAGCGACGCAGACGCTCAACCCAAGTTA
>DAOTTP010000078.1:0-2949 GCA_034437835.1 Anaerolineae bacterium | reverse complement strand
CGTATCTGCACAGGCCGGGATAAAGCGTGGGCGAACGTACAGTTTATATGGAATGTAGCCATTAACCAAAATTAAGGAGATTTGATGTCTGACCCAAATACACACCTAACCGCCCTGCGCCTATACGACTCGTTGACGCCGGAAGAAACGCGCCGCGCCGCCGTGGTCGAGTCGATATTGCCCGCGCTGTCCGAGGCCGCGCCGGGGGCGGATAAACGCGGTGAATTTCACAGGCCGCACGTCCAGATGTTCGCCGATTCCGGCTTGTTGGGGCTGATTGTGCCGGAATCTTACGGCGGGATGGGCGGGACTCTGCGCGACCTCGCCGCCGCGACATTTGCGATGGGGACGGCGTGCGCGTCTACCGCGCTGGCCTATTTTTTCCACTGCTCAACCGCCTCACGCGGCTTGTTGGCACTAGAAGCGATTGAGGCGGGATTGTTCGTCGGCGCAGAGGCCGATACCGTGCGGGCGTTCGCGGAAAAAGTCCTGACCAAGATGGGGCATCAGCGCAAATGGCTGGCGAATTTTGCCAGCGAAAGCGCCAAGAGCGCGTCCAGCAACATCACGATTTCGACCAAAGCGACCAAAACCGACGGCGGCTGGTTGCTGAATGGCGTGAAGTCGTTTGGGTGCGCGTCCGGCGTGGCGGATGAGTATCTGGTGACGGCGATTCTGGACGGCTACAGCACCGCCGAAGGTCTGACGCTGTTTTTCGTCCCGCGAGAGAGTGAGGGCGTCCGGTTACGTGATGATTGGGACGCGGTGGGGATGCGTGCCACGGCTAACAGCGGCATCATCCTCGAAAACGTGTTCGTGCCGGATGATGAAGCCCTCGCGCTGCCCGGCGCGTTCGTGCGGATGATGCAAGTCAGCCGAGGGACGTTCGTCGGGAATCAATTGGCGGGGACGGGGATTTATCTCGGCGTCGCGTATTCAGTCTATGATTATGCGCTGACGTATCTGATGCAGAATAAATTCAGCGATAGCGGACGCCCGCTGGCCGAGTCGCCGATGCACCAAGTGTTGATTGGTGAGATGGCGGCGGAACTGGAAAACGGGGCGTTATGGTTGCGCCGTCAAATTGAGTTGGAGGCGTCTGAGCCGCCGGTACAACCCAAATCTGTGGCGGTCAAAAATTGGCGGCTGGCAAAAGGTGAGATGGCCGAACACGCTTTCAACGTCTGCACGTTGGCGCTCAAGGCGTGCGGCACGTCCAACACGCGCAACAGCGGCATCATCGCCCGTGGCCTACGGGATACGGCCATCGGTCTTGTACAAGCCTTCCCGCCGGAAAAGGGCAAATTGATGGCGGCGGAATTTATCACGCAAGAGCGCCAGACCACCGCCGAATTTAGCATTACCGCGAGGTCGACGACATGAGCGCGAATTTTCTGCCGGGGACGGTAGGCTATATGCTGATGCAGATGCGCGGCGTCTGGCATGACCATCTGGAATTGTGCGCCCTAGACGGCACGCCGATGAGCGTAGACCCGTATGGGATGGTGGCAGGCGGGTCGCCGTTTGATAACCTCGTATATGTCGAGTTTGACGGCGAAACTTATCGCCAGAGTAACGTCACATTTCGCGGGAGGCCGCTGCATGTCCGCAGTTTTACCGGCAAACTCATCGACGGGATTCTGCATTTTGACGCGCTTGGCCCCAATGACCCCGGCCATATCGGGGTGGCGGCGGGGCATGATACGCTGATATTCGTCTCGCAGAAGATTGACGAGTCGCTGCAACGCTACGCCGAGCCGGATTTTATCCGCCTGATTGGGGCGTCAGAGCGCACGCGCTCAACGGTGTTATATCGCGGCGGGGTGGCCGTCCGCACGCTGAACGTGCGCGGGGTAAAATTATCGCCGGTTGGGGATAAGCGTCACCCACTTGACCCACGCGGGTTAGACGGTGATGTCCACGAGGCGCGGAGCGTGACGCTGGCCTATCAAGGGGAGACTGATGAACCATGAGCGCATCTGAAAATGTTCAATTGCCCGACCTGTTAGATTATATTGATGGGGACTTTGCCCGCCCATCGGTTGAGTTGCCGATTTGGTTGGAAAACCCGAATACCGGCCAGCGCACGCACCCTCAGCGCGCCTCTGACCCCGCCGCCGTCGAACGCGCCCTAGATTCTGCTTGGCGCTGTCACGAATCCGGCGCGTGGTCAAATTTACCCTTAGACGAGCGCGCCGGGTTATTGGCCGCGTTCAGCGCCGAATTGGACAAGCGCAAGGGGCGAATCGCAGAACTCGATTCGTTCGCCACGGGCGTGATTATCAAGCTGACCAGCTTGCTCAATCTAATTGTGACCGGCGCGTGGCATTTAGCGATTGAACAAATGAAATCGGACTGGGCGTACAGCACACAGACCCATCAGAACGGCCAGCCGATTCACATTCACCGTAAGCCGTGGGGGCCAGCGTTGGCGTTGGTGGCGTGGAATGCGCCTTCAACCTTTGCCGCGCACAAGGCCGCCAATTCACTGGCGGCGGGTTGCCCGACCATCGTCAAGCCGACAGAATTTGCGCCGTATGGCTGTGATATTTTTGCAGAGGCCGCCCATGCCGCCGGTCTGCCGCGTGGGGCGTTTCAAATCGTTCACGGCGGCGCAGAGGTGGGGCGGATGTTGGTGTCTGACCGGCGCATCCGGGCGGTATCGTTCACGGGCGGGGTTGAAGGCGGGCGGGCGATTGCGGGGTTGTGCGCTCAAGACTTCAAACCGGCGCAATTGGAGATGGGCGGGAGTAATCCGGTGATTGTGATGCCGGATGCCGATCTGGACTTTGCGGCGGACGGGGTGGTGAGTTTACTGACTTCGCTCAATGGGCAGTGGTGTCGGGCGTTGGGGCGGCTGATTGTGCATGAATCGGTTCAAGCGGCGTTGTTAGAGCGCGTATTTGACCGATTGAACACGCTCAAATTGGGCGATTCATGCGACCTGTC
>DAOTTP010000077.1:0-4660 GCA_034437835.1 Anaerolineae bacterium | reverse complement strand
TTAATATTTTGAATCGAGCCGGATGGGACACATCCGTACAGCATAACGTAGCGCCGCTGCCTGCGCTTCATGGCAAGGGCAAGCGCAAGCGTGCTGTAGAAGCTGCACGGCTTTAGCCGTAGCAGAGTGTCATGCAACCAGAAGGCTTTAAGTCGCGTATAAGATTAATATAAATGCCAAGAGGGAAAATAAGCGATGTACGACGAGGAAAAGTTCAAAAACGACAGTCCTAAACGCAAAAATGATGAGAGCGTTGACTTCGATGACCTGATGGGGGATGGCGATCTCGATGACCGCTATGCCCGCCCTAAGCTGGCTTTGGATGATAGTGGGATAGGGTGTGGGGCGTTCGTTGGTGCGGCGATGCAATATCCGTTTGATGGTAAAGACGCGCTGACCAAAGTGGCTATCGCGGCGGGGCTTGCGCTAATCCCTCTCATTGGACAGTTGGCGGTCTCTGGCTATGGGGTGCGCGTGGTGCGCCGTATTTTGCGCGGTCAACGCGATTTGCCGGAATGGAACGACTTTGGCGGCGACTTGGGGCGTGGCTTTGTCGTATGGCTCGGCGGCGGAATCTTCGGCTTCCTGATGGCGCTCTCAATGGTTGCAGTTGTCACCATCCCGATTGTCCTCATCTTGGGTTTCCCGATGGTCGCTTATTCGGTCTGCCGGTATGCAGAGACCGACGATTTTTCGGTGTTCTTTGATATTTTGGGCGCGTATCGCTATGTGCTGGGCAATATCTGGACATCCTTTATGATGACCCTAAGCTGTATCTTGCTCGGCATCAGTTGGGGGTTCACTATCACGGTGACTTATGTGGTGTGTACCATCGTCGGCTCGATTATATTGGGCATCACCGGCATTGGATTCAACAACGGCGAATTCCTATTAGCCATCCCCGGCCTGATTTTATCCGCCGCAGCCACCATCAGCTTCACCTTTATGATGGGCGCGTGGGGGCGCACGGTGGGTATAGAAGCCTAATCGAACCAGATATGAAAAAACGCCCACCTGAGATTGAGAAGGTGGGCGTTTTTGTTTGTTGAGGCGACGATGGGATTCGAACCCATGGATGAAGGTTTTGCAGACCTTTGCCTTACCACTTGGCTACGTCGCCGTACTGTGGGGATTATACTGGCAATTTATGCCGCTTGGCAAGGGGAATCAACCGAGTGGTGAGTAGAAAGTGATGAGTGATGAGGGAACTACTCAATTTTGGGGCGCTACTCATCACTCAGGACTCATCACTCAGCACTGTTTTTATCTGTGCGGCTGCGATTTCGGCCTCAACATTGAAATTGTACATCGCACCCTTGCCTTTGTAGTACAACCCGACCTGAAATAACCCCGGCTGCCCATCAACCTCGCGCAAGGTCGGCTGAAATTTGGCGTCAATAGAATCGCCGACATCATAGGTGCTACGATAAGCCAACTTCGCGTAGTCTATCGCATAAGCGCGACTATTGAAGCGAACCGGCCAGCCTTGTTCATCAGGAGTGAGAGGGATACCTTGCAAAAACCCCAGCGCGGGGCGGTAGCCGGTGGCGATGACTAGCGCGTCTAGGTCATGAGTGCTGCCGTCGGTGAGCGTGACGCTATGCGCGTGAATCTGCATGGGCGCGTCTACGCAAATCACCTGACCCTTCTGGACGGCGTAAATCAGTTCTGGGCCGCGCACGGCTACCGCGCCACTCACTTGACCGAGCGGGGGAGATTTAATCCCATGCAACATGGCGGGAGGGTAGTCGCTAATGCGCTCCGTCCAATCCAAGACAGTCTGCGCCCACTTTTCCGGCAGATGGTGCGTCAGCAGCATCCATCCATGTTTAGAAATCCCTAACGGATGGCGTCGCTTGAGCGTAATACCCGTCCGCATTGCCAGCAAAGCGGGTTTATCCGGCGCGTTGCGTTGCCCGACCTCAATAGCGATGTCTACCCCGCTGGGGCCATTGCCGACCACCATCACGCGCTGACCAGCCAATTGTGCCGCGTCCTGATACGCATGGGCGTGCAGAGCAACGCCTTTGAAGTCCTCAAGCCCCGCGATTTGCGCGGTATACGGGCTGCTGAATCGCCCTGTCGCCAAGACGATTACCGGATACCACGCCGACCCGTCAGACGATTCGACGCGGTAGCCGCTGTTTTCTGGCGTGATACAGGTTATTTTGACGCCCAACCGGATATTGAGGTCATGCTCGGCTACAAATTCGGTCAAATATTGGTGATATTGTTTGCTGGTGGGGAATGTCCCCCAGCGGCGCGGAAATTTCTTCCCCGGCAAATGGCTGAAATAGCGCGAGGTGTTCAACCTGAGCGATGGGTATAGGCTCGCCCATGTCGAAGCCAATATATCCGCTTGGTCTACGATTTGATATCGGATTCCACGTTTTTGGAGGAAATAAGCGGTCACAATGCCCGCTGGCCCTGCCCCAATCACCAGTACCGGTGGTTTGCCGCCGTCCCCTGTCTTGACACTCACCCCACGCGCTCCTATAATTCTGCAACTTGTGATAGCCCCACGGGCTATTCTTTTGAGAGCCTTAGAACGAGGAGACACCCGATGGGTCCCCTACCGAAGCGTAAAGTCTCTAAGGGTCGTCGTGACCGCCGTCGCGCACACGATGCCCTGAGCCTGAAGCACCTAGTCGCCTGCGAGAATTGCGGTGAGTACAAAATCGCTCACCGTGTTTGCCCGAAGTGCGGTACGTATCGCGGCAAGACCGTGTTCACCGTCGAGAACGCCTAGTTCACGACATCCCCGGCCATCACTTGGCACATCAGCCGCCCCCGCAAGAGGGCGGCTTTTTGTTTGTTTACCGCTCATCCCCTGCCCCTTCTCCCACAAGGGGAGAAGGGGTTAATACTCTCGTATACGAATCTCTTTGATTATCCGAGAGTATTGTTATTTAAGTCCCTCGCACCTTGTGGGAGAGGGATTTAGGGTGAGGGGTAATGTTGTTATAACGAAATCACCTTCGCCGTGCCGGGGACTTTGGCGGCGGCGTTACGACTATCCACAATCAACTTGGCGTGATGGGTGACGCTCGACCAGTCAATTGTGGTGTGGTCGGTGATGATGACAACGCAATCGGCCTCTTGCATCAGCGCCTCGGAGTACGGGGTGCTGTCAATCGGCGTGCCATCTTCTAGGCGAAAACGCGCCACAAACGGGTCGTGATAACTGACGTTCGCGCCTTTTTGCTTCAAGAGGTGAATCACATCCAGCGCAGGGCTTTCACGCACATCATCCACATCACGCTTATAGGCCACGCCCATGACGACGATTTTTGACCCTTTGACCGACTTCGAGTCGTCGTTCAGCGCATCGGTGATTTTGCCGACCACATAGCCGGGCATCGATGCATTGATTTCGCTGGCGAGTTCGATAAAGCGGGCGGTGTAGTTGAGGGTTTTAAGCTTCCAACTGAGATACAGCGGGTCAATCGGGATGCAATGCCCGCCGAGGCCGGGGCCGGGGTAGAACGGCATGAACCCGAATGGTTTGGTCTTGGCGGCTTCGATGACTTCCCAGACATCCACGCCCAATTTGTCGCACATCAGCGCCATCTCGTTGACGAGGCCGATATTGACGGCGCGGAAGGTGTTTTCTAGCAGTTTGACCATCTCGGCGGCGGTGGGCGATGAGACGCGCACCACTTGGTCAACTGCCGCAGAGTAGAGGGCGATGGTCACATCAGTGCAGGCAGGGGTGACGCCGCCGACCACTTTGGGCGTATTGCGGACGCCATACTTGGGGTTGGCTGGGTCGATGCGTTCTGGCGAAAACGCGACGAACACATCACGCCCAATCACGAATCCGGCGTCTTCCAACTTGGGGACGACCAATTCATCAGTTGTGCCGGGGTAGGTCGTACTTTCCAAGATGATGAGCAAGCCGTCATGGGCATATTCCGTGACCTGTTCCACGGCTTGGATGACATACGACATATCTGGGTCTTTGGTCTTGCGAAGGGGAGTCGGGACGCAGATGCTGACCGTATCGAGCGTTTGGACTTCGCTGTAATCGGTGGTGGCGAAGAACTTGCCAGACTTGACCAATGGCGCGAGTCGTTCTGATGGAATGTCAGCGATATAACTGTGGCCGCTGTTGAGTTGGGCGACCTTATCGGCCAGCACATCAATGCCGACGACATGGAAACCGGCCTCTGCAAATTCGACGGCCAATGGCAGACCGACATATCCGAGGCCGATGATGCCTACACGCGCTTCACGGGTGTTCAGGCGTTGTAGGAGCGAATCGTAATGAGTCATATTGGGGAGTCCTTTGGAGGGACACGGACGGAACTCAGGGCATTATAGGCCGCAGGCGTGGGGCATTCAAGCGATAGCGTGAGGTCGTCGGGTGGGCGTTGAGATAGATGAGGATAATAAAAATCCCCGCTTCAGGGGGGAACTGAAGCGGGGATGCTGGAATGCTAAAGGGATGAAGTGGGCGAATTACGCCGGTTGGGTTTCGGCTACCTGAATGGCTTCGACTTCCAACTCAATCTTGATGTCCTTGCCGACCAACCATCCGCCGGTCTCCAATGCGACGTTCCAAGTCAGGCCGAAATCTTCGCGGTTGATCTTGGTTGTTCCGTTGAAGCCCAACACAACCTGACCCCACGGCGACTTCGATTCGCCCAACTTCTCGACG
>DAOTTP010000076.1:0-8115 GCA_034437835.1 Anaerolineae bacterium | reverse complement strand
CCATTTTGCCAGCCCTAGAGTTTTGGCGCAATCAAGCTTTTAATGTAACGACTCAGCCATCTTTTCTTCCCTCAACTTGATGCTGTAGAGCGTCAAGTTGGCTGAAGCGCGGGGAAATTTTTCCTTCAGCTGATTGGGCTGAGTACAGGTCAAAATCTCGTTTCCCCCTCAAATGGGGGCTAAGTAGTTATAATTGCACAGTAGGTTTTTGTCATGGTTTACCCTTTTTGATGTATGAAAATTAGATGTCTATCACTCAGAACATAGCGCAGGTGCGGTGGTTTGACGATAAGGCCAATTGAAACCCACCATACAGACCATTTGTGCTATGATTTTCATTTTGGCGCATATTCAGCCTGTGTGAAATGATTGCACCTATAGGGACGGCATTCTTGCCGTCCGTTTTCGGAACAGGCGGACGCCCAGAAGGGCGTCCCTACAGTCCGTCTGAACATGAGCCTTCATTTTAATGATGTGCGCCATACCTTATAGGAATGGGGGGGAAATACTATGCAAGGGTCGCAGCGGATGTCGTTTGCGGGGTTGCCGTCTGTTTTTTGGGTGCTGTGGGTCGGCACGCTGATAAACCGGCTGGGCTTATTCGTCGTGGTCTTTTTGACGTTATATCTGACCAAAGAACGCGGTATGACCGTGGAACAAGCGACGCTGGCCGTATCACTATTGGGGCTGGGGTCATTCAGCGCGTCACTGATTGGCGGCGTCATGACCGACAGAATCGGGCGCAAGCCGACCTTCGTCATCAGTATGATGGTCACGCCCGTGCTGTTGCTCATCTTGGGGTCGCTGCAATCGCATATCCTCTTAATCACCTTGCCATTCGTGGTCGGTTTATTCATGGATTTATACCGCCCCGCCATGTCCGCCGTGATTGCGGATGTCGTGCCGGAACAAGACCGCGTGCGCGCCTTCAGTTATATGTATTGGGCGATTAACCTCGGCGCGGCGATTGCGCCCGTAGTGGCCGGATTCGCCTCGAAAATCGGCTATCCGGTGCTGTTCATCGGGGACGCCATCAGCACGATGATGTTTGGGCTACTGGTCTTGTGGAAACTCCCAGAGACGCGCCCGCTTGCCGCCGCCGCGCTGAGTCGGGCGACCAACCCGTTTGGGCAATTGCGTATCGTCTTGAAAGACGGACTACTGGTACTCCTCACCCTACTGAGCTTCGGCCTCGGATTCATGATGTTCCAGACCTATTCCTCCCTGCCGCTGGATATGAGCGCCCACGGCCTGAGTGATATTGATTACGGATTCGCCAATTCCATCAACGGCGTGCTGATTGTGTTGGTATCGCTGCCTGCGGCGGCATGGGCGCACCGGCAATCGCGCTCCCGCGTCTTGACGTTGGCAGCCGTGTTATGGGCGCTGGGATTCGGGATGTATGGGTTGGCGTCTACCGCGCTGGGATTCATGTTGGCGACGGGGGTCTGGACGCTGGGCGAATTGTTGTCCGCGCCGGTGGGTAACGCGCTCATCAGCGAGATTGCGCCGCCCGAAAGCCGTGGGGCGTATAACGGCGTGGCGGGCATGGCGTGGGGCTTATCATCGGGGGTCGGCCCCGCCGTCGGTGGGTTGATTCTGGCACGCGGCGGGGGCGGTCTGCTGTGGATGATCTGCTTGGGCGTTGGGATTACAGTAGCGCTGGGGTATTCCACGCTACAGCGGTCTCCACGAGTGTAAAAACTTTAACAGGGTTAGGATTGGGTTTCCGGCGCAACTTCCAGCGCGGACGCCTCGGTTTTACGCTTGCCGCCCAAAGCACGACTCAAGACTTTGAACAGAATACTCGGCTTGAACAGCGCTAATGGCCCCGTTTGCAGGTGCATCACAGCACGGAAGGCGCTATACACTTCCATATCAGTGGCCGACAATGCGAAGATATGGCCGGTATACCAATGAAGTATCGGGATGAAAAATTCCTTCTTGCCCTCAGTTTTGGGATACCGGAAGTCCTCACTGGTCGCCAACAGCCACGGAGTCGTCACCACGCCGGAGACGCACTTGTGGAATCGCTGCGAGAAGGCCGCCGTCGCTTGATAACCGTCGGTGGAGAGCATTTTGCTCAACGCCAGAGCCTGTTTCGCGGCGGAACTCATCCCCTGACCGAACACCGGGTCAAACGCACAAAACGAGTCGCCCATCACAATTAGGCCAGCCGGAAAACGCGACAGCGCCTCATAATGATGCCGCACAGTCATCGGGACGTTGAAGGATTTGACATCAGAGGCGGGAGTCAAATCCTTGATGGCGTTATAGATATCGAGGGTCGCCAATCCTTTGGCATACTCCACAAACGTTTCGCTGGTCAGCGGGGTTTTATCGCCTGAATAGCCGCCGTAGGTCACCAACCATTGGCCGTTCTCAATCGGGAAGATGTATCCGGCGCGGGTATTGTTGGGGATGTCAGGGTTCAGGACGAGCAATTTCCAATCGTCGGTCTGCGCGGCGGGCGCGTCAAATACCTGACTGGAATAACTCAGGTCAATTTTTACGCGGGTTTCCGATGCGCGATCATAGCCCAGACTTTCCAGCCATTGCGGGGTTTTAGAGCCACGCCCGCTGGCGTCCACGACCAAATCCGCGCTGAGGTCTTCCCGCGCAGTGCGATCATCGGCCTTTTGAATCCGGATGCCGGTCACGCGGGTTTTATCCTCAGAGGCGATCACGTCCTCGACGGCATAACCATAGTAGAACGTGACATTTCCGAGCGCCTCAATTCGCTGACGGATAGTGTATTCGAGCAGCGGCCTACTCTGCACGCTCACATTAAACCCTGTTTTGGCGCGCATCTTCCAATGCCCAAAGTGAAACCATTTGACATCGGCGCTAAAGTCGGCCTGTACAGCGCCTTTTTGCGCGAGTTCTTGCATCAAGCCGGGGAACAGATTTTCCAACACCAATTCGCCACTCTTGAGCAGCGCGTGGGCGTGATGCGCTTGTGGAGCGCCCTTACGGGCGGTGGGGGAATCGGGCAGGGGATCGCGTTCGACGACCATCACCTGCGTGAAATGGTCTGACAGGACGCGGGCGGCCAATAGGCCGGCCATACTCCCACCGATGACAACAGCTTGTTTGCCTTGTTTAGGGATGTTCATGAGGATAATTACCTTGTGTTTGATTGGAAAGATTGATGTTCAAAAACTGTAGCACTAAAGTTTTTTGGTGTAAGCATTTTTGACGCTTAATCTCAATAAATAGTCCAAAAGTACTTGGCAGATGAGTAAAAATACCCCTCTTAGGCGGAGGGGTATTGGCACGACAGGTTTAACAGCAGGAATCAGGTTAAAACAACAGCACCACCGCTAATGCGATGGCGGCGGGTACGGCCTGAATCATCAGGATCGAGCGTTTGACCGTCAGGCCGCCATAGATGCCAGCCGCAATCACGCAACCCAAGAAGAACACCATCAGTTGCTCTGCCATAGCAGGGTAAGGATGAAAAACGCTCCAAATCAAACCCGCCGCGAGGAAGCCGTTATACAGCCCTTGATTGGCCGCCAAACCCTTCGACGCTTCAGCGAAATCTTTGCTCAGGCCGAAGGTTTTCATACCCATGGGTTTCGTCCAGAGGAACATCTCTAGGTACAAGAAAAAACAATGTTCCAGCGCGACGAACGCCACCAGAATCTTTGCGACGACATCCATAAAAATCCCCCTTATATCGAGTGAACGGCCATCCAATAATGGCCTATCCCCAGATAATACCGCTGTTCGCGGTGTTTTAGGGCAAAGGTTTTTACCGTGGTATCCCCTCGAACAACCGGACTACAGCATCACCAGATTGTCGCGGTGGATGGCCTCGCCATAGGTATAGGTCAGGATGTCGATAATCTTATCGGACTTCATGCCGCAAATCCGCATCAAGTCGTCGGCGTCATAGTTGCTCAGGCCGTGGGCGATTTTGCGCCCTTCGGGGTCTACCACGAGGATGGTTTCGCCGCGCTCAAAGTTGCCGCTGACTTGGGTCACGCCGACTGGCAGCAGACTCACCTTGCGCTCAACCAAGATTTTGGCCGCGCCCGCGTCCACTTGGAGCGTACCGTGCGGCTTATCGGTCAGTAGCCAGCGCTTTTTGCTCTCAGGCAGGTCAACCGGCGCTTGGAAGCGCGTGCCGACCTTCTCCCCGCGCACCACTCGCGCCAATACATCCGGCTCGTTGCCATTAGCGATGATACACGTCACCCCGGCGCGGATGGCGGTATGGGCGGCCTCGATTTTGGTCATCATGCCACCCGTCCCCAGCCTCGACCCCGTGCCGCCCGCCAGCGCGTAAATCGAGTCGTCAATACGATCAACATCCGTAATCAGGGTGGCGTTGGGATTCTTGCGCGGGTCGGCGGTGAACAACCCTTGCTGGTCGGTCAATAAAATCAGCGTGTCGGCGTCTACCGTGCTGGCGACCAATGCAGATAGGTTATCGTTATCGCCCACGCGGATTTCTTTGGTGGCGATGGTGTCATTTTCGTTGACGATGGGGATGATTCGTCGGTCAATCAGCGCGAGTAGCGCGTCACGGGCATTCAGATAGCGCGTGCGATGAGTCAGGTCGTCGCGGGTGAGCAAAACTTGCGCCACCACCACGCTAAAGATGTCGAACAATTCGGAATAATGGTGCATCAGGCGACTTTGCCCGACGGCGCTCAACATCTGTTTGGCGGGGACGGAGCGGTCTAGCGTCGGCCAATTGAGTCGCTCACGTCCGGCGGCCTGTGCGCCGCTGGTGACGACCACCATTTGATGACCGGATTTATGCAGCCGTGCGACCTGCTGCACGAACTCCAACATGCGGGCGCGGTCTAGCGCCGGTGTGCCGCCAGTAAGACTGCTTGTGCCGATTTTGACGACCAACCGTTGACGCTTGCCGTGCATGTCGTGGCCTTGCTCCCCGTTGAGATATGTGCGCGAAAATTGCACCGAGGTTGATTCTATGACACGTCGGGGCGCATGTGAAGGGGCGTCGGGGTTAAGAATCGCCATCCGTCACCCATTCAGTGGGTGAATCGTCGTAAAACCCGCGTTTGTGTCTATTGTTAGGCTCGCCCCGCCTCACACCCTAGCGCCCGCATCTACGACGACGGCACGCCCATCCTGTACGGGTTGACAGGGCGGTAACGATGTCGCCAAATACCGAACAAATGATATAATCATCCAGATCATTTGAGCCTATGCCCCGAAAATTGGCTGAGTCATGTCTGAACAATCTTTTTCCACCAACGCGCACCGCAATCGCGGCTTATTTGCCGATTATTACCTCAACGAAATCCTCCCTAAACAGGCGGATTGGCCGTCGTTGGTGGCGGAGGGCAAGGCGGTCTTAGCACAATTACAGGCGCTGCGGGCGACGCTCAAACCAGAAGATTTAGACGAATCCCAGCTTGAAGACCGTTGGATCAAGCCCGTCCTCAAGGCGTTGGGGCATCATTACGCCGTCCAATTCAAAATCCGTTTTCGTGGCACGGCTCACCGCAAGCCAGACTACGCGTTGTTAGCCTCGCAAGCTGATGCGGACGCCATCACCAACCAGATTTACACGCCGGATGACATCACCCACGTCTTGGCGATTGCCGATGCCAAAGCGTGGGGCGTCCGGCTTGACCAAACCGCCGATAATAAGCCCAGCCCCAGCCTCCAGATTGACGAATATCTGCGCTATAGCGAACGTCCGTGGGGGATTTTGACCGATGGGCGCTACTGGCGGCTGTATCACCGCGATAGCAGCAAAAACAATGTCTATTACGAAATCGACCTCGACTATTTGCTGAATCTCGAGTCGGTGCTAACGCAAGATTTGAGCGATGAGTTCGTTTATTTTTACGCCTTTTTCCGGTTAGAAGCGCTCTCGCACGGCTGGTTAGAAGCCGTGCGGCGCGGCAGTGAAGATTTCGCTGAACGCCTGTCAGACGCGCTCGAATCGCAGGTGTATGACGCGCTAGAAGGCATCGCGCAGGGGTTTTTGGAATACCGACGCAATAAGGTTAAGCCGACGCCAGACACGCTCAAGCTGATTTATGAAAACAGCCTCGTCTTGTTGTACCGGCTGCTGTTCATCTTATATGCCGAAAGCCGCGACATCTTGCCGATGGACAACACGCGCTATAAAGACCGGAGTAGCCTGAAAAACCTGACCAGCAAACGGATTGCGCCGACGGATAGCATTGATACCACCGCCACCTATACCTATTTGCAGGATTTGTTTTTCGCCATCGACTCCGGGGATCGTAAGCTGACCATGCCGCCGTATAACGGACGCTTGTTTTCTGACGACGACCACGCCTTCCTCAAATCCAACGGTGTCGGAGATGCCTACCTCAACGCCGCCTTAGATAAGCTGGCGCGGATTGAGCAAGACGGCAAATCCGTATCCGTTGATTACCGTGACCTCGATGTGCGGCACTTGGGCAGCGTCTATGAAAAACTCTTGGAATACACGCTCGACATCGCCCGTGACCCACTGAAACTGGTCACCAAAGTGACGGGTAGCCGCAAGCAGCAAGTGTATGAAGTCGCGCAACCCGGCGAGGCGGTGATTAAAGAGGCCGGACAAGTGTATCTGCGGACGGGCAGCAATGAGCGCAAAGTGACCGGCAGTTTCTATACGCCGGATTACATCGTGCGCTTCATCGTCGAAAAAACCGTCGGCCCCGCCCTAGACGACATCCGTCAGCGTTACGCCGGCATCGACAGCGAAGGTCTGTGGGTCGTGCATGACTCGGCGGCGCTGATTCGGGAAGTCTTGGCGCTCAACATCCTAGACCCGGCCACCGGCAGCGGTCATTTCGTGGTCGATGTCATCGCGTATATGGCCGAATGGCTGCGCGGGCTGGGCATCCGTCCGGCGGACATCGGGGATGAAGATGAATTGCTGTATTGGAAGCGCCAAGTCGCCAGTTCGTGCATTTACGCCGTAGACATCAACCCCTTAGCGGTGGAATTGGCGAAACTCAGCGTTTGGTTGGCGACATTGGCGAAGGGCAAGCCGTTATCCTTCCTTGACCATCACATCCGAGTCGGCAACAGCTTGGTTGGGACGAGCATCAGCGCGATTGACGACGGCGAGGTCACACTGGATGATGAGGAAAAGCGCCGCAAAGTCGGCCAGAAAAAAGCTGAATCCGAGGCGCAAACCGGCCAAATGGCCTTGTTTAGCGATGACCACTTCAATGAGGGCGTGCGTTTTGCGGTGGCGCAGATGAGCGCGATTGAACACACCATCGCTGACAACGTGCAAGATGTGAAGCGCCAAGAGCAACTATACGCCGACCTGAGCGAACGCCTGAGCGCGTGGCGGCAAGCGGCGGATGTGTGGACGGCGCGTTATTTTGGCGTGGCGTTCACGGCGGAAGATTGGAAGCGCGTCAAAGACATCGCCAGCACGGGCGAGGTTCACCCGTCGTTGAAGGGTCGGCTGAAAGAAGTGGCGGCGCTGGCGGCAGAACATCGGTTTTTCCACTGGGATTTGACCTTTCCAGAGGTGTTTTTTGATGAGTCTGGCGGGCGCAAAGCGACCCCCGGCTTTGATGCGGTCATCGGCAACCCGCCGTATGTCCGGCAAGAGAGCATCAAGTCGATTAAGCCCTATTTGCAGCGCCATTATGGGGTGTTCGACGGCAAGGCCGACCTCTACCTGTATTTTTATGAGCGCGGGATTGACTATCTCAAGCCGGAATCCCGCTTGGGGTATATCACCAGCGGCACGTTCATGAATACCGAGAGCGCCAAACCGTTCCGGCGGTATATTCATGAACAGATGGCCTTTGAGTGGGTGGTCAATTTTGGCGAAAACCAGCCGTTCAAAGGCGCTGAGATGGTCTATCCGACGATGGGGGTCATGCGGCGCGGCCAGCCCAAACCAACCTTCCATAGCCTGTTTGTGGAGGGTGTGTTGACCCCTCTCCAGATGGAGACGGTGCTGGATGAGCCGGTTTGGGCGGAAAACCTGAGTGAAGTCACGGGGATGCAAGAATGGCGATTCCAAGCGCCGGGGCTGACCGACTTGTTCAAGAAAATCACTGTCGGACGCCAAACCCTCGGTGAAAAATCTTCATGTGAGTTGTACAGCGGTATTAAAACCGGCTTCAACGCCGCTTTTGTTGT
>DAOTTP010000075.1:0-9707 GCA_034437835.1 Anaerolineae bacterium | reverse complement strand
CCGTCCAAATTTTTGGGTGAAGGCATCGGTCATCGCACGCACCGCGTTCACATCGGCAATATCCACCCCATACGGCGTGACTCGTTCTGCGCCGACAGCAGTATTGATATGCGCGGCTGCTGATTCCGCCTTCTGACCGTCGAGGTCATTCAACGCGACAAATGCGCCTGCTTCCGCGAACGCTTTGCACAGCGCGAAACCAATCCCCTCACCTGCACCGGTCACGATGACCGCCCTCCCGTCAAAATCCGCACTCATGCCGGTTTGGGCGCGGCGATACGCCCCTCACGCAAGAGTTGTTCAAACGAGCGAATCGTGTCCTCGATTCCGGCGGCCAGCGGCCTCTCATAGATCACGGGGACGGCGGCACGCAACGCGGAATCATCGAATCCTTCTGGGAATGGCAATCGGTTGTCTGTCCGCGTGAGTTGCGCGTCCGGTTTGACCGCCTGAATCCCCGCGATGATGTCATCCACGCTGACGGGCGGCGTCCCCAGTGTATAGGTGAACGCGCCTTGTAGCGGGGTGATGCTGGCGTCGATGAATTGCAGCGCGACATCCGAGGCGTGCTGCATCTGGATTCTGCCGCCGAAATTGATGCTGAACGGCACGCCAGCCGCCGCTGCCAACATCGCTTTGGTCGGGTCGCTGGTGAGTCCCTGATCGCGTCCCAAACCGTACACAGTATGCGGGCGCAACGCTAAGGTGCTGATGCCGTGGTCTTGCCAGTAAATACGCGCCGTCCCCTCATTGGCGACTTTGTAGACGCCGTAGAGCGTGCGCGGGGCGTGCGGCGCATCATGTGCGACCAGCCCCGGCGGGTAATCTGAGGGCGGGCCATAGACTGCGATGCTGGACGCATAGGCAAAATGTTTGACTCCCGCCTGTTTCGCCGCCTCGAACAGGTTGACCGTCCCCGTCACATTGACCGCCGACCCTAAAAATGGGTTGGCGCGGCAAAACGGCACTTGCAGCGCGGCCAGATGAATGATGCGCGTGACTCCGTGGTCAGCGACGGCGTGGAAGACGGCGGTGGGATCGGTCAAATCTCCGGTGAGGAAGCTGATGGCGGACTGCTCATCCGCCGATAGAAGTAAATTCAGGCGACTCCGGTCTTGGCTGAGGTCAAAGCTGATGACGGTCTCGCCGCGCCGGACGAGCTGCG
Organism: Anaerolineae bacterium; assembly: GCA_034437835.1. GTDB lineage: Bacteria > Chloroflexota > Anaerolineae > Aggregatilineales > Phototrophicaceae > Flexicrinis. Next base: position 8,542 of record DAOTTP010000075.1, on the reverse strand, counting down.
CCGCCGCCCACGCGCCGAGGCAGCCCATCGTGCCGGTAATCAAGGTAATTGGGGAAGTCATGAGGGGGTGTCCTAAAGATACTCTACAGGAAATTCCCGCCGATTATAGCGCCTTAGCCTTGCCCTAGCACATGCGCCGTAAAATGCCGCCCCCAATGCGGGCGTTCGCCATCCACATCGGTGAATCCGTACTCATCTGATAAGCCCCAACTGCTGAAAATCCCGCCGGTCTTGGCGAACACCTGTGGGTCAGCCGCCAAAGCCGCCACCGCCCGCCCGACAAAATACGGCGTCTCTGAGGCGATGAAATGCGGCTCTTGCGCCACCGCGTCGCGCCAATTGGCATCCGTCACGCCAAAATGATCGAGCATCTCCTCTGAGCGCAAAAATCCGGGCGTGACGGCCAGCGCGGTAATCCCGTGCGGCTTGAGTTCTTCTGACATCCCAAACGCCATCCGAATCACAGCATTTTTAATCATGTCGTACCACACCATCCCTCGGTAGACGAAATCCCCCACGGCGACATCGGGCGTGCCACCGTCTGTGACCTCTATCACGAGGCCAGATTTGTGTGGCAGCATCAGCGGGACGCCATATTTGGCCGATAACAGATGGGTTATCAGCGCCCGTTCAAACATCATTGGCAGAAAGCTATAGTCGGTCTCCCAAAACGGGACGCCAAATTTGATATATGGTTCGCCGCCCCAAATATCATTGACTAGAATATCCAGCCGCCCGTGATCGGCCTGAACGCGCTCAAAAAATGTTTTCACCTGATCTTCTTGCGTAAAATCCACCCGCGCCGCAATCGCAGTACCGCCCGCCGCGTTGATGATGTCCGCCGTCTCGTTGATGGTTTCCGGGCGTTTATCTCCGCTGGCGAGTGCGCCTAGCACGCTGCGCCCGGTGCAATAGACCGTCGCGCCCGCCGCGCCCAATCCGACGGCGATTCCCCGCCCCGCCCCGCGAGTCGCACCGGCCACCACCGCGATTTTGCCCTTCAATGGATGAGTCATGATGGATTCCCCTTTTTATAAACCTCACCCCTAAATCCCCTTAATTGAGATGGCGCGGGCGAGGTGATTGTCGATTATCTGAACGGCTATGCGCTCAGTGGAAAATACGCCGCCACGGGATATGAAACGGGGCTGGAATTGATTTTGGATGGGATTGCGGGGCGGTTGTAGGGGGTTGGCGTGCCAAACCCTTCCATAGGTAAAACGCCCTCCGACCATAGGGTAGGCGTCATCTGAGCGCGAAAATATCCTCGCTATAATTGGAAAAATTGAGACTGTTAGCTATCCGATTTATGATTAGAGGTATACATGCGTCGCCTAGCTTTATTTTCAGCGTTTCTATTAGTGGCTTTGTCGCTACACATTACGCCACACGCGGGTAGTGAAAATCGCCCCATGTACTTTTTCTCTCACGGGACATTGTATGCACAAGAGTCTCGTGGTTCTGATTGGATCCCGCTTCAACCAGACCGTGAAAATCTAGTGTTTAATGTCTTGATGACCTCTCAACATTATCCATTGTTTGGCGACCATGAAACCATCCTGATGGGGCGGATTGATGACGGCACACAGAATTTCGTTTTCGCTTCCCCAAAATATGATTGGTACAACAAAACGGGTTTCAAGCTCAGAACGTATGAATTCCCCAATGCCTATCTGGGTTACTCTCATTATTATAACTCCAGTGACAACATTGTTTTTTCGGCTATTTTAGAGTTAGACCCCATCACTGGGAGGCCGACAAAAAATAGGGCGGCTGTTTATATGATTCATCTCGATTATCCGCCTTTGCAAATCAGTCCTTATTTCAACATTACTCAAACTGATGCACATTTTTACCGCTTGCCAGAAATCGTCAGCTTTGCACATCCATGGACAGGTTTTCCAGTTCAATTATCGGTCATCCCGGTTGAGGGTGGCCGGATGCACTTTATTGAGGGGAGACTCACCGAATGGTCTAATAATCCACAAGACCTTGAACTGGTCATCCCCGATGAAACGTTTCAAGATCGCGACGGATTATACGCACTGGTAAATGGCTTGTTATATCCCTTAGATATTCGCGGGCGGGTGGTCAACCATGCGACAGCTGCCAACGGCAAGTTTTCGGTGTATATCAGTCTTGATGAAGATGTCATTGTTAATTCCCAAGAGCGCCATAATGAATATGTCGGTCAGTGGATACACATTGTTCAGAATCATCCCTTAACCGTGATAGAAAGAGCCTATTGGGGGGGGAATTTTTACACCGCCAATCATAGCGGGCATTTTTTATCCCCCTTCTACAATCGCTACATTGCTTCTGGCGATATTGCTGTCGCGCCAGATAACCAAACTATTCTATTCACCTCTTATGACCAACAAATCGGAGCATCGGTCTGGAAAATGTATGTCCACATGCCTGAGCGTCACCCAGAATTGCTGGTCAGTGGGCTGAATTTCAAGCGGGATGGTAAGGATTTAATTTTGCCGCAATTCACCAACCTTACTGATGAAAGTTTTACGCTCGAAATCACCGGCTTTCGTGGCACAGAGCGTCGGACATACACCTACGACGGCGCATTAGTCAGCATAGAAACCACGCCGGATAACCCAATTTTTTACATCCGCGATAGACTGCTATATGTCTACGATGGGACGGATGAAAAATCAGTTGAAGGGGCGCTGGAAGGACAACGTTATACATTCTACAAACCCAGTGACGGCAACGGTTGGGGCTTGGCAATCGGCTATCTGGACGACAGCACCGAGAATTTCACCCTCAGTTTGATTGAGCAAACACTGGACGGCTTTACTCAACGCACCAAGCACTATCCTAATTTGAGGTTGCTCATGCTACCTCTGTCTACTGGAAACGGGGTATTTTACGATAACCTCGATAATTACCTTTGGCTTGCGGGGACGACCACCCCAGATAACTATCGGGCGACAGTCTATTTTCTTGAAGGTCTACGTGATATAAAGCTCATCACCGACCTCTTTTATCAAGTTAACTCGGAAGACGGGCATTATTTTCCATATCTCTTTCAATTTACGGGTGAGATGTTTCACATTGCGACCGTAGAAATTTCAAAAGGGGGGTTTCTGTACGACATTCCCACTCAAAACACTTTGCGTTATCACCTCTACCCGCCACGTCCGACGCTCGTACCAACCTTAGCGCCGTAAACAAAGTCCCCTCTCCAAAGGTTTTGGAGAGGGGATTTAGGGGTGAGGTTACAACTTCGGGAAAATATCTTTCAGCGTCGGGTACAACTGACGATAGACCGCATACGACTCGGCGTAATGGGCGACATCCGCGCTCGGAGTCACCGCGCCGCCGGTCTGAATCGTCGCCGCGCACGCCGTCGCCACGTCTGCGTACCACCCGACCCCGACCATCGCCAGAATCGCCGCGCCGAACGCGCCACCCTCTACCGTATTGACCGTCACATTCGGGACGTTGAGGATGTCCGCGATAATCTGACGCCACAAGCCAGATTGCGCCCCGCCGCCCGCGATTCTCACCTGTGACGGCGCGGGCAGACCGGCCTCGGCCATCAGCGTGAAGCCGTCGTTGAGTCCAAATGCCACGCCTTCCAGCACGGCGCGGGTCATGTGAGCGCGGGTGTGTCGCACGGTCAAGCCGATGAACGCGCCACGCGCCAGCGGGTCGGGGTGCGGGGTGCGTTCCCCGCTGAGATACGGCAGAAAATACAGCCCGTCGCTGCCCGCCGGAGCGCCCGCCGCCTCATCGACCAACACGTCAAACGCGATATCTGCCGCCAGCGTGTCACGATACCATTGCAACGCGCCCGCCGCGCTGAGCATCACGCCCATCCAATGCCACATCCCCGGCACGGCATGACAGAAAGCGTGGACGCGCCCGTGCGCTTCATACGCATAGGCCGCCAGCGGCGCGAACACCACGCCAGATGTCCCTACCGTCACGCTGACTTGCCCGGGCGAGGCCAAGCCCATCCCGACAGCGCCCGCCGCTTGGTCGCCGCCGCCCGCCACCACCGGAATCCCCACCCCGAGGCCGGTTTGTTCGGCGGCTGAGGCGCTGACCTGCCCCGTGACCGCCGTCCCTTCGTAGACCGGCGGCATCCACGCAGACGGAATGTCTAAGGCGGCCAAAATCTCAGATGACCACGCCCGCGCCCCGACATCCAACAACGATGTGCCGGAGGCGTCGCTCATGTCCATCGCGTATTCGCCGGTCAGCTTATAGCGGATGTAGTCTTTGGGCAGCAAAATATGCGCGCATTGCGCGTAAACTTCCGGCTCATTGTCGCGCACCCATAAAATCTTGGGCGCGGTGAATCCGGTCAGGGCGCGGCTGCCGCTGATTCGGATGAGTCGTTCTTCGCCTACCGCCGCCGTCATCGCATCACATTGGGCTTGCGTGCGCTGGTCGTTCCATAGAATAGATGGGCGCAGCACATTCCCATTTGTATCCAACATGACCAGACCGTGCATCTGCCCCGTGAGGCCGATTCCGGTTATATCGCTGCCGCCGATTCTGGCCTGTGAGAGCGCCCCGCGAATCGATTCGGCGACTCCCGCCCACCAATCGGACGGGTTTTGCTCGCTCCACAACGGCTTAGGTTGGCTGATGGGTTGCGGCGTGCTGTGCGACGCCACGACTTTCCCGCTTGAATCGACCACTAACGCCTTCGCGCTGGTCGTACTGATGTCTATTCCGAGAACATAGGGCATAGGACGCCTCCTTAGATGTTAGGTTAAGGATTTAAATAGGTAGGGACGCCCTTCTGGGCGTCCGTTCAGGCATTCCGAAAACGGACGGCAAGAATGTGCCGTCCCTACCATGCGCCGTCCTACCGCACGCCCAGCAGCAACTCAATCGTCAGTTGATCGAGCGCCTCATACGGCAACGATTTGCCGTTCAGCGCGGCGCGGTCAAACGTCACGGCCTTGAGTTTGGCCGCCGTCTCGGACGAATACCCGCCCGCGACATAGCTGAACGCGCCATCGTCCTCGTTAATCCCCTTGAGCAAGGCCTGAATCTCGGAATCGGCGTTGAAGCGCTGCGCCTTCTCCTTGAGGATGAGATATGTCCGCATACAGCCGCGTGCGAACGCCTTCACATCATTCAAATCGGATGACCGATAGGCGTGGGCGTCGAAATGGCGGCTACCTTGATAGCCGACATCCTCCAAGAACTTGACGAGGAAGAACGCCTGCTTAATCATGACCGAACCAAACCGAAAATCTTGATCAAAGCGGCCAAACAATTGATCGTTGAGGTCGATGTGGAACAATTTTCCGGCGTCCCAAGCCTGCGCCACGGCATGGGTGAAGTTCAAGCCCGCCATGTGTTCATGCGCGACTTCTGGATTCAAGCCGACCATCTCAGGGTGGTCGAGCGTGGCGATCAGGCCGAGCATAGCCCCGACGGTGGACAAATAAATATCCGAACGCGGCTCATTGGGCTTCGGCTCCATCGCAAACTTGAGGTCGTAGCCCTGATCTTTGGCATAACCGCAGAAGAAGTTCAGCGCGTCGCGCATCCGCTTCACGCCATCTTGTGGATTCTTAGAGGCGTCGGTCTCCGTACCCTCGCGCCCGCCCCAGAACACATAGACTTTCGCGCCCAGTTCGACGCCCAAGTCAATCGACTGCATGGTTTTTTGGAGCGCATAGGCGCGTACTTTGGGGTCGTTGGAGGTAAACGCGCCGTCCTTAAAGGCCGGGTCGCCGAACAAGTTGGTGGTCGCCATCGGCACGACGAGGCCGGTTTCATTCAGCGCCTGCTTGAAATCACGCACGATTTGGTCGCGCTCCGCCGGAGTCGCGTCAATCGGAACGAGGTCGTTGTCGTGAAAGTTGACCCCATACGCGCCGACCTCCGCCAATAGGTGGACGATTTGTACGGGTGAAAGCACCTCGCGGGTGGGGAGGCCGAACGGGTCGCGTCCGGTGTTGCCCACCGTCCACAGGCCGAACGTAAATTTGTCTTCCGATTTTGGGATATACATAATTTTGGTTCTCCAGACATTCAACGAAAGACGTGTTTAGGCGAGGTCAACAAACGTCACCCCTATTTTTACGCGCATATCCCCAAACTGCAACCACCTTCTGTAAACGTTTGCGGGGAGATTATGACAAAACACTGACAGACTTGTGCCACTTCCCTAAAAACCGACGCAAACTTGTTGCTAAAATCCCCTAGCGCGTTACAATCTTTATTGGTCTGTTAGCCAATGTTGGGGGGCTGATAGCCATAGTGTTTTACCAAACAACCCCTATAGTGGAGAGTCAAGTAGTCAACGACCACCCCCGTAAAAGGGATGGCTTGCGATAAGCAAGCCCATGTTGACCAGCCTGAGCCTCATTCGTGAGGCTACGTTATTCGGGTCACGATACCGATGGGTGACTGAACCAGCCCATCGCTCTATCATCCACCGTTAAACATGCCGAGGGTCTAGGCAAGTGCAGTGGGTATGATAAGCCCGAATACCATTGGCGAGGTTCACTTTATCGTCGCAAGACGAGAATAATGAGGTAACTCATACAACGAGTATTAGTGTTAGACAAGAGCAAGAAACCGCTACTGCACGCCGATTCACAAATCTGATGGGTATTTTTACGAGAAAGGACAGGCGCTTTCCTCCGCTACCACATAGGGTAGCGGTATCCCCGCGCCAAATTCAATGAAACCACGTTTCGCTCATGTTTTCGTACTTCTTTTGCTGGTGTTGCTGACGAGCTTCGTCGGTGTGCAGGCGCAAGAGGGCAGCATCGCCGTCCTTCTGCCTGATAGCGCTTCGTCCGCCCGTTGGGAAGCCGATGACCGTCGCTTCCTCGCCGGTGCATTTGATGCTGCTGGCGTCGAATACACCATCGTCAACGCCGAAGGCGACGCCGCCACCCAATTGACCCAAGCCGAGCAAGCCATCACCAACGGCGCGAAGGTGCTGTTGATGGTCAATCTCGACAGCGGTTCAGGCGCAGCCATCATCGAGTTGGCTCACGCCGCCGGTGCGAAGGTCATCGACTATGACCGCCTCACCATTGAAGGTCCCGGCGCGGACTATTACGTCTCGTTCGACAACGAGTCGGTTGGTCGTCTGCAAGGCGAGGGCTTGGTCGCCGCTGTTGAAGCCGCCATGCTGGAACTCCCCGTCGATGTGGCCGTCCTGAACGGTTCCCCGACTGACAACAACGCCACCCTGTTCGCCAACGGCTACAACGGCGTCATCAACGCCAAGTTCGAGTCGGGCGATTGGGTCAAGGTTGACGATCAGAGCGTCCCCGATTGGGACAACCAACAAGCGCTGGTCATCTTCGAGCAGATTTTGACCGCCGCTGGTGGCAACGTTGACGCAGCCATCGCCGCCAACGACGGCCTCGCCAGTTCCATCATCGCCGCCCTCGAAAATCAGGGTCTGGCTTATATCCCCTTGACCGGTCAGGACGCCACCGTCGGCGGCATCCAGAACATCCTCGCGGGCAAGCAGTCGATGACCGTCTACAAGGCCATCAAAGCTGAAGCCGAAGCCGCTGCTGCGCTGGCCGTTGGCCTGCTCAATGGCGAAGATGTCAGCGCGATGGTCACGGGTGCGGTCAACAACGGCACCAACGATGTCCCGTCGGCCTTGCTCGTCCCCGTCGCTGTCACCATCGACAACATCGCCGAAACCGTCATCGCTGACGGCTTCCGCACTTGGGAAGAAATCTGCGTTGGCGACTTCGCCATGTATTGCCCCGAAATGACTGATATGACCGACATGGGCAGCATCGCCGTCCTCCTGCCGGACAGCGCTTCGTCTGCCCGTTGGGAAGCTGATGATCGCCGCTTCTTGGCCGCCGCATTTGACGCCGCCGGTGTTTCTTACAGCATCGTCAACGCCGAAGGCGACGCCGCCACCCAATTGACCCAAGCCGAACAAGCCATCACCAACGGCGCGAAGGTCATCTTGATGGTCAACCTCGACAGCGGTTCGGGCGCAGCCATCATCGAATTGGCGCGTGCCGCCGGTGTCAAGGTCATCGACTATGACCGTTTGACCATTGAAGGTCCCGGCGCAGACTTCTATGTCTCGTTCGACAACGAGTCGGTTGGTCGTCTGCAAGGCGAGGGCTTGGTCGCCGCTGTTGAAGGCGCTGGCCTCGCCACACCCGTCGATGTCGCCGTCCTGAACGGTTCCCCGACAGACAACAACGCCACCCTGTTCGCCAATGGCTATAACAGCGTCATCACCCCGCTGTTCGACAACGGCACATGGAACAAGGTCGATGACCAGAGCGTCCCCGATTGGGACAACCAACAAGCGTTGGTCATCTTCGAGCAGATTTTGACCGCTTCCGGCGGCAACGTTGACGCGGCTATCGCTGCGAACGACGGCTTGGCCGGTTCGATCATCGCCGCCCTCGAAAATCAGGGTCTGGCTTACATCCCTGTGACCGGTCAGGACGCCACCGTCGGCGGCATCCAGAACATCCTCGCGGGCAAGCAGTCGATGACCGTCTACAAGGCCATCAAAGCTGAAGCCGAAGCCGCCGCTGCACTGGCAATCGCC
>DAOTTP010000074.1:0-9737 GCA_034437835.1 Anaerolineae bacterium | reverse complement strand
TCCATCATATCGACAATCGCCTTCGCGCCGTCCGCCGCCCACTTTTGCAGTTGAATGAAGCGGAAGTTGAACGGCAGTTGCAATTCGTCGCCGTTTTCACCGTAATATTCGACCCATTTTTCGATGTCGTCTTCCCAGATTTCACCAATCAGGGCGCGGTCATCGTATTGGTCGCTGATCCGCCGAAAATCCTTGATGATCTCGTGGACTTCTGGCCTTGCGCCGTCGTACAGGTGGATTTGGCGGCTGAAGATGTCATCTTCTGGCAGAGACGGGTCGGCGTTGGGGTCAAGCGGGTTGTCGGGCAGGCCGGGCGTCTTGGCAATCAGATACACCACATCCATGCGGAAACCATCGACGCCGCGCTTGAACCAGAAATGCAGCACGTCGAGCATGGCCGCGTACACGTCGGGATTCGCCCAGTTCAAATCCGGCTGCTGCTTGACGAACATGTGATAGAAATACTGCCCGGTCGCCTCGTCCCATTCCCACGCGGGGCCGCCGAAGATGCTCCCCCAGTTGTTCGGGCGATTGCCATCCGGCTTGGGGTCGCGCCAGATGTACCAATCACGCTTGGGATTATCACGACTGGAGCGCGATTCGAGGAACCACGGGTGTTGGTCGCTGGTGTGATTGGGAACCCAGTCGATGATGATTTTAATGCCGCGCTGGTGGGCTTCTGTGACCAACCGGTCAAAGGTTTCGAGGTCGCCAAACATCGGGTCGATGTCGCAATAATCGGCCACGTCATAGCCAAAGTCAGCCATCGGGGACGGGTAAAACGGTGAAATCCAGATGGCGTCGATTCCGAGCGAGTTTTCTGTCCCGTCGTTGAGCGTGTCCAGCTTGTCGATGATGCCTTGCAGGTCGCCGATTCCGTCGCCATTAGAATCTTTGAAGCTGCGCGGGTAAATCTGATAGACCGTGCCGTTTTTCCACCACTGTGCATCTGTCATAAAAGCGAGTCCTGACCGTAGGGGCGGTTCGCGAACCGCCCGCGAGTGTAAAATTTGTAGGGGCGCGGCTTGCCCGCCCGCGATAATGATTTGTAGGGGCTTCATGATTTGCTGGTATCTATACCTCATTATTATGAATCCAAATTTTTGCTGTTAAATTCCACGATTCTTTGCCAGTTAATCGCACCATCATCGCAAAAATCTCGTAGAAACCCCTCCACAAGACGATTTGAGATTCGGTCACGTTCTCTCTCAAATGCTTCACTATGTTGCCTTGCTTCGTAACCCAATGGCTCGATAATCTCGGTATAAAGGTCAGGACGCCCACTAATCAACATCCAAAAATTTTGACCAACCACTTTATCCGCGACATCTTTCCACCCGGTGGTTTTGGCTTTGCCATAACAAATCCCCAAAACCGCCCGAACGTTGAGATGTCCTTGCGAAATAAAATGTTGTTTTGCTATTTCAAGTTCGTGGGCAAGGCGACGTGTTTGTGAACTATTTCCCCAGTTTGGGCCAGATTTGATTTGTACAACATGGTAAGTATCATCGGCGATAAATTCGAGGTCAACGCCATTACGCTCTGATTTGAAGCCGCCTCGCGTAATCGAAGAAATGAAAATTGCTAAACGTTCCAAAAATTGTCCGAAAAACTCTTCTTCAGAGGAAGAAAGATGGGCGGTGAGTAAACTCTCAACAAAATTCTGTGCCAAAGTGATGTTTTTTGCCCGATACAGATAAGGGTTTTTCCTCAGCAATAAACGACGCAAATTGAGTGCTGAAATTGCATTAAGTCTGCCTTGATGAAAGCTGCCAATATTCTCACTGACAAATTTTTGTATATCCTCTAAAGAGACGGGATTCATAGTAATTTGGGTTGTCCTTGTCCCACATTGTCTAATGCCAATTGATAATACTCATCGTTCAATTCAATCCCGATAAAATGGCGTCCCATTTCTTGGGCTACTGCCGATGTTGTGCCAGACCCTACAAATGGATCTAAAACAACATCTCCTTCTTGCGTAAATAATTTGATGAACCACTCTGGCAGCGCACGCGGAAAAACGGCGCTGTGATTCTTATTTGATGTCTCGGTTGCGAAATGCAAAACATTGGTCGGATAAACTTTATCCCGCCCAACCCAATTAGCAACTTTTTTACCAAATCCACTTTGAACTTTTGACTCATCACGGATTTTATCCGTATCACTTAAGTTATTCAGCCGCGTCTTAGCCCAATCGCCCATTGGAACCATAACCGACTCTTGATACATAGAAAATTGACGTTGCTTATTGAATTGCAAGCAGCGTTCCCAAGCATCACGGAAACGATTAGACCATTTGCCCGGAAAAGAATTCTTTTTATGCCACATATATTCTTCTGTCCAGAGCCAACCTTGACGCCGCATTTCTAAAATGAGTTCTAATACATAGGTATGACGCTCTCCATCAACGACTTTCTCTTTGATATTTAAGATGAATGTGCCACTAGGTTTCAGTACACGAAAAAATTGTGCCGCCTTGGGCATGAACCATTCCACATATAAATCTGCATGAATACCCCCATATGTATTTTTACGGTTGTCTGCATACGGTGGCGACGTCACAATCAAGTCAATGGAGTTATCAGGAAAATTAACAAGAATTTCTTCACAATCTCCGTTTAGAATGGTGTTGAGGGGTAAGTGTGGCATATTTTGACGTATCTACATAGTTGTTCCTATTCATAAAGTATAGCATTGACCTTGCCAACTGTCACATTAGCGACAATCGCCGATGCCGTCACCGTTGGAATCTTTGGAGCTGCGCGGGTAAATCTGGTAGACCGTGCCGTGTTTCCACCACTGTGCGTCTGTCATAAGGGGAGTCCTGTAGGGGCAGTTCGCGAACCGCCCACGATAATGATATGTAGGGGCGTGACTTGTCCGCCCGCGCTGAGTGTAACACTTAGGCGGCAGGGAGTCATGCGGCGGTGGTATGAAACACGCGCCATCACACGATTACCCCGCTGCTCCCCGCCGCTTTCGGAATAAATGCCCATGCGATTCTACAATGATGGCATCTATGTGATATGGAGGGGATATGCACCGCATTGCTTTGAATATTGTTTCTTCTTTGGCACTGATTTTTACATTTACCTTTGTCGTGGTGAATACAGCGCAGGCGTGCAGCGGTGGTTATCCGCCGGGAGCCTTCCCCCTTGATTACATTTTGGATTCATCAGACAGCATTATTGCAATCGGGCGAGTGAGTACCACTGGCGAAAGCAGAATCAATGCTGTCCTAACCGTTGACCATTACCTACGCGAGCCGCAGACTGAAGGTGTTCTATTATTGATGCAAAATTCACTACCGGTTATTTATAATTCGATTGTTGAAGGTCGCCCTTATCCAGTGCGCTGTAGTTATCTCAGTCCTGAAATCGAGGGTGGACGGCAGTTCATTGCTAGTTTGTACCGCGTTGACAATGGGACACATCACGGCATCGTCCTTACGTCAGATGAAAACGGGATGTTTAACTTTCAAATGCAAGACCAACCAGAAGTAACGCGGACGTTCACGACAGAAGAACTGATTGCTTATGTCGAAAATCGGTTGGGTGGCGAAACCGTTAAACCAGAACAGTACATAATCCCACGTCCGGTTAGTATGCGGTTGTTTACCCAAACAGGTGAGACATATTTTTTACCTGTTGACCAATCGTTGCCGATGCTGATTGAATATCCCGCAAAATACCGGTGTGGTCGATTTGGCGATGATGATTGTACGGTCATTGTTACAGCGCCGAATGGACTCGATACCGTCAGTTTTTATTCCATAGGCAGTGGCGTAGAGGAATGGAACACCATTGATGATTTATATAACCCACGCCTAGAAGGGGAGGCGGGTGTTTTTTCCAAAAACTCGGATTTATTCACTGCGTGGACGGGCAATCAAATCAGGGTATTTGCGACTGCCGGCCAAGATGGTTTTGATATGGGTTCTAGCGATGGATTAACGCTTCTTTCCAGTTTCACCGCCTCTCCAGATGATCCCTTGATTACTGGCGCGGGTGCGTGGAGTCCTAGCGGGCGGATATTCGCTTTTAGCACCCAATCCGGCGTCTGGATATGGGACGCCCTCACACTCGATACACAGCCGGTTCTATTGTTATCAGCCACTGACCAACCTATTCGGGTCAGGCATTACTCACCACTTGGGAATTATCTCGGGCTGGAGGATGGCACGCGCCGTTACTATCTGGACATGATTTCAGGGCGCGAGTACCCCGATGGATTGATTTCACCAGATGACCGAAAATTGGTCGCCTATGATACTTCTGTTACAGGGTTAACGCCCTACACACACCATATCTTGCTGCCAGAATTCACGCCATTGGGATATGACAGGGCGCAAATCAGTCAATTCGAGTGGCTGGCGCCGGATGAGTATATCTCTGCGGAGTGTGGCGAACCGATTTACGGCTTTGATTTAAAGCAGTTTGAGCGTCAGTGGTGTATGGTGCTTTGGATCTCAAACAAATATGATGAGTCCCAGTGGGTTGATGGGACATCATTTGATTATGACCCCATCACCGAGAGCTTAGGCGTTGTGGTGGATGGTCATACCATCTCCATCAATGGTGAGGTTATCGACCTTTCAGGAGTGCTAACAGACGACATTGTGCGCCTAGAACTTTGGCCGGTCATTGACTTGAATTATCAACTGATGGATGACTAGGCGGGCGTCATCAGCTTTTTTGAAAACAGGGCAATTTTCAAGACGCCAACATAGCACAAATGTGTTAATATCTAGGTATATACAAATGAGGACGTTTCCATGAGCGAACCTGCAAAGAAGTCCACCAAGACCGACAAGGGATTCACGGCTGATGAAAAAGCCGCGATGAAAGAACGCGCCAAAGAGTTAAAGGCCAATGCGAGCAAGGCCGAGGCGGAAAGCGCCGTGCTTGAGAAAATCGCCGAGATGCCAGAACCGGAGCGCGGCATGGTCGAGCGACTCCATGCCATCATCAAGGAGAACGCGCCATCCCTCTCAGCGAAAACATGGTATGGGATGCCCGCGTATGCCAACAAGGACGGCAAAATCGTGTGCTTCTTCCAAAGTGCGAACAAGTTCGACACGCGGTACGGAACGCTCGGCTTCAACGATACGGCGAACCTTGACGATGGCGATTCGTGGCCGACGGCTTACGCGCTGAAGGAATGGACCGCCGTCGTAGAGGCAAAAATTGTCGCGCTCATCAAGAAATCTGTGAGCTGAGGACTGAACCCGCAATCAGGGTCATAAGACAAACCGAGTGGCAGCCAAAAACTGCAACTTTTGTTTTTGGTGTATGTTCAGATTGGGTGAAAATTCATATGGGGCGCAGGGCGCAGCACGCTGCCGCCCCTACAAAAACACTCGTTTTGAACATGAGCTTGTTTTTATACCTTTGTCCGGGGTTGAGGTTAAGGCTTGACCATCCCCCTACGTTTTTAATATGGATTCGGTATGATGGTAAAGACATGGGACGCCATGTTTTTCCCTAATCACATCACGCTTTCTGTGAAGGAAGGCCGACCCCAGTGGACTACCTAGCCAACACCATCGTCCTACACATCAACCCCGCCACCCCTCAACCTGACCTGATTGCACAGGCCGCGCAGGTGATTCGGGCGGGCGGGCTGGTCGCCTTCCCCACCGAGACCGTCTATGGACTCGGTGCGAACGCGCTGGACGCCGCCGCAATAGACCGGATTTACGCCGCCAAACGCCGCCCCGCCAGCGACCCGCTGATTGTCCATATCGCCCACGCCGACCAATTGGCGCAGTTGGCCGCCGATGTCCCGTATGCCGCCCAGCGACTCGCAGCCGCATTCTGGCCGGGGCCGCTGACGATGGTTTTGCGCCGTGCCGCGCACGTCCCCGCCAATATCGCCGCTGGGATGGATACCGTCGCCGTGCGGATGCCGATTCACCCCATCGCCCGCGCCTTAATCGAAGCCTCATGCACGCCGATTGCTGCGCCCAGCGCCAATACCTTCACCCGCCCCAGCGCCACCGCCGCCGCCCACGTCCTCGAAGATTTATATGGACGGGTCGATGTCGTCATCGACGGCGGGGCGACTCCGCTGGGAGTCGAGTCTACCGTGATTGATTTGACCGGCGCGACTCCGCTTGTCTTGCGCCCCGGCGGGCTGGTGATGGAGGATTTGCACCGGATTTTGCCAGACATCACCGCCGTGCAGCGATTCCTCAGCGAAGGCGACTCGACTTCTGCGCCGGGGCAGTTGACCAAGCACTACGCGCCCCGCGCCCGCCTGATGTTATATGAGGGCAGCCCAGAATCCATCCGCGACGCCATCACCGATACCGCCCAGCGTTATCTGGCGAACGGGCGCAAGGTCGGGGTATTGGCTGGGGACGAGGACGCGCCATACTTTACACAATTGGGCGTGCGGATTATCGCGCTAGGTAGGCGTGACGACAGCGCAGCCATCGCCCGCGTCTTGTTCGGCGCGATGCGAGCGCTAGATGCTCAGGGGGTTGATGTCATCCTCGCGCCTCTGTTGGGCGGGGCTGGGTTGGGTGAGGCCATCCGTGACCGTTTGTTACGTGCCGCCGAAGGCCGCGTTTATAAGGTGTGAGGTACAGGGCGCGTTTTTCCCTGCACCTTGCCCTTTTGCGCTTAACATACTGTAAAATAGCTCAACGCATGTTACACTGAAGGCTGAACCGATTGTTCTGGTTAAAGGGGATGTTATGGGCCGTCGCTCTAGGCGGGATGACTATTACGATGATGGCTACAACACCAATAGCCGTCGCCGTAGGAACGGCAATTCTCGGCGCAGCAATCGTAGCAACAACAGCGGTTACGGCAGTCGGCGTAAAAGCATGGCTGAGGCGCGGGTCGAACGCATCACATGGATGTTGTTGGTCGGCGTGTTCGCGTTGCTCTACCTGACCCAAGATTCTTCCTTTGCCGAAAATCTGCCAAATTGGTTTGCGCCGGTGGCCGGGGCGCTGATTTTGCTGGGGTCGGGCTTCTATCAATACGCCCAACGTTGGCGCGTCTCTCCGGCGACATGGATTGGCGGAGCATTAATGCTCGCCACAGCCTATTACGGGCTGTATATGAACCCCCTACAAGACCTGACCGGGTTTTGCCTGCTGGTGTTCGCCGCCGTGATTGGTTTCGGCGTCATCACAGGCGAGACATAACCGAAGTGAAGTGATGAGGGATGAAATACACTTGGCATACCCTAGAAACAGCCAACTTTTCAGAACATAACTCATCCAGTAATTTTGTTTTTTTGATGTAACGATAAGGTCGTGACGGGACTGTGGACGTACAGACGGATTCCTCTAACCGTGTGACACTTGAAGATTGCCGCAAGCTGGCACTCCCCCTCGAAACGCGGGTGCTGGCCGGCGAAGGACTGCTCTCGCGCCCGGTGGCGTGGGTATCAGTGTTGTACCCTCAAGATGACCCGCTGCACAAACAAGTGCAGTCGGGCGAGCTGATTCTCGTCTCCCCACAAGAGTCGGGCGGTATCCGCCGGACAACCGATGTCGAGTTGGTGCGCTGGGCTGCCGAGGCAAAACTGGCTGGGCTGGCCTTTTTTGAGACGGTTTCACCGTCTGCGCTGGCCGAGGCCAAAGCCTATAGCGTGCCGGTGCTAATTTTGCCCTCTAGCAGTCGCGCCCGCCTTGTCGAGCGTTCGACCATCAGCTTATTGGTAGACCATAAAGGCCAGCTTGAACGGCGCGGCCAGCAAATCTATCGGCAATTGACGGAAATCATCGCCCGCAACGAGGGGCTGAATGAACTCATCGAAGTCATCGCACGGCTGACCAATAAGGCCGTGGTGTTGCAAGATAAAAACTTGCGCGTGATGGTCAGTAAGCCGCACCCGCAATTGGTCGGCGCATGGGATAGCATCGAAGGCTTCCTGCGTGATCCGCGCAATCTGCCGGTTGAATTGCAAGACCGCACCAAAGTGGCGGACATCGAAGCGCCGGGGATTCTACAGGCGATGAGCCTGCCGGGGCTGGCGCGTTTGATTGCGCCCGTGATTACCAGTGAAATGGGGCGCGGTTTCTTGTCGATTATCGGCATCGAAACCGATTTGGACGAAATCGACGCGCTGATGGCGGAACATGGCGCGGCGGCTTGCGGACTCGAAATGGCGAAGGTCAAAGCGGTCAGCGAGGCGGAAAAACGCCTGCGCGGGTCATTCTTAGAGCGCCTATTGGTCGGGGATGTCAGCCAGCAAGAGGCCGTCAAACAAGGCGAACGCCTCGACCACGATATGGCCGTGCCGCATTTGGCCGTATTATTGGCGTGGCATCACTCCGAGCGTCAAATCCCGTCATTGCGCCGCCTAGAGACGTTGGTCAACAGCGTGATTAGCAATCAGCGGGCGCAAGCGCTGGTCTGGATGCGCGAGACCGAGAACGAAGTCTTGATGTTCCACGCCACGACTGGCGACCACCCGATTGATTCCAGCCTGAAGCTCTCCAAGACTCTCACGGAAGAAATTCACCGCCAATTCCCGTCGAATAAAGTCGCCGTCGGGTTGGGGCAAGTCGCCCGTGAGGTGTCCGGCTGGCGCAGCAGTTACCGCGATGCCCGCCAAGCGCTCGACCTCGCCCGCCGCTTGCAGACCGAGACGCCGCTGTATATTGGCGATTTGGGCGTCTATCAACTCATCTTGAACTTGAGCGATACCGAGATGCTCAAGGATTTTTGTCAGCAAACGCTGGGGTCGCTGTTAGAATATGACCAGCGCCAGAACGCCGACCTGATTAAGACGCTTGAGGCCTTCTTCAACTGTCACGGCAACCTCAGCCAGACCGCCGAACAGTTGATTGTCCACCGCAATACCTTGCTCTACCGCATGAACCGTATCAACGAAATTGCGGGCATTGACCTCGATAGGCCAGAGACTCGGCTTGCGCTGCACCTCGCGCTGACGATTCGACGGCTGCTAAGCATGGGGTAGCACGCATGACCGAACGCGCAAAAGAGCGCACCAATGAGGAGTGGTTGTCTGACCTCACTGACGGCAGCCCACGCCAACCCGATGCGCTGGGCGATTTGCGCGTCAGGGTACAGCGCAGCATCTACTATTACCTGAGCCAAGAGCGCAGCGACCTGCGCGACACCCCGCAGCAAGAACTTCAGCAGATGGCCGAAGACCTCGCGCAAGATACGGTCATGCGCGTGCTGAACAACTTACATCATTTCCGTGGGGAGAGTCAATTTACGACGTGGGCGAATCGCATCGCCACGCGCATCGCTATCTCCGAACTGCGCCGCGCCCGCTATCGGGATTTCAGCCTCGATAACCTGACCGCTGAGGGTGAAACCTTGCCCGCCGAGGCCAGCCTCATCAGCGAACCACCGACTGGGCCAGAACGCGCCGCCGAGCAAGCCGATACGCTTGGTCGCGTGATGGCGTTGCTCACCGAGTCGCTGACCGATAGGCAGTATAAGGCGTTGGAGGCCGTCGCGTTGCGCGGCGTGCCGATGGATGTGGTCGCGGAACAACTCAACACCAACCGCAACGCCCTGTATAAACTCCTGCATGATGCCCGCCGCAAACTCAAGACCGCTTTGGAAGCCAATGGCCTATCGGTTGATTATGTGCTTAACCTATTCCAGCGTTAATTCTAGTGACGCTCTGCTGCCGCTAAAGCGGCGCAGCTTCTACAGCACGCTTGCACTTACCCTTGCCATAAGGCGCAGGCAGAGGCACTACGTTCGGCTGTATGGACACGTCCTGTCCATGTG
>DAOTTP010000073.1:0-6259 GCA_034437835.1 Anaerolineae bacterium | reverse complement strand
AGTGTGTGTATGCTTGCACGTTGGGATGATTGTTATGTGAGCGGGCTATGCTGCGATTTTTAATCTCGTTGATTTTAGGGGCGGTGCTGGGTTTGGCGCTTGGGCTGTACCTCGGTTGGGTACAGTTCCCAGTGGAATACCTCAGCAGCCCGATAACTGCGCTTGACCCTAAATATCAGGACAGCTACGCCGTCATGGTCGCGCAGGGTTTCCAGTCTGATTCCGACGCGGTAGGGGCGGTTCAACGGTTGCGCGTGTTGGGCGTGGAAAATGTGCCGGAATATGTGTTCTTGCAAGCCGAGCGCTATATCACCAACTCTGGCACGCCGTTAGAGATTCAGGCGTTGATTGCCCTCAGCGAAGGCTTGGGGCGTACCTCGCCGCTATTTGACCAATATCGCCCGGTAGGGACGCCATGACGATGCCGGAATCTAGCGCCCGCCCGCCGCGCTCCAGTCGGTATTACCGTCCGCGCCGCCCAATCTCTATGACTGTGCTGATTATCGGGCTGATTGCTGGGATTGCCGGCGGATTATACATCGCGTGGGAGCTTGCGCCGGTTGAGGAACAGAATACCGCGCCGTGGCAGTTGAATGAGCAAGGGCAAGCCGATTATATTGTTGCGATTATGTTGGCCTATGCCCATGATAGCGACCTGAGCAAAGCGGTGAATCGTCTGTTGGAACTGCGAATCGAAGGCGACCCGATTGAGCATGTCGCGGTGGTGGCTTGTAATCTCGCCCGCACCGGCTATGTGGCTGAATCGGGCGGAGACCACGCCATCCGTGCGATGATGAACTTTTATCAACTTCAGGGGCGCAGTGGGTGTGCCGACCAAGTGATGCCACTTTCCCCTCAGCCGACCCCGACCTTTGATTTGATGATTGGCGCGACCCCGACTCTGCCGCCGCCGCCCGCCAAGACCGCCACGCCGGATGGATTCACCGAGGGCGTGACGCCAACCCCGACAGTGCGGGTCGCCCCAACGGTTGCCCCGCAGCAAGAGTTTGCGATTGTGCGCCAAGAGCGTTTTTGCGACGCGGATTTTCCCGCCATTATCGAAGTCTATGTCCAAGAGACGGGCGGTGCGTCGTTGCCGGGTCAGCGCGTGCGCGCCCGCTGGAATGGCGGCGAGAGTTTGTTCATCAGCGGCGTGAAACCCGGGCGCGGGGCAGATTATGCCGATTTCGATATGACGCCGGACATCTCGTATACCGTCGATATGCCGGGGTTGAGCGACCCCTCAGACGTGATGATTTCGTCCGGTTGCTTCGATGCGACTGGGGCGCAAACGCAATCGTCGTATCGGGTGGTGTTCAGACCGGCGTTTTAGGCTAGAGCGCCTCACTTCTCAAGTTCACAAAAAAACGCCCTGTCACTAGATTTTGGACAGGGCGTTTTGATTGCATGATTTTATTGTACCGGCGCTAAGACCCGATTCAGGAAGGCCAGCACCGCTTCACGGGCGATGCGGGACGGCTCGGTGGTCAGGCGCTCGATGAAGCCGTGCATCGCATCTGGGATATACACCGTCTCGACGGGGATACCGGCGGCGGACAAGACCTCGACGTAATGTTCAGCCTCGCTGATGGGTACGATGTCGTCCTGTTGACCATGAATCACCATCGTGGGGGCTTCGCTGCCGTCAATCCAGACCAACGGCGAGGTATCGCCCCAGATGTCGCGCATCTGGTTGGGCGTATACGACAGAATCGGCTCACCGAGGTAAAAACTGGTCGCCTGTTTGAGTAAAATACAGGCCGCCTCACAGGTGGTCATATCGCCGTACATATAATAGGGGATGACGGCGGCAAATTCGACACGGCTGGGGAGGTGAGAGGGACAATCGGTGGTGAAACGGGCGAGGTCATCATGGGCAGAAATGAGCGCGGCTGCGTTACCGCCCGCCGATTCTCCCAAAATGACCAAGCGGCTGAGGTCAAAATTATACACATCGGCGTTGGAAATCGTCCACGCTAAGGCGCAAGCCAAATCTTCAATCGGGCCGGGGCGAGTCCCTAGACGGTAATTGGGCGTGACGGCTGCGAAACCCTCTCCAGCGAAATAGTCGGCGATGGGGGTCATAATCGCTTTACTGCCGGTGACATAACCGCCACCGTGAATCATGAAAATTACCGGATAGCCAGAGTCGGTTAGGCGGGAGTCGCCATCGGGCAAAAATACGTCCACCACTTGTTTTGGATAGCGAGAGTTATACGCGAGGTCTTGGGCGACACGATAGGACGGCAGATAATCGCGCTGGGCGTGTGCCGAGAAGCCCACAATCAGCATCAACCCCAACAATATCACCGGTAGTTGTCTTTTAATCGTCATGTCTCGATATCTCCAACTGTTGGCGGAGTACAATGCGCTGACCCTCTAACACATCTTGATATACATGCACGCCGGGGCCGACTTGTGCATTTTCCCCGATTTTGACCCCCGGCATGGTCATCACATCGACGCTGAGGAATGCGTTCTGCCCAATCACCGCGCCCAGTTTACTGCGGCCAGTGTCCATCTTCTGGCCTTTGACCTTCATCGGCACGACCCCGCGATCCATACGCAGATTGGCGGTGGTACACCCCGCCGAAAAGTTCACCCCCGGCGCAAAAACGCTGTCCAACACGCGACAGGCGTGCATCGCGCAGCGCTCAGACACATAACTGCGGGCTACCTCGGTGGTGAACCCGACCTCGGCTCTGTCCATAACCATAGACGCCCGAACCAGCGAATTGTTCCCGACGATGACCCCTTTACCGATATAGGCGGGGCCAGCCACCGCCGCGCCCGCGAAGATTTTCGCGCCTTCCTCGATGATGACGTTGCCGCTGATGCTGGCGTTGGGATGGATGAATGCGGTTGGGTGGATGGTTTGGCCTTGAATCCGCGACAGGAAATAGTCCATCACATCCAAGACGTGCCACGGATATTTGAGCGCATTCCACGGGCCGACATAGCGCACGACCTTAAAAACCGACTCCTTCATTAGGACATCCATCGCTCGTTCATAGTGATCGTCCGGTGTGGCCGCCAGCCCGTATTGGCGGGCGATCTCATCTAGCAACCGTGCCGCGTCGTTATGGATGTGCGCGACCAGATTGACCAGAGTCGATGGGCGATTCTCTGCGCCGGGTTTTTCGATAATGCCCGTGATGCGGTCATCGCCATCAACCACCAAATACCCACCGGGGAAATAATCTTCGCGCTCCACGCCCGCTATATACGAGGCCGATGGGTTATCATGGTAGGCAGCGAGGACGGATTCATGCAGCGACAAGTCGGTAACATCGTGGACTTGGGTGATATAAATGGCGGTGCGCGGGTTGAGCGCGAGGGCGGGCGCGGTCTTTAAGAGGGCGTCGCCCATGCCTTTGGCTTCTGGCTGGATGACGACTTGTGTGTGCAGACCTTCAATCCCAGCGGCCAAATCACGTAGGATGTTCGCGTTATCGGGGTTGCCGACCAAGACGGCTTCGGTGAAGCCTAACGCCTGATAGCGGCGTAGCTGTTCGACTAACAGAGGGTGCGCTCCAAAGCGCAACAATGACTTTTCACGCAGCGGCCATAACCGTGAAGATGCGCCACCAGCCAGTACAATGAGGGTCGGATTTTGCATCAGAAGTCCCATGCCTAGATTAAAGGTGAAATTAACTGTAAGTCAATTATAGGCCGGTTGAAGGCATTACGCATCGTTTGTTACAAACCACTCATAACCTTTTTTGTCGTTCAAATGTGCTAAAACGCGGGGGAAATTGTCATGTTATTTGGGGTTGATGGGGTTGGTGCATCAGTGTTGGGGTGGTACTTGCCATCTTATTTGGCCTTAATGGGAGTTTCATTCTTGTTATCGGTTGTGCTGACCGGATGGCAAGTGCAACGGGTCGGTTGGCGCTGGGCAATTGTGGTCGATTGTGCATTGGCGGGGCTGGCATTAGGCTTGATTTTGGCACGGGCGGAACACGTCGCACTGCACTGGAATTACTTCAGCACAGCCACGGGGGAAATCACCGATTTACGGGCGGGCGGACTGGGATGGGGCGGCGCTTTGGTGGGGGGAATCGCTGGGGTTTGGCTGATGGCGAAACTGTGTGGGCGTGACCCTCGCGCCTTGTTAGATGCGGCGGCGTTGGCTGTCCCCGTGTTGATGTTTGGCGGGTGGTGGGCGTGTGAAGCCAATGCCTGCGCGTATGGTACTGAAGTCGCAAACCTTGCGGATTACGCGCCGATATGGGTCTGGGAATCACCGGGCGATTACGGGATGCTCGCTCCTCGTTGGCGCACACAGGGGATGGGGATGGCCGCCTCGGTGGTGATTTTCGCCGTCGTCGCGTTAATGGTCTGGCGGGGCTGGGCGCGAGGCTGGCGGCTGACGTGGGCGGTTGGGCTGACGATTCTGGCGATGAGCGCGATAGGGTTTCTACGCGGCGACCTGCCGTAGCGTTGCCGTTGTGCAAGCGTATCCCTCCGCTGGGTTATACTAATATTGTATTTTCGGTTAAACAGGGTGGGGAAACATGCTGCGTCGCATCGGGCTAATCATCTGTGCGCTGGTGCTGAGTGCGTGCGCTGGGCGTCCGCTGCCGCAGGCCACGCCGACAGTTGCGCCGACTCGCACTGCTTCCCCAACGCCGCCGACTCAAATCGCGCTCAACGCGACTCGCACGCCCATCCCGACTCCGACCCATACCATTGTCGTGTCTCTTACAGTGACCCATGAACCGAGCGAGACATTCACGCCCGCGCCAACCGATACCCCAACCGTCACCGTGCAACCGAGCAATACCGCACTGCCGCGTTTTGAGCCGACCAGTACCCGTACCCCGACTCCGACCTCAACCCTGACGTTGACTCCGACGGTCACGCCTAGCCTCAGCCCGACCCCAACAGACACGCTAACGCCAGAGCCGACCCCGACCTTCACTCCGACTCTGACTGTGACCGCCAGCGTCACGCCGTTTTTATCGGCCACACCGCAACCGACGGTGACGGTCAGCCAAACGGCCAGCGCACAGCCGTCGAACACCATTACGGCTGCGCCTTCAGCCAGCGCGACGGCGGGTCAGACGTCTACCGCGACGATTGACCCATTTTTCGTGACACCAGCCTTCACATGGACGGCGATTCCTTCCCCAACTGATACGGTGACAGTGACGCCCACTGTGCCGCAAATCGCCCCAACTTTAATCTTACAGGTCGCCCCGACGTTGGATGTCACGCCGATTTTTGTGACGCTCGCTCCAGACCAGCCCACGCCAGAAGGCGGAATCCCATCTCAGACGCCGGTACAAGGCGAGGCGACACAATTTGCGCCCGCTACCCCAACGCCCGCACCCACTGTGGCAAACGTCAACCCGCCGCCGACTCTCGCGCTCTCGTCGATTTTGATACCGCCATCGTCCGACGTGGGCGTCCCACGCGGATTCGCGTTGGGAA
This sequence comes from Anaerolineae bacterium, assembly GCA_034437835.1. Taxonomy (GTDB): domain Bacteria; phylum Chloroflexota; class Anaerolineae; order Aggregatilineales; family Phototrophicaceae; genus Flexicrinis. Next base: position 823 of record DAOTTP010000073.1, on the reverse strand, counting down.
ATGGTGTTGAGTCAGCGTTCACCCTCCCGACACAAGGTGAACTCTCGCTGTTTGTGCGTAACCCGCGTGATCCCAGCCAATATCTGACCACCGATGTCCTCGGATTTTATTCGCTGATTGTGAACGGTCAGAGTCAGGACTTGCCCGCGCCATTCACGGGCTTCTATCCCGAATCTCGCGCCGCCAATGACCAATTGGTGACGGATGCGGCATGGTCGCCCGACGGACGCTTTGTCGCGCTGGTGATTGATAACCCTGACCAGAAGCAAGGCAGTGATGGCGTATGGTGGTATGAGCCGGGCGGCGTCGGCCCGACTCAAGTGCTGATTAACTGCCGCCCCGGTGCGCCGGGGTGTGGGATGGTGCAGCCGGTGGGCGCACCGTATAACTGGTACGCGGCCTCGGTGGTCTGGTCGCCGGACAGCCAGCGTATTTTGGCGCGTACTTTTATGTACGATGGTAATTTTAACGGGCAGATGGGCGCGTTGGTCTTAGAGCGCGGCACGAATCGCTCTGAACGCGGCCACATGATTCCTTATGAATACACCGATTGGACATCTGACGGGACGCGACTGGTCGTCAGCGGGCGCAGCAGTATTGGCGGGGTGGTGTTCGGCACAGTGGGGCTAGATGGTCAAGATTTCCAAGCCGCAGCCGCATCTGGTCAATTGTGGGTACAGAACGCGGTGCAGTCAAACGGTGGGTTGGTCGGGTTGGGGCGGGCTGGCGATATGAACGGGGCGATGCGCCTTGTCAACCAAAACGGGGAATTCCTGACCGGCGACATCGGCGGCAGTCGTCCGCTGGATGTGAAGTGGAACCC
>DAOTTP010000072.1:0-2801 GCA_034437835.1 Anaerolineae bacterium | reverse complement strand
CTCACGATTGAAGCTGTCCTCGCGGTGGCTTATGGCGGGGCGGGCGCGCCGCGAGTCGAAATCGCCCCGGACGCGGCGCTCAGGATTGACCGCGCCGCCGCCGCCGTTCAACAGATGTTGGATGAGGGGCGTATCATCTACGGGATCACCACCGGCTTTGGCGCGTTCAAAGATCGCGTCATCCCGCGTGACCAAGTGGAATTGTTGCAGCGCAATATCTTGGTCACGCACGCCGTCGGACTCGGCGACCCACTAGACACGCCGACCACCCGCGCCCTGATGTTGATTCGTGCCAACACGCTCGCCCGTGGACATTCGGGCATCCGGCGCGGGACGGTTCAGACCTTGCTCGACATGCTCAACGCCGGGGTGCATCCGGTCATCCCCGAAAAAGGCTCGCTCGGCGCGTCCGGTGATTTAGCCCCGCTGAGTCACATGGCGCTGCCGTTGATTGGCGAGGGCGTGGCCGAATATCACGGTAAGGTCATGTCCGGCGCGGACGCGATGCACGCCGCCGGATTATCAACCCTGACGTTGGCGGCCAAAGAGGGACTCGCGCTGACCAATGGCACGACCCTGATGACCGCGCTCGGCGTCTTACTTACGGCGCGGGCGGAGCGCATCAGCCGGACGGCAGACCTCGCCGGTTGCCTGAGTTTAGAGGCGTTACACGGCACAACGTTGGCCTTTGACGCCCGCATCCATGCCTTGCGCCCTTTCCCGCGTCAGCAAGAGTGTGCGGCTCACTTGCGGCAGTTGTTGGAGGGGAGCGCCTTCACCCGCGATAAAAGCTCGACCAACGTACAAGACGCCTACACGTTGCGCTGCATCCCACAAGTTCACGGCGCGGCACGCGACGCCATCGCCTATGCCCGCTGGGTCTTTGAGATTGAACTGAACGCCGTCACGGATAACCCGCTGATTTTCATCGACGATGACGGCGGCATCGAGGTGATTTCGGGCGGGAATTTCCACGGTGAACCGCTGGCGATTGCGCTGGATTATCTGGCGATTGCGGTGGCCGAATTGGGCAACATCAGTGAACGGCGCATCATGCGCCTGATTGACGAGGCCAGCAACACCCACACGCTGCCGCCGTTTTTGACCCGTGAGGGCGGCTTGAACAGCGGCTTCATGATTTTGCAATATACCGCCGCCGCGCTCGCCACCGAGAACAAAGTTTTGGCACACCCGGCCAGCGTCGATACCATCCCGACCAGCGCCAATGTCGAAGACCATGTGAGCATGGGCGTGACGGCGGGGCTGAAGCTACGCCAAATCACGGTCAATGTCGAGCAGATTTTGGGGATTGAGTTGATGTCGGCGGCGCAAGGGGTCGATTTCCGGCGCGAGGATTTGAGCGCAGATGCGCCGTTAGGGGTCGGGACAGCCCCGGCTTATGCGCGGATTCGCCAGCGCGTGCCGTTCATCCCGCGTGATGAGCCGCTTCATCCGCATCTGCTGGCCGTGTGCGAGATGGTGCGAATGGGGGAATTGATTTGACCTGACCCATGTCGTTTGATTCGACCGTGTGCATTTCAAGTGAGTGCAAAATGTCGTGGTTGGCGGGCGCACACATGGGTGCGCCCCTACGAACCACGCGGTTTTGGTAGGGGCGGGGAAATGGCCCCGCCCATTTGTATTTCCCCGCCCGCCATGCAAAAATCTGATTTTCGCCAGACCACGCTATCCTGTTTTTTTTATTTCCTCTAATTGTGTTATCATAAAATCATATTCTTATGTATCTTATAGGTCAGCCACCATGTCTCAACTGTCATCCGGTCAAAAGCTCGGCAAATATGAACTGCGTGACTTGTTGGGTTCAGGCGGGATGGGCGCAGTCTATCGCGCTTATGACCACTCCCTTAGCCGAGAAGTCGCGGTGAAAGTCGTGCATCTGGTCAGCGCTGGCGCGGATTTTCAGGCGCGATTCATCCGCGAGGCCAAGACCGCCGCCGGACTTGAACACAGCCACATCGTGCGCGTATATGACTATGGCATTGACCGCGACATTAATTATGTGGTCATGCAAAACCTGACCGGCGGGTCGCTGTCTGACCGTATCAAGCAGGCGGTTGAGCAAGGCCGTCCCCGCGCCAGTTTGTCAGAGGTCGCTCGACTATTAGAACAGCTTGCCGGCGCATTGGATTACGCCCACGCACAAGGCGTTATCCACCGTGATATTAAGCCGCAAAACGTCATGTTCAACAATCAGGGACAAGCGTTCATCGTCGATTTCGGGATCGCCAAACTGCTGAACGACGCGACCAACCTGACCGGCACAAATATGGCGATGGGGACGCCCAATTATATGCCGCCGGAGCAGTGGACGAAGCGAGATTTGACGCCCGCCGCTGACCAATACGCGCTGGCGGTGACGATGTATCAACTGGTGGCCGGACGCTTACCGTTTGAGGCCGACAGCGTGCCATCCTTATGGTACAAAATCGAAAACGAGCAACCGACTCCCTTAAATACGATTCGCCCCGATGTGCCGTCCAGCCTGATTTTGGTGATGGCACGGGCGTTGGCAAAAAATCCCGCCGAACGCTTCCCCAACTGCACCCAATTCGCGCAGGCGTTTGCGTCGGCGGTGAGCGCGATTCAGGCGGATAGCAGCAATTATTTCACGTTCAAATTGGCAAAACAGCAGTCCGGCACACCTTTCACCCCCGCATCCAATCCCAATCCAGTCATTACACCGGCGAATAAGACGCCACCACCGGCCATGCCTAATGAGCCGACGATTTTACTGCCCGCTTCGCCGACCTCTCCCAATCGGCGCGGCTTGATCGTGAGCT
>DAOTTP010000071.1:0-8772 GCA_034437835.1 Anaerolineae bacterium | reverse complement strand
GTATAATTAAAGAAAACCTAGCGAGGTTAGGCTATGACTGACCGCATTTTAGACGACATTCCAACACTCGAAAACCTACGCGCCCGTCGTGATGAGATTATCGCGCTGGCCGCCAAACGACGCGCCTTCAATGTGCGGGTGTTCGGCAGCGTAGCACGCGGGGACGCCACACCGGAGAGCGACATTGATTTGCTGGTGAAATTTGAAGACGGCGCGAGCCTGTATGACCTATCCGGCCTGTGGCAAGATTTGTGTGAATTGTTGGGTCGTAACGTCGATGTGTTATCTGACCATAGCCGGATGCGTGAACGACTGCGGAAGAACATCCTGCGCGATGTGGTGAACTTATGAAGTCGCACAGGCAATATCTCGAAGATATGCTGGAATATATCAGCTACCTAGAATCATTCCATGTTGATAGTCCTGAAGCGCTGGAAGACATTAAGACCCAATTGGCCGTCCGAAAATCTTACGAGGTTTTGGGCGAGATTATCAAGCGCCTACCGGAAACCGTTTTACAAAAACAACCCCATATCCCGTGGAAAGAGGTGAAAGGGATGCGTGATATCTTGATTCACCGCTATGATGACATTGATTTAACCTTACTTTGGGACGCATTGATACAATTACCCGCTTTGCGCGTAGCGGTTGAGGCGCTGCTGGCGGAATTACCGCCTGATGAAGAACCCGAATGAGCCAGCAGAGATTTTGCCGCCGCTTAGAGTCCTTATTCCGCGAGAATTTAGCGAGGTTAGGCTATGACTGACCGCATTTTAGACGACATTCCAACGCTCGAAAACCTACTCGCCCGTCGTGATGAGATTATCGCGCTGGCCGCCAAACATCGCGCCTTCAATGTACGGGTGTTTGGCAGTGTGGCACGCAGTGATGCTGCGCCCAGTAGTGATGTGGATATTCTCGTGACATTTCAAGCGGGCAGCAATATTTTTGACCAGATCGGGTTATGGCAAGATTTGCAAGACCTGCTGGGTTGTGAGGTTGATTTGTTGACCGATCATCCACAAGCTGGAAAAGTGACAGCCGCCGTGCGTGAGGAAGCGATTCCTCTATGAGCCGTTCCAAAAGTAAGCGCGATTTGCTTACCGATTTACGCGATTATCTGGATAAAGTCACAACCTTCACTCAAGCAGGCCGTGATACTTTTTACGACGATGAAATGGCACAATTTGCGGTCATTCGCGTATATGAGGTGGTTGGGGAAATCGTCAAACGCCTGCCCGCTGATTTTCGCGAGGCTAATCCTCAAATTGATTGGCGAAAACTGGCTGGTTTTCGTGATTTTCTTGCCCACAATTACGATGAGATCATCCTTGAGTTTGTTTGGGAAGCGGTTCAAGATGTAATGCCACTGTGCGCCCGTGTCGAGGCGCTGCTGGCGGAATTACCGCCTGATGAAAACTTACCGGCATGAGCCAGCAGAGATTTTGCCGCCGCTTAGAGTCGATGTTCCGCGAGAATTTAGAAGGGTTGGGGTATGAGTGATGGACGGACGACGACGACCATAGGTGAGTTATGCACTCTCACAAATGGTTCTGTGAACACCGGTCCATTTGGGAGTGATTTACATGCCAGTGATTACAGTGAATATGGTACACCGGTCATCATGCCTGCCAATCTTGGCAAAAACCAAATTATTGAAGATGGAATTGCGCGAGTAGAACATCTGTTGCGCTTGACACTTGGGGAACGAGGGGCGTATACTATAAATTACGCATTTTCCGAATAGATGCGTTCTGGCTCAAAATGAGACACCCAGATCACAGTCGATATCCCCCCACCATCCCCGACTCAGCGGTTTACCCAAAAACCGCCTTTTTGTGTCTCTATTTACCGCCTGAGCGTATCGGGTCGGCGCAGCGTTCCATAGTAAGGAGCGGACTTGAATAACGAATATTTCAACACGAAAAACTACGCCCGGACGATGGATGTTCAGGATTTGCCCTCCCTGATTGACATCCAACTCAAATCGTTCCAATGGTTCTTGAAAGAGGGTCTGTTGGAATTGTTCGACGAAATCAGCCCGATTGAGAGCTACAATGGCAATCTCAAGCTGTATTTCCCGTCCAATCACCCCGAATCACAGCAGTTTGGCCTCAAGTTTTGGTATGAGGAACCTAAGAACACACGCGAGATGTGCCTAGAGCGAGACATGAGCTATACCGTCCCGCTGTATGCGAAAGTTGCGTTGGTCAATAAAGAGGCAGGGGATCATGTCATCATCTCCGAAATCTTTATGGGTGAATTACCATTGATGACCGATAAAGGCACGTTCATCATTAACGGGACTGAACGTGTGGTTGTCAGCCAGCTGATTCGCTCCCCCGGCGTCTATTTCGAGGCCGAGGAAGACCGTGGTACGGGTCGTAAGATGGCCGCCGCCAAGCTCATCCCTGACCGTGGCGCGTGGATGGAATTTGAGACCCGCAAGAGCGACGCGCTGGTGCTGAAGTTCAACCGCAAGCGTACCGTCCCCGTGACCGTGCTGTTGCGCGCACTCGCCGCCGTTCAAGACGCCGCCGACAAGCTGGGGGTAGAGACGCCCCTGAAGCTCGGCACGGACGAGGAAATCCTCGCCCTCTATGCAGACATTGACACCCACGAGACTCACCAGTTCATTAAAAAGACGCTGGAGCAAGAGCCGGATTGGGCAAAGGACAACCGCAAGGAAATGCCGATTGCGGAATTGGCCTTGATTGAGTTCTATAAGAAGATGCGTCCGGGCGACCCCCCGACGCTCGAAAATGCTCGCGAGTATCTTGAGCAGCAATTGTTCGACCAGCGCCGCTATGACCTAGAGCGCGTCGGGCGGTATAAGCTGAACAAGCGCCTCGGCCTCGTGGACATCATCCCACAGCGCGTCCGTACCATCACAAAAATGGACATCATCCGCCTGATTGCGCGCATGATTAACATCAATAATGATGTGTTCGGCGCGGACGACATCGACCACCTCGGCAACCGCCGCGTCAAAACCGTCGGTGAGTTGATTCAGAACAAGTTGCGCGTTGGTTTGCGCCGCGCCGAGCGCGTGATTAAAGAGCGTATGTCGGTCAAGGAACAAGAAAACCCGACCCCCAGCACGCTCATTAACATCCGCCCGATTGTGGCCGCCATCCGCGAGTTCTTCGGGTCGTCGCAACTGTCACAGTTCATGGAGCAGACCAACCCACTGGCCGAATTACGCCACAAGCGCACCCTCTCCGCGCTTGGGCCGGGTGGTCTACGTCGCGAACGCGCAGGCTTCGATGTCCGTGACGTTCACCATAGCCACTATGGGCGCATTTGCCCGATTGAGACGCCGGAAGGCCCGAACATCGGTCTGATTGGTCGTCTCGCCAGCTATGCCCGCGTCAATGACTACGGCTTCATCGAGACGCCGTACCGCCGCGTATTGAAAGTCCTGAGCATTGATGACCCCCGTCTGCCGGGTCGCAAAGCGCGTGAGGACATCGAAACCAAAGGCGGTGATACCATCGTTGAAGACGGCGGCATCATTGATGACACCGCAATCAAGGCGATGCGCCGCAGCAGCATCAAGGACGTGCCAGTTGTGCCGTTCATGACCGGCGAGACCATCTACCTGAGCGCCGACGCCGAGGACAACTTCGTCATCGCGCAGGCCGACACCCCGGTAGACGAACTCGGTCAGGTGTCTACGCCGCGTGTTTCGGCGCGTTTGAACCAAGACTTCAAACTGTTGCCGGCTAACCGCGTCGATTATATCGACATCGCACCGCGTCAAATCGTGGGTATCAGCGCCGCGCTCATCCCGTTCCTTGAGCATGACGACGCCAACCGCGCTTTGATGGGGTCGAACATGCAGAGCCAAGCCGTTCCGCTACTCGACCCAGATATCCCGCTCATCAGCACCGGCATGGAAGCCGCGGCCGCGCTGGACAGCGGTCAAATCCTCAAGTCCTCCGTAGATGGCGAAGTCATCAGCGTGCAGGGTGATCGGATCGTCGTGCGCGACTTGCAAGGCGAGGAACACGCCTATAAGTTGCGTAAATATCAGCGCAGCAACCAGTCAACCTGTATCGACCAGAAGCCGATTGTCCGCAAGGGGCAACAGGTCAAGGTAGACACGGTGCTGGCCGACAGCAGTTCGACCTTCCAAGGTAGCCTCGCGCTCGGCCACAACGTCCTCGCGGCGTTCTTGTGCTGGGACGGCGGCAACTATGAAGACGCGCTACTTATCAGCGAAGAAATGCTGCGCCGCGACAAGTTCACCTCGATTCACATTGAGAAGCACGAAGTCGAAGCGCGTGAGACCAAGCTGGGTAGCGAAGAAATCACCTACGACATCCCCAACGTCGGCGAGGAAGCCCTCAAGGACTTGGACGAATTCGGTATCGTTCGCATCGGTGCGGAAGTCGGCCCGAACGATATTCTGGTCGGCAAAATCACCCCGAAGGGCGAGCGCGAACTCAGCCCCGAAGAAAAACTGCTGCGCGCCATTTTCGGCGAGCAGGCGCGTGAAGTGAAAGACTCGTCCTTGCGCTTGCCCCACGGCGAACGCGGCAAAGTGGTCGATGTCAAGACCTTCACCCGTGAAGAACATCGTGACCTCCCGGCTGGCGTTGAGAAGATGGTGCGCGTCGGTGTGGCGCAGCGCCGTAAGCTCACCGTCGGCGACAAGATGGCAGGCCGCCACGGGAACAAGGGTGTTATCAGCCGTATGGTCAGCATCGAGGACATGCCTTATCTCGAAGATGGTCGTCCGGTTGAAATCATCCTGAATCCCACCGGCGTTCCGGGTCGTATGAACCTCGGTCAGGTCTTGGAATTGCACCTCGGCTGGGCGGCTGACCGTCTCGGCTTCCGCGCCATCACGCCGGTATTCGACGGCGCAACCGAAAACGACATCCGCGCCGAATTGGGTCGCGCATGGATGATTGACCACGCACAGCGGGTCATCACTGAGCGCGCTTGGGAGTGGATTAAGCAGTACAACTACTCCGAGGAAGAGTTGGAGGACGATGAAGAAGTTCGCCGCCTCTACATCCACGAATGGTTGAAGGATAGCGGGCGCTACGACAACGCCCTCTTGGTCGAGAGCCAGACCTATCGCCGCCGCGCTGTCATGGCGGAGTGGATGCGCGAACAGGGCTATGACCCCGACGACCTGTTGCTCTACGAATCGCAGAGCGTCAGCCCTGCCCGCCGTGAAATCATTGAGGATAACGCCCTCAAGGTCTCACTGCGCGAATGGACGAAGGCGATTGCGCCCAAAATCGGCGCACAAATCCCCGATGATGCCGACACCGCGACGCTGTATACCTATGCAGACCGTGCGATGTTCACCACCGGCATACCGCTGCCGCACTATGGCAAGATGACGTTGTACGATGGCCGCACCGGTGAGCCATTCGACAACTCGGTGGCCGTCGGTTTCGTCCACATGCTGAAGCTGGCCCACTTGGTCGAAGATAAAGTCCACGCCCGCAGCACCGGCCCGTACTCGCTCGTCACCCAACAGCCGTTGGGTGGTAAGGCGCAGTTCGGCGGTCAGCGGTTGGGCGAAATGGAAGTCTGGGCGCTGGAAGCTTATGGCGCGGCCTACACCCTCCAAGAAATGCTCACCGTCAAGTCAGACGATGTGCAAGGGCGTATCGCCACGTATGAGGCCATCGTCAAAGGCGAGAAGATTCAGGAGCCGGGCATCCCGTCCAGCTTCCGCGTCTTGGTCAAGGAACTCCAGAGCCTCGGCTTGTCGGTAGAGGCCATCACCGAAGATGGTGAGGTCTTGACCTTTGGTAAGGAAGACGATCAGCGCGAAGCGCAACGTCAGAAGAACCAGACCAGCTATACCCCGACCAGCGCTACCTCGGAAAGCTCGGACTAGATCACATACGCCCCACAAAAATCCCTCAATCTAGCAATAGGTTGGGGGATTTTTTATCTCACTTGTAGTTGACAAGAGGTAACTCTTGATTTACAGTCTCAGTATACGCCTTATGTGAAATGATTGAAGTCTCGCCAATTCGCCGCCGAGGGTTAAAACCCCCGTCTAATACACGGCAAAACCCACTAAAGTGGGTTGCTTGGTTCAAAAGTCGGGGCAAAAGAGTCCCTTTAGTGGACTTTTTTCCTTAGCCCGGCACTTTAGTACTGGGAGGCGGATGAGTTTGGAGATTATCTATAAGCAAATTTCATTTCACATTAGCCTTACTATACCTATTAATGCTGAGGCTGACATGCCAAATCCAAAACCCAACGAAACTGTTTTAAGCATCACAATCCCCACCGAGGCAAAAGCCGCGCTAGAAGCGTTGGCGCAACTAGAAGATATGCCTTCTGTGAGCGCTTTGGTGCGCCAATTATTGGAAAATTATAGTCGGCGCAACGGATTTGAAGTCAGTTTTGAGGTTGGAGATTGGGGCGGTGTCCGTGGACATAAGCCCACAGAACTTCACCCTCATCAACCCGCCTCTGCTCATATCGCTGATCGTCAGTTATATGTGAGATTGATGGATGGTCGTCAAATCATCACGCCGCTAGACTGGTATCCGTGGCTGACAAATGCTCATGTAGACGCGCAAAACATGATAGAACTGCGTGCGAACGCGGTCTGGTGGCCGTTGCTTGATGAAGGCTTATCCATTGACGGGATGCTGCGGGGCAAACTGCCGACACCTATTCAAACTTAAACGTATTGCGTCGTCAATTTTATTCAGGCGAGGGCAGGCGAAACTGTGGATTTCAGTAAATCACGGAATTAAAAACCGAATCTCAGAGGCACACAGACCGCAGAGAAAAACGCTGTGCGCTCTGCGGTTTGTGTGGTAAATGTTCTTTAGCGGCTTCTTGATTCACTGAATTTAGCGACATTTCATGGGATTCAGAACAAATTTCTTGACATACGAACACACGTTCATCTATTATCAATATAGAACACGTTTTCCAGACCATTTATTTGAGGGAGTAACCAACTCATGCGCGCTAAATCCGAACGTCTCACAGACCGGCAGAAAGCCATCATCAAATTCATCGAACGGCATATCATCCAGCACGGTTTCCCTCCAACCATTCGTGAGATTGGCGAAGCCACTGGGATTGCCTCGACCTCGGTGGTCAATTACAACCTGAATAAGCTGATGCGGTTGGGCTACCTGACGCGCACGTCTACCAAGTCACGCGGGCTGAAGCTGGTGGCGGAAAAGATGTCGAACGCTGGGTCACGTCAAGGCGTCATCCCATTGAACTCGGCGGTGCGCGTGCCGTATGCTGGTCTGATTATGGCCGGTCAACCGTTGCCCATCCCGGACGATAACCCGTTCATGAACGACGAGGATAGCAAAATCGAGGTCGCTCAATCTATGTTGGGCGGTGCTGACCCCGCTGAGGTGTTCGCCTTGCGTGTGAAGGGCGACTCAATGATTGATGCGATGATTCAAGAGGGCGACATCGTGATTTTACGCACCTCGGACAACATCAAAAACGGCGATATGGTGGCCGTCTGGTTGGAAGACCGGGGCGAGACCACGCTCAAGCACCTGTATCATGAGGGCGAGATGTTGCGGCTGCAACCGGCTCACCCGACGATGGAGGCCATCCGCGTGCCTGCCAATCGCGCACGTATTCAGGGCAAGGTGATTTCGGTTCTGCGCGTCATCAAGTAGGGATGCCCTGCCACGTCCACCGACGGCATGGTAATTTAACACAAAACGACGGGTAAAAAAGTAGGGACGCCCTTCTGGGCGTCCGTCCACATATCCCAAAACGGACGGCAAGAATGCCGTCCCTACCCCCTCTACGAATGGGTTGGAGAGGGGGTAATTCTGGCTGGGTTAATACTTCCGCACGATGTTCTTGTACATGGTCGGGTGGCGGTTTTGAATCATCAACTGTTCCTCACGTACTTCGCGCACTTCGTCGAGGTTCAACTTGCTGATGATATAGCCGTCTTGCGGTTCGCCGGTGTCGGGGTGGGTGTGGTCAATCAGCGTCGCCATGACCTGACCACGCGGCCCGATGATTTGGGTTTCGCCGCCATAGTGTAGCGTCGCATCCGTGCCGACTCGGTTCGTCCCGACCATGAAAATCCCGTTTTCGAGGGCGCGGGCGCGCAAATATGTCCCCCACGCGCCCATCTCGGACGCTTCCCAGTTTGCCAGCGTCAAGATGATTTCTGCGCCTTCCAACGACATGCAGCGGGCGACCTCTGGATAGGCAAGGTCATGCCCCAGCATCACGCCGATATTGCCCACTTCGGTCTCAGAGATGGGCAACTTGAATCCTTCGCGGAAGACCATCCGCTCCTCACCGCGCAGATGCAACTTGTTATAGACTTCCACAAGGTCACCATCGGGGCCGAGCAAGATGGCGGAGTTATACAACACGCTCTCGACGCGCTCTTTCATGACCATCCCGAAGGCGATATACACGCCGAAATCCGACGCCCGTTGTGACAGGATGTTGACGACCATGCCGGGGACGCGCTGCGCCAGTTCTGGATAGCGCACGCCCAACTCACTGCCACTGGTGACGAGTTCTGGGAAGGTGATGATGTCTACTTTTTGAGAAGCCGCGATGGTCGTGACCATCTCGGTCATTTTGGTCAAGTTGGCTTCGAGATCGCCTGCGATGGGTTTCATCTGCACGGCGGCGACGGTGATTTCACGCATGGGGTGTCTCTCTCTGATTAGGTGTGTGTTTCTCAGAACTATTGTACAGTTTTACCGTTTGAGGGTCTACACTGGAAAGAAAGAATAACCATCAACTCAAAATCAAGTGAGCAAGTTTCCTTTA
>DAOTTP010000070.1:0-6851 GCA_034437835.1 Anaerolineae bacterium | reverse complement strand
AACGAGGTTTTAACCGGTACTCAGTCCAATCATCTGAGGGAAGGATTCCCCTGTGCCTCAGCCAATTTGATGCTCTAAATCATCAAATTGAGGGAAGAAATGATGGCTGAGTAGTTACTCGCACACAGGTATTGGTATCGAGCAGAAACTTCATCCTAACGGCTCACGTTCTTCGTAATCGCCTTGTTCCCAGCGTTGAATGGGTGTGTCACGTAGAGAGCCATAGGTTTCACGGAGAAATTGATGCCATTCCGTCGTATTTTCTTGGGGAGATTGTTGTACGTCTAACGAGGTGAGGATATGTTGCACCAATTGCAATTTTTCATCAGATGGCAGGTTATCAACCTCGTCTAGTAGTTCTATAAAAGTCAGCATCGTATCGTCTCCTTTTTTGCCCATTATAAGAGACTTTCATAATTTCAGAACACTTGTTATGCTTAGTTTTGTGAAATGTTATGGGATTTCTGTTTTAGGAGAGTCTATGAGTTATAACAATCAGTCAAACATGGAAAAATTAATCGCAACAGCAGCTTTATTGATGTCTAAGAGAGGAAAAACCCAAGAGGTTGATGTCTTGCGTCAGTCAATTGCTAATTTAACATGGGATAACTATCAAGGAGATAACTATGGAAATCTTTATCTGGAAGTACCTTTATTATTTTACGGTGAAATATTAAGTTATAAGGATAAACTTGAAGAAAGTATTTCAAGTGTTATAGACGAATTAAAAACCATGGTCGGATCTATAAGTGTTGTAATCAAACCAAAACTCGAAGCTCCCGATAATTGGAGAGAAAATTTACACACATTAGCATCATCCCAATTTGGATTGCCCAAATCAAATAATCAGTATGAGGCCGATATTTTTATGTTGATGCCCTTCCAAAATAATAACCTCGATATTGTCTATCGAGATCACATTTGCAAATCAGCTAAAGAATTAAATCTCACGATAAAGCGAGGTGACGATTTTTTTACTAAACACTCAATAGTCGATGATATATGGAGTGCAATAAATGCCGCAAAGATAATTATTGCTGAATGTACTGGGCGGAATGCCAATGTTTTCTATGAACTTGGAATATCTCATGCACTAGGCAAACAGACTATAATGATTACACAAAACTCCTTAGATGTTCCCTTTGATTTACAACAATGGCGTTATATAAAGTATGTAGCCTCTTCACAAGGTCTTAAAGAATTTGGGAGAGTATTAACAGAAGTAATAGAAACGACGTTGAAGAAAAATAATGTACAAATCGATAAGCCGCCATCTGATGAAGATGAAATACCCTTTTAGCGATTAAATTTGTGACCCTCCTATACCGAGACTAACCCCGATGCGCTATCGTGACCGGCTTGACCTCGATTCCCTGAAAAAATATGCCGCTTCGCTCAACAGCCGCGCCCGCGCCGTCCGCGCTGAGGGGACGGTAGATGTGGATACCCTACGCGGGGTGATTTTGGATTGCGGCGGGCGTTGCGGATGGTGTGGTCGCGCCCTGATGGACACCGATTTTGAGGTTGACCATATCCTCAGCTTGCACCGAGGCGGCGCGAACACGCCCGATAATCTGGCGGCGGCCTGTATCCCGTGTAACCGCGAAAAAGGAGACCGTCATCCGGCCAGATTTGCCCGCCATAAACGCGCACAAGGGAGCGATACGGCTCTGATTATGCGCGTCTTGACCGAGTACGGCGCGGATGATGCCGGGGTACAGTTGAGTTTGTTCGAGGATGAAAATACCCCACCCCCGCCGCGCCGCCCGGTATTCCTGAGCGACGCGGACGATGAGGGCGAGTCAGAGATTCCGCCGTATCGTTGGTGAGTCTCTAGCCGCGTTCAGCGATGGGCGGGGCGCTATACAACCACCAGAACGGTTGCGGCGGGTAAGCCTCTTTTAGCGATTCATCCCAGAAGAAAGTGCTGGCCGTGACGTAGGAGCGCAGTCGGCTGTCGGTGGCGCGGGCGAGTTTGCGGAGGTCGGATGTGTCAATCTTCATCTCCTCCAATGCAATCAAGCATTCTTCAGTGATGGTGCGGCGCAACACCTCTGGCCCATAGATGCGGGCGGCATTGGCATCTCTGGCTTCCTCGAAAAATGTCCGCATCGCGTCAAGGCGGCTCTTAGCTTCGCGCTTGAGTTTTTCTTCATAATGATGATGCCATTCGCGCCGGACGGCCTCGTGAGTCGCGTCGATTTTGCTCAAGTGAGCGATTTGCACGTCGTCCAACTGTGCGGTGAACAAGTGCAGTCGCCGCAGCCGCATCACCAATGAGCCGACGGTCAAGGCGGGCATCCGACCAGAGGTGAAAAATCCGCCGCCGACGCTCCCATACAGTTGGTCTTGCTTGAGATACGATTCCAGCGAATCAACCATCGCTTGGGCTTCTTTGAGGTCTTGGGCGATTGTATATGTCTCGAACATGGCTAAAACACCTCCAGTGTTTGATATGCTTATTTTACCACCAATCGCGGAGGATGAGATTTTCTATGGCATAATAGGCGCACATAGTTTGGTGGTGTATGGATCGGGCGCAAAACGGACAAGGCTGGCCTTGTCCCTACGAAAATCTTCCGCTTTGTACATGCAATCCAACGTCAAACTGTTAACTTCTAACTGCCCACTGAAAACTGACCACTTCCCCTATGAACCCCAAGAACCTGCTCGACCAGCATGATGTCCTCCCCAAGAAAAGCCTCGGCCAGAACTTTTTGCACGACCCGAACGCGCTGGATAAAATCCTCGCGGTGTCAGAGGTGCAGCCCACCGATACCGTCTTAGAGATCGGGCCGGGGACAGGGCAATTGACCGAGGTCTTGGCAAAGGTCGCCAAACGCCTCGTGTGCGTCGAAATCGACACGCGGATGCAGCCCATCCTAGCGGCACAATTCGGCGCGATGCCCCATGTCGAGTTCGTCTGGGGCGACTTTTTGAGCTTTGACCCGTTGGCGCTGGCTGGGGAAGATTATCTGGTGGTCGCCAATGTGCCGTATTACATCACCAGCGCGATTTTACGTCATCTGTTGGAGCAGCCGGTACGCCCGCGCCGCCTCGTCATGACCGTACAACTTGAAGTCGCAGAGCGCGTGTGCGCCCGCCCCAACGACATGAGCCTATTGGCCGTCAGTGTGCAATATTATGGAAAGCCGACCTTCGCGGGGAAACTTAACGCGGCGGCGTTCTGGCCGCGCCCAGAAGTGGACAGCGCCCTATTGCGAATCGATACTTACCCGACCACGCCGTGGGATGTGCCGTCCGATACGGCGTTTTTTCGGATGGTCAAAGCCGGTTTCAGTCAAAAGCGCAAGCAACTGAAAAATTCTATCGCCGCCACGTTGCGCTGGGAATCGGCACAGATTACCGAACTGGGACGCCTGTCGGGAGTCGAGTTGACTCGTCGCGCAGAAACCCTAACCCTCAATGAATGGGCGGCTTTGACCCGTGCGGCAGAGTCAGTGAACCCATCAGGTGTCTAACCGCGTATAATTGGGGTGCTTGTGGTATAGAAACAACGCGGACACGCTAATATAGTGCGGACACGTCAGTAGCCGTGTCCCTACAATAAGGACTGAGAGCTTATGATTCGTCTGCACCGCCGTGACCGCATCTGGTTTGCGATTGTCAGCATTTTGGCCGCAATCGCCATCCTCGCGTCCGAACTCGCACCGGGCGCACGCATTGGGATTATTGGCTTATACGCCATCATCGCTGGGTTGGTGCTGTTCGATTTCGACGCGGCAGGCGCGATGCGCCGACGCATCCCGAAAACCGAAAAACCACGCGGCACGGCACAAGCGCGAGAGGCGCTCAACCGGGCGGCCACCAGCGGCGGTGGCGATTGGGTCGGCTTGACGTTAGAAGATATCGGGCTGATTGCCTCGATCCGCGACGAGGACGGCCTGACGTTTGAGCGCACGCGCAGTATTTCCAATCAATTTGACGGCGCACGCCCGTATATCCAAGTCCAAGTCGGGGCGGCGATGGCCGAACGGCGTGCGCGGCTGCGCTATGAACTGACCGACCCGTCTGGGGAATCTCGCTTCGTGCATGAGGAGAACACCTATCTGCGGTTGGGCGAAAACACCCTCCACCCCGACCAACACATGCCGCTGGGTGGGATTCCCGCCGGACAGATGGGGCAGTGGGACATCAAGGTATATGTTGATGGGCGTCTGATTGGTCTGTTGGGATTCACCGCCGCGCCCACCGATGATGAGCGTCTTGGCCGTTTGAGTGACCGGCGTGACCGTCCGGCCTCCTTTGAAGACCTGCTCCGACAAGGGCGGGGGGATCGGGATTAGCCTGCAATGACTGGTGGTTTAATTTTTCTGCTGTCGTTGGTATTCGCGGCAGCCACAGACGGTGGTATCGGCGCGTTCATCTTAGCGGCGGTGTTGCTTAATATCGCAAACGGCATCGTCCGGGGTATTATTCGGCGCGTCAACCCACAGCGCCAGAGCCAACGCACGCCCCCCCGCATCCGGCGTGAGCGTCCGCAGTGGCGTCTGGAGCAATTCTGGGAACAGCAGCAGCGCCGCTTCGAGCAGATGTGGGAAGAACAACAGTGGGGTGAAGGTGGCAATCAACGGCAGCGCGGGCGCGGGCGCGGACGGGCGAATCGCCGGTCTGATGAGCGCGATGACCGCTACGCACGGGGACGCCAGCCAGAATCCTCTGAACGCCCGTCCCTCCCGACACCCCGCAGCAATACGGGTTCACGCACCACGACCACCGCCCGCGCTGCAAGCCCATCTACCAAAGCACAGGTTTACCCACACGCGACGGAAGCCGTCCGCCGCGCCGGACTGAACCCCGATAAAGCTGGACTGACCCTCACCGATGTCGGCTTAATCGTCTATGGCGCAGAGCCGCGTCCGGTGGTTCACCGCGAGTCGGCTGTGCCGGACACCGCCAATTATGTGCAGCCGTTCGCTGAACTCAAAGCGAATCGCGCCGCCAAAGGCCGCTTGACCTTTGAAGTCGTCGATTCTTCCGGGCAAGTAGCCTATCGGCGTGAGGAGGAACAAGAACTCCGCGCTGGTAAAACGGCGGTCATCTCGCGCACACGCCTCCCGATTGGCGACCATTTTTATCTGGCGCAAGGTTGGACGCTCAAAATCTATGCCAATGATGTCTTGTTGGCTGAACACCCGTTTGGCTGGTATAACCCGGCCAGTCGCACCGAAACCTTACGAGAAGTCATGTCTAACGACGGCGAATTGACCGCCGACCTGTCCGCGTTGATGGATGATATTGTCGCGCAGCCGATGTCATTGGATGACCTGTTGGGCGATGATTCACAGGCGCAAAAGCAGAAACAAGCACGGCGGTAATCAGTGAAATGTGCCGGGGCGCAATGCGTGATGAGAATAAGGCAAAGCCAACCTATATCGGGCGTTGGTTGTTTGGTCAGGCGAGGCATAGGTTCATGCAGTTTCTGAATGATTTCATCATAGACCCCGCCCGCCCACGACGCAAACGAGTTCATCAAACGAGTTCATAATGAAATAAGATGACAAGGGGCGTGATGAACGTCGCTCCGCTTGTTTTTAACCCTCGTTACTCACGCATCCGACGCGCCTCAAACCGCACCATCACTCACATTACCTGTGTATGGATGTATTCAAACGGCCTCTTATAGATACAGCGGGAACAGGTCGTGCGTCGGCCAATTGACGATACTGTCTGCCGCCTGATGCACCATCCCGTCAATATCCCAGAAGTTATCCGTGCCGCTTCCCTCATAGCGCTTATTGAACAAAAATGCCCAATTCAACCCATCAGAGCGGCGGATAAGGCCGGTGAACGTCCCCGGCAAACTCCCAAAATGCCATGTGTTCATCCCAGCCCCGGCGGGTCTAACAGACCACCCCGCGCCGTACCATGAGCCATCGCCAAATTCGCCCGTGGGCGGCACAGCGAACATGGTGTTGATGGACGATTGGCTGAGGAGCGGGCTAGATGCGGGCGCATCAAAGGCGGATGCAAAGCGCACCAAGTCCACCGCCGTTGAAACCCATCCCCCGTGCGCCTTCATGTTTTCCAGATTCCATGCGCCATAGGGCGATTTCACGAGCGCCCCAGAGTTATCCAAAACACTCACGCCTTTATATTTTGAGACATAGCCAACTTCATTCGCGAGATGCTTACTCTTGGCCGTTTTCCCCTGTTTTGTCCGATTAACGCCCAACGGAGTCCAGATATGGCTTTGGACATACTGTTCGTAGCTTACGCCTGAACGGGCTTGAAAAAGCTGCTCTAACAACAGATAGCCATAGTTGCTGTAGTTATATTGCGATCCCGGAGTGAAGTTTAATGATCGTCCAGACATATAGGTGATGATGTCTGTCCCCGTTATCGGAAGGAGTTTCCCCAGCGCGGCAGCAATCTGAAAATCACTGAACATAGGGTCGAAACTGATGTCCCGATTCCATCCCGCCGTGTGATGAAGTAAATGGCGAACGGTGACATCGCTCAATCGGGCATCCGGAGTTTGTCCGGCGATTGGCGTTAATGGAATATAGTTCACTAACTTCTCATCTAAGTTGAGAAGATTGTTCTGCGCCATGTGAAGGATAGCGACGGCGGTGATGGGTTTAGAAAGGGTGCATTTCAAGTTAGTGCAAGGAAGCAGAATCCCAGAGCGCATCGAAATCGCGACCCAGAACCGCCGCCCGCACGACCACCATGCGGGCGGCGCAGTCTGCTCTCCAACGCATTCCTGTCCCGGTCAGGCGTTGCTTGAATTGCTTGACCCCGCTTTCAATTGTGCCTGAGCCAATCGGGAACCCTTCTTCGCGGAACTCCAAATACTGCATCCGACGTTGGTGATTTTCAAAATATGT
>DAOTTP010000069.1:0-1908 GCA_034437835.1 Anaerolineae bacterium | reverse complement strand
CAAGCGGCTCGCGGCGGTTAAGGGGTGACGCGCACCAGATTAAACACGCCCATGCCGTTGTCCGTCGTCCATGACATCTCATCACCTTCACAAGTGATGTCACCGATAGGCGACCACGGATCGAAAACCGGCGAGTTTTCATAGAAAGGCGCGGTCATATCAATCGGACTACCGCCCGGCTGCGTCGCAGTATATGTCCCGCCAGCCACAATTTTGGCGGTAAATTCAGACACTTCAAACGCACCTATTTCGCCCGCTTGTACGGCATACGTGCCGCTAAACGGCACATCAGCCCGCATGACCATCCCCTCTATGCTTGCGGTAATCC
This sequence comes from Anaerolineae bacterium, assembly GCA_034437835.1. Lineage (GTDB taxonomy): Bacteria > Chloroflexota > Anaerolineae > Aggregatilineales > Phototrophicaceae > Flexicrinis. Next base: position 1,580 of record DAOTTP010000069.1, on the reverse strand, counting down.
CGTAAAAAATGTCCAGCGTCCCATCCGCCCCAAACGTAAACGTGAAGTCGCTGGTATCAACGGTTGCCCCTTCAATGGCGATGCTCACAGGATATTCTTCAACCTGCCACGTCCCGGCAATACACGCGGTGTTTTCGTCTTCGTCCGATTCTTTGTCGCACGGCCTCGGGCTGGGGGTCTGGGCGAAAGTTAGGGTGAATTCGGCGCGGTCATCCTGTGCGCCATTGGCGCGACTGACCAGTAATTCTAATTCACCGGCTTGCGGGCAAAATTCGGTTTGGATTCCTTCCCCCAAGCGCACCCAACTCGAACCGACCAACGCGCTCACGCCATAATGCGGGTCGGTCAAACCGCTGGCCGTCACAGTAGCGCGATTGCCCTTCTCAACTTGGATATTTTGGATTTTCACGCGGTCTCCCGAAAACGGTAAGGTGGAGAGGCGCACCGTGCCGCCCGTCGCGCTCTCGGTGGTGAAACCCGGCACATCCATCGGCGGGTCATACGGGATTTCATCGCGCATCAACGCCAACATCCACTCGTGGAAGGTTTCTGTCCCTGATTGCGACGGGTTCACTTTGTCCAGATAATCACGGTGGGTTTGCGCGTCTTGTGGCACATTCACCATAAAATTCACCGCCGCTTGGTCACTGCCCGTGCCTTTTGCACTGGCTGCGAACAACCAGAAATATATATTGGCATACGCCTCGCGGGTGATGTCCAAATCATAGCGAAATTTGGCGCTTAAAAGACTGGGAAAATCTAATGGATAGACCAGTGACGCTAACCACTCCGCCCCGCCCTCGACCCACCAATTTCGGTGCGCCACATCCTGCATCGCATCATTGTTATAGGTGTACTGATAACAATGCGCGAATTCGTGAGCCATAATTGCCAGTTTATGCGCCTCGGTGGTGAACCCGTCAAACACGCGGATTTGACAGACCTCTGGCTCCAAAATCGCGCTAATCTCCTCCGTCACCGGCAACAGGTCAAAGGCGTCGATGCCAGCATCAGCCGCTGAGTCATCACCGCCGCCTAACACTTGCGTCGAGTCCAACCCTGTCACCCATACGACCACTTGGAACGGCATTAGGCTGGTGCTATCACCAACCGCATTCCCGAACAACGGCTGATACACCCGGAATGATTCGATGAGCGCCTGTTCCACATCCAGAATATCGGCCTCATGGGTTTTGGCATAAAAGACGACATTATCCGCCCGCCCGCCCAGCGAGAAAAATCGACGGTCATACGGCGGCGGGACGGCAGTCGGGGGGATGGGCGTCTGTGCTAAAGACGTTCCAATCATGAGCAACAGCAAGGCAAACAGCGCCCAAAGGCGACTCTTCGCTAATTTATACTTCATGGTAAATTCACCTTATACTTATCAATAGATAGCTAAAGGATATAACTTTTGGCAAAAACCGGCGCATTATAGCGACTAAGGAGATAGTACCGGTTTGTGATGGCGCTTGAGCGCGTCTTGACCTTCCGGGCTTTGCAACCAGCCGATGAACGCCCGCGCCGCGCCTTCTGGCTCTGCTAGGCCAATCACGAACACGGTGGAGCGCAGGGGATAA
>DAOTTP010000068.1:0-16330 GCA_034437835.1 Anaerolineae bacterium | reverse complement strand
TCCTGAGATGTCAGGGAAAATGAGCGAGAGAAGTCCGATTCTCATCCCTCATCACGCCTGACTCATCACTGCATTTAAGGGGGTTCGGTGAAGGTCTACCGGATTGAAGTCCGTCCACGCGGCACTGTGTCGCATCATGCACTCGTCACCGCCGCGCACCAATTGGGGCATCCATCGTTGGCCGCGTGCCAAGTCACACGGTTATTTTTTATCCGGGGCGATTTGACCGACGACGCCGTGACTCGCTTGGCCGAGACGTTATTGGCCGACCCCGTAACCGAGACCTATACCCTCGGTGAAACCCCCACCCCATCCGGCGCACATCGCGTCGAACGCACCCTGCTCCCCGGCGTGACCGACCCCGCCGCCGAGAGCTTGACTCATGCCGCCCACCTGATCGGGATAGACCTCGCGCAAGCCGCTACCGGCGAACGCTATGACCTGATTGGCGACCTGTCGCCAGAAGCGGTCAATCGCATCGCGGCAGGCGTATTATCCAACGCCGTGATTCACCGTGTCAGCGTGAATGAGTCGATTTCCGCCCCGTTTATCGCCCCTGCCCCGCCCGATTTGACCGTCGAAATCATCCCCGTGTTGGGGTTAGATGATGCCGCGTTATTAGCTCTGAGCGCCGAGCGTCGCCTATCGCTTGACCTGAATGAGATGCGGGCTATCCGCGCCTATTTTGAGACCGAGAAGCGCGACCCCACCGACGCCGAACTCGAAATGTTGGCGCAGACGTGGAGTGAACACTGCGTCCATAAGACCTTCCGCGCCAAAATCACCTATACCGGCCCCGCCCACGGCGCAGCCGCCGAGTCCGAGTCCGTCACACAAGAGATTGACGGCCTGCTCAAGACTTATCTGCGCTCCGTGACCGATAAGCTGGCGAAACCGTGGGTGCGTTCGGCATTCGTCGATAACGCGGGCGTGATCGCCTTTGATGACCAATATGATCTCGCCTTCAAGGTCGAGACGCACAATCGCCCGTCCGCCTTAGAGCCGTTCGGCGGCGCGAATACCGGCGCGGGCGGCGTCATCCGTGACGTATTAGGCGTCAGCGCCCGCCCTATCGCCAACACCGATATTTTGTGTTTCGGGATGCCAGACACGCCCGCCGACTCGCTGCCAGAAAATGTCTTGCACCCACGCCTGATTATCGACGGGGTGGTGCATGGGATTGAAGATTACGGCAACAAAATGGGCATCCCCACCGTCAACGGCGCGGTGCAATATCACCCCGGCTATACCGCCAACCCGCTGGTGTTCGCCGGATGTGTCGGGATTGCGCCGGTTGGCTCACACCGTGCAGAGGCGCGTCACGGCGATTTGATCGTCGTGATGGGCGGGCGCACCGGACGCGACGGCTTGCGCGGCGCGACCTTCTCGTCTATGGAGATGGACACCACCACCGCCAAAGTCAGCGGCGGCGCGGTGCAAATCGGCCACCCGATCAACGAGAAACAGGTCATGGAGGCCGTCCTACGCGCCCGTGACGCCGAACTGTATACCGCCATCACCGATTGCGGCGCGGGCGGGTTGTCCTCTGCCGTCGGTGAGATGGGGCAGGCGTTGGGCGCGAAAGTTCAGTTGGCCGATGTGCCGCTGAAATACCCGGGTCTGCGCCCGTGGGAAATCTGGTTGAGCGAGGCGCAAGAGCGCATGGTCATGGCCGTCCCGCCCGCCAATTGGGACGCGCTCAAGGCGATTTGCGACGCCCACGATGTCGAAGTTTTGTCGATTGGCACGTATGAGTCCACCGGCCACCTCGAATTATTCTACGGGGCGGAGCGCGTCGGAGATGTCAGCATGGATTTGCTGCATCACGGCATCCCGCGCCGCGAGTTAAAGGCGGTGTGGGGAAAACCCCTCACCCCCAACCCCTCTCCCACTGAGGGGAGAGGGGCTTCTTTTGGCGCGATTATGTCCTCGTCGTCTGACCCGATTAAATCCCACACGTCTGGCGCGATTAAGTTCCCCTCGCCCCTTGTGGGAGAGGGGAAACTTCTCCTTGCTATGCTCTCCAATCCGAGCGTCCGCAGCAAATCGGATGTGATTCACCGGTATGACCACGAGGTCGGGACGGGGACGGCGGTCAAGCCGTTGGTCGGGCGCGGCGCTGGCCCGGGCGACGCGGCGGTGATTGTCCCGCAGGATACGCTACGCCCCCTCACCCCTAAATCCCCTCTCCCACAAGGGGCGAGGGGACTTGAAGCCTCAAAGCATATATCGGATGAGGAAGATTTCGATAAGATTGTTGTGCCACCCATGCTCTTAGAGGTGATGACCGCGATAGCCCGCCGTTTGCGTCACGAACAAACTCAAAGTGAAATCATCCTATGGGAAGCCCTTAGAGGTCGGAAACTTGATGGGCGCAAGTTCCGTCGGCAACAACCCGTAGGCGCGTTCGTATTGGATTTCTATTGCGCTGAAGAGCGTTTAGCCGTTGAAGTTGACGGCGCAATCCACGATACACAGGTCGAGGCAGATGCAGAACGCCAAGCAATTCTCGAATCATTAGGTATTCGGTTTATCCGTGTATCGGCGGAACTTGTCGAACAAGATTTGCCACTCACATTAAACCGGATTAAATCCGCATTCACTCCCCCCTCGCCCCTTGTGGGAGAGGGGGGCAGGGGGGTGAGGGGCTTTTCCCTCTCCGTCGGGATGTGTCCGCAGTATACGGCGCATGACCCGTATGCGATGGCGTGGGCGGCGATTGATGAATCCGTCCGTAATGCGGTGGCCGTCGGCGCAGACCCCGATCAGCTTGCGATTCTGGATAACTTTAGCTGGGGCAACACCAATCTGCCTGACCGGATGGGCGAACTCGTCCGCTGTCTGCAAGGCTGTTACGACGCGGCGCTGGCCTACGGAACGCCGTATATCAGCGGCAAAGACAGCCTGAATAACGAATATCTGGATGAGAACGGCGTCCGCCGCGCCATCCCCGGCACGCTGGTGATTTCGACCATTGGAATCGTGCCGGATGTCGCGCACGTCGTGACCAGCGACTTCAAAGCCGATGGCAGCCACATTTATCTGATCGGGCAAACGCGCTCAGACGAAATCGCGGGCAGTCTGTACGCAGAGTTGACCGGCGCAGCGGGCGGAATCGTCCCCCAACCGGTAGACAACGCGCTAGAAACCTATCGCGCCGTGCATCAGGCGATTAAGGCCGGATGGGTCTTGTCCGCGCATGATGCCAGCGAAGGCGGATTGGCCGTCGCCTTAGCGGAAATGTGCATCGGCGGGCGACTCGGCGCGACGCTGACAACGGCTCACGATGCGGCCTCGCTCTTCAGTGAATCGCAGGGGCGCTTGATTCTGGAAATCGCGTCGGAAAACGCCGCCGCGTTTGAGTCGATAATGTCGGCGGCAAATGCGCCGTTCAGCGTGATTGGCGTGGTCGGGGGTGAGTCGCTGACGATTGGGGCTGCCACGGATACAGATGCGCGGACAGGATATATCCTGTCCCTACCAGTCGCTGCATTGGCTGAGGCATGGGGCGCACCGGCGTTCTATCCTGTACGGACGCCCTATGGGGCGTCCGCCACTGTAAAGCCCGCCGCCCCACTCCTGAAAAAGTCCCCCCGCGTCCTCATCATGCACGCCCCCGGCAGTAACCGTGACCGTGATGCAGTCATCGCGTGTGAGATGGCGGGCGGCGAGCCGGAAATCGTTACGGTCAATCAATTGGTACGCGGCGAACGGTCTCTGTTGGATTACCACATGCTGGTCATCCCCGGCGGATTCAGCTATGGAGACGACCTCGGCGCGGGCGCGTTATGGGCGCTTAATCTGCGTGAGCGCATCCCCGGCGTGACTGAGTTTGTACAGGGAGGCCGCCCCGTTTTGGGGATTTGCAACGGATTCCAGACGCTGGTGAAGTCTGGCCTATTGCCGGGCGATTCATGGGACGGCGGGGCGCGGAAAGTCACCTTGACCTATAACGCGCAAGCCCGATTTGAATGTCGATGGGTGCTGCTAGAGACCAACCCGGCCAGCCCGTGCTTATTCACCGATGGAATCGACGACCCGATTTACTGCCCCATCGCCCACGGTGAGGGGCGTGTACAAGTCGCAGATGAAGCGACTCGCCTGCGGATTATCACAGACGGCTTGGCGGCGATTCGCTATATCACGCCAGATGATTTGCCCGCGCACGAGTTCCCATTCAACCCCAACGGCTCGATAGACGCGATTGCCGGTCTGTGTAACCCCGCCGGAAACGTGTTCGGATTGATGCCGCACCCTGAAAATCACATTTTCCCGTGGCAGCACCCGCAACATACCGCCGGTCAGCGCGGACTCGATGGACTGCGCCTGTTCCAGAACGGACTCAAGCACGCTTAAAAACCGGGATGAGTCCTGAGTCAGAAGTGATGAGTGATATGATTAGGGTTAACCCTATTAATATTCACCGCTCAAGACTTGGGACTCATCCTTTTGAAGGAGTGTATGCCATGTTCACGCCCATCCCAACCGTTGGCGACCCCCAAGAAGAGGCTTTCTTCGCTGAACCCACGGTTTTGAAGTTGCACTATACCGCCGATGAATTTGAGGCGATTTTGGCGCAACCCGAAAACGCCGATAAAGCGCTGGAACTCATCAATGGAAGGATTACGCAGAAGAGGGTCTCGGTCAAACACGGGATGCTGGTCATTCGACTGGGGACGCGCCTGAAAATGTTTGTTGAGGCGGATCAGTTGGGGACGGTCAGCACCGAGGCACATTTCCGTGCCGCCAACGACCCGTATAACGAACTCGCGCCCGACTTGTGTTTTTTGACCAACGACAAGCCCATCACCGACGACGCTGTGATGATTGGGATGCCTGACCTCGCCATCGAAATCAAATCCCCTAGCAACACCTACAAAGAACTGCGCGAAAAAGCCGGAACGTATATCTGGGGCGGGTCGCGTTTGGTGTGGCTGGTCTATCCCGAACGCCAGACCGTGGAAGTCGTCACACGCAGCGCTGATACCCCCGATGCGGTGGTCGTCATCAGCCTAAGCGTCAATGATGCTCTGGATGGCGGCGACGTATTGCCCGGTTTTACCCTCACACTCAAGGACATTTTCTCGGCATGACCGATTTTACGCACGATACGTACATCAGCCCGTTTAGCTGGCGCTATGGTTCTGACGCGATGCGCGCCGTATGGTCGCTGGCGAATCAGCGCCGCCTGTGGCGCAGAATCTGGGTCGCATTGGCAGACGCACAATCTGAAGTCGGATTGGTCAGCGCCGAACAGCTGGCCGACCTCCGCGCCCACATGACCGAGGTCAATATCCCCCGCGCCCTCGAAATCGAGGCCGAGATTCACCATGACCTGATGGCCGAGGTCAAGACCTACGCCGAACAGTGCGGAATCGGCGGGCGGGTGATTCACCTCGGCGCGACCAGCATGGATATTGAGGACAACGCCGACGCGCTCAGGTTACGTGACGCGGTAGATTTGATACTCACGGCGCTGGAAACCGTTCTAAAGACGCTTGCGGGGATGATTGAGGCCGAGGCCGACTCGGTTTGTATGGCCTTCACCCATCTCCAACCCGCCGAGCCGACCACCATCGGCTACCGGCTGGCGAATTACGCGCAAGACCTGTTGGCCGATTTACTTGACTTGCGCCGCGTGCGCGGGGACATCAAAGGCAAGGGATTCAAAGGCGCGGTAGGGACGGCGGCCAGCTATGCCGAATTGCTGCAAGGCACAACCATGACCCCCGCCGACCTCGAAGCGCGGATTATGTCGGCGTTGGGGTTGGGCGCGTTCACCATCACCCACCAGACGTATCCGCGCCGCCAAGATTTGAAAATTGTCGAGGTGTTGGCGTCTATCGCCATGACGTGCTATCGGCTGGCTTTCGATGTCCGACTGCTACAATCCCCCCCGTTTGGCGAGTGGGCAGAGCCTTTCGGCAGCAAGCAAATCGGCTCATCCGCCATGCCGTTCAAGCGCAACCCCATCAATGCTGAGAATATCGACAGCCTCGCCCGCTATGTGGCCGGTCTGCCGCGCCTGTTCTGGGATAACGCAGCCCATCATCTGTTGGAGCGCACGCTGGACGACAGCGGCAATCGCCGCGCCGCCTTGCCAGATGGATTTTTGGCGACGGATGAAGTCTTGAAGCGCGTCCAGAAAGTCCTGAGCGGCCTGCGGATTGACCGTAACGGCGTCGCCAAAAACCTGAGCGCGTATGGCACATTCGCGGCGACAGAGCGCGTCTTGATGGAGGCCGCCCGCAACGGTGGAGACCGTCAGGAGTTGCACGAGGTCATCCGCGAAAACAGCCTCAAGGCGTGGGAAGCGTTGCGGAATAATCAGCCTAATAACCTGCCCGATACGCTTTCATCTGACCCGCGAGTGACGGCTTATCTGACGCCGGAGCGCGTGCGTGAATTGCTCGACGCCAGCGGTCATATCGGGGACGCGCCTACCCGCGCCCGCCAAATGGCCGCCAGCGTGCGTGAGGCGTTGAATCAATAAATAAGTCTCCCGCCCTTGCCCCCCATCCCCCCATCCGTTAGAGTCGGCTAGAAACCGACCTTATGAACCTAACAGGGGTGATTGCGATGAGGCGTATGCTGCGCGTGCTGGGCGTGATTCTGGCGGCGGGATTGGCCGTCGCGCTGATTCACCCTCAACTGCTCTTCTCGGAATTGATTTTCGGGCGCGGGGACGCCTTCGTCTATTTCACGCCGCTCTGGGCGCTACGCGATTCCGCCCTGCGTGCCGGAGAACTGCCACTGTGGACATCACGCCTGTTCATGGGCGCTCCCCTCTTGAGCGACCCGCAACTCGGCGTGTTTTACCCGCCCAATTGGTTGACCGTCGGGTTGCCCGCACCTTATGCGCTCAAGATTGCGACGTGGCTGCATCTGGCGTGGGCGCTGGCGGGGGCGTATCTGCTGGCGCGTAGACAAGTCGGGCTGACCCGTCCGGCGGCGTGGATTGCGGCGGCCTGCTTCGGGTTTGGCGGCTATATGACCAGCCACGCCGACCAAATAAATCAGCTTCAAGGCATGAGTTGGTTGCCGTGGGCGTTCCTCGCGCTCGGATACGCCGCCCATCGCCCGCTTCGGGGGATTTTTCCGCTGGCCGCCGTGTTGGGACTCATCGCGCTAACCGGTCACACCCAGACGCTGTTCATCACGGGCGTGGCGTTGGGGATTGGCGCGCTCACGCTATCGCGTAGTGATGAGAGAAAAGCAAGTAGCCCCGAATCTCACACGTCCGACGTAACGGCGCGGGGCGCTACACCCTTACCAAGCCGCAAACCGCGTTCTTTCTCATCACGCATCACGCATCACGCATCACTGCTGTTAATCCTCGCTATTGCCGCCGTCCTCGCCCTCATCCTCGCCGCCGTCCAATTTTTGCCGGCGTTAGAACTCACCGGATTGTCCAACCGCGCCTCTGGATTCAGCGGGCGGGCGGCGATGGCTTTTAGTTGGAATCCGATATTGGCGGCGCGGGGTATTCTGCCCAGTTATGACGGTCAAGTATTCGGGGAATACGTCGCCTATATCGGCGTGGTCGGGCTGGCGCTGATGCTATGGGGCGGCGCGGCGCGGGATAAGCGCCGCTGGCGTTGGATTGTGCTGGCCGCCGTCGGAATATTTTTGGCGCTGGGATTGTATAACCCAATTTACTGGCGATTGGCCGAACTGCCCGGATTCAACCTGTTCCGCGTGCCTGCCCGCTGGTTGGCGCTGTTCGCCCTCGGCGGCGCGATGCTGGCCGGATTGGGCGCAGAGGCGTTTTGGGGCAAATTCGCGGACAGCCGCCGTGCGAACGAGAGGACAACTGGCGATAAAACCGATGGACGGATAGTGGGCGATAAAACCGATGGACGGACGCCCCATTGGGCGTCCCTACAGATACCGCCGTTACTTCCTGAACGGAAAGCCCATGGGCTTTCCTCTATTCTCTATGCCAATCGCAATCTCGTTATTACCGGCCTTTTTCTCATCCTGTTGATGCTGGCGACCTTGTTCTCAGACCGCGCCGCCGCCGAAATTGATGGCGCGGCACGCCCGACCCTGACGACATGGGCGGCGTGGGCGGCTGCACTGGTGCTGATGGCGAATCTGGCGCTGTCGGCGGGCAGAATCCCCCGCTGGGCATTGGTCAGCTTGACCGTCTTATTGGTCGGCGGGGAGTTGGCGTGGGCGGCGCGGAATATGCCGATTAACGACCTCGTAGACCCGTCCGCCGCCTTTGACCCACGCGGCACGGCGCTATATCTGCGCGAGGCGGGCATCACCGGGCGCACCCTGAGCATCTCCCCGGCCTATTTCGATACCTACGATAAAGACGGCCTGACTCGCCGCTACGCCCAGCTTGGGATGAGCGAACGCGCCATCAAAGCCGGATTGACCGCCGCCAAATTGCGCGAAATCGCCGCGCCGAATCTATCCGCCTTAGACGGCGTGCAATCGGTGGACGGATTCGGCGGTGGCGTGCTGCCCACGGTCTATTGGTCGGCATTCTCGGCGTTACTCCAGCCGGAAAATGCGCTCCGCAGTATTGACGGGCGCTTGCGCGAATATCTAGCGCAACCGGACTGTTTATGGGCGTGCATCCCCGACTCGCGGGTGTTATGGCTGGCCGATGTCGAAGCGCTCATCACCGATAAGACCGCTGATAGGTTTTACGACGACATCCAATTTGACGTGAGTCTGCCAGTGACTCTGGCGGCGGGCGGGTTCACCAGCGCCGACCTGACGCCGGAATTTACCGCGACTCATGTTCATATCCTGACGGCGGGCGACTCCTCCGGCCTGACGCTGACGGCGGGCGGCTCATCCGGAAAATTCATCAGCACCCGCGAGGTCGAAGATGGGCTGACGCTGACGGTGTTTAGTCTGCCCGACCCGATTTGGGTGGATAATGTGACCGTCACCGCCGCAGCCCCCCTGACCCTGCGGGCGGTCACGGCGGTAGATGCGCGTACCGACGATTTCGTACAAGTCGCGTTGGGCGGCTGGGATAGGGTCTTAAGTAGCGACATCAAGCTATACCGTGCCGACGCCGCGCCGGGGCGGGCGTTCATCCCGCGCCGCGTCACGCTGATGTCTGATGATTGGGACGGCAGCGAGGCCGCGATTGTCGCTATCCGCGACGGGGCGTTCGACCCATCTGCCGAGGCGATTCTGCACATCCCGCCGGGTGAAGCGTCGCCCGTTTTGCCGGATGTCGAGGTCAGCGGCGGGGCGGTCATCATCAGCCAGACCGATAGGCGGGTCGAGTTGGCGGTCAATGCAGGATCGGGCGGCCTATTGGTGCTGAAAGACTCGTATTTCCCCGGTTGGACGGCGACGGTAGATGGTGGGACGGTGCAGGTCTATCGGGCGAACATCAATCAGCGGGCGGTGATTCTGCCGCAGGGGGCGGAGCGTGTGACGTTTGAGTACGCCCCGCCGTGGCTACGTCCGGTGATTGCGTTGGGTGTCGCGGCGTGGACGCTGCTGGTCATCGGCGCGGCGGCGGTCTGGTCACTGACCGGACGACAATAGTTATGCGATAGCGGGGGCGATTTGGCGGCTGGGGCGCGGGCGGTGTACGATCCACTCCGCAATCAGCAGGTTGGGAATCCAAGACAGCCACATCACGACACGGTAGGCTTCAACAAACAGCGCATCGAAATTATTGTTATAGGTGCTTTCGAGCGCTGGGAGTTGCGACATAATCAAAACTCCCAGCCACAGGCGCAGCGTGACTGCCGCGAAAGTCAGCGCATAATTGCGAATCATCCATTCGCGGTGGGAGTCGATGTGACCGGCGCGGATAGACCGATAGGCCATCCAACCGGTATACAGCCACAGCACGGCCAACATCGACAAACCGAATGTGCCGGTCAGCCCCGAAATCACGCCGGGGGCAATCACCAACGCCGATAAACCGCCTAACAGGATGCAAAGTAAATAGACGCGCCCCATCCAACGGTGCAGCGTGCGATTGCCGCGCTCACGCAGGCGCTTCACAAACTGGAACGGCCCGATAATCAGCGCTAGGCCAGACGCGAAAATATGGATGTATAAGTTTAACTGCGTGAATACAGCCGCGTTGAGATAATGCGCGGTGGCGTTATTAAAATTCGATGGGTCGAACGAGGTATACGGGGCAACCGCGGAGATGGCAATCAGGATCGCCAACACGGTCATTAGGCCAAAGCCGATACGGTTCCGGGTCATGTTCTTCATAAGAGCCTCTTCTCAGAAAGGTTAGGGGATGGTGAACAAGTTCTATACGGATACCCTTAGAGACGGGTTGCAATGGATATAGAAATACTTCTTGGTATGTATCGGGCGTGTTAAAGTGGAAAAACTTCTGTCGTTCACAAGAGGACTAGATGATGCCTCGCATCCAGCATGTGCGCCGCATAGGGCTTGCCCTACTGCTCGTATTGTTCGTTACCCCGTTCACGGCCTTTGCCCACGTCAAATGGTTTGCGGCGTGGGGTTTTGACGACCCGCCCGCCACGCTGGGTAGTATTTTGACGCCGATGTTCCTCGGTTTGACCGCGTTGACCATCGCCGGACTCGTGATTGCGGTGTTCATCGACTACCGCCTGCGCGACTCGCGCTTATATCAGCGGGTTTCCGGCTGGTTTGACCAGCGCCGCGAGTATGCGCCGTTGGTGTTGCGGATTGGTTTGGCGATGACGCTCATGTTGGCGTGGGCGGATGACCGACTGCTGACGCCGGATTTGGCGCTCTCGCACCCTGCATGGGGCTGGATTGAATTCGGCTTGGCGCTACTGTTGATTTTTCCGCGTGCAACTGCCATCGCTGGTGCGGGGACGCTGGGGCTGTACGTCGTCGGGATAGTCGAACATGGGGCGTTCTACATGCTGGATTATTTCATTTTCGTCGGCGTCGGGGTCTATCTGATGACGGTCTACGCCAAGAACCCGCGCCTGCACAGCCTACGGATACCCGCGCTGTATTTCGGGGTCGGATTCTCGCTGATGTGGGTCGCCATCGAGAAAATCATCTATCCGCAATGGGGGATGCAGGTCTTGGCGTCCAACCCGCAATTGACGATGGGGCTGCCGCCAGAATTTTTCCTGATGAGCGCCGGATTCATCGAATTGGCGCTGGGCTATCTGTTGATTATCGGGCTGTTAGAGCGCCCGCTGTCGGTGGTGATTACGCTGGTGTTTTTCACGACGACGCTGGTGTTCGGCAAGGTCGAGGTCATCGGGCATACCATCATCCACGCCGCACTGATTGCCTTCTTGATAGAAGGCACATCGCACAGCGTCTACCCCGCGCCCATCAATATCCACCGCACCATCCCGTGGCGAATGGGATTCGCGGCGGTCAATTTCGTGCTGCTGCTGGCGGTGTTCGTCGTCCCATACCTGTTGATGGCGCAATCGACCTATGGGATGTCGCTGGCCTATCTCAAACCGTTGCTCGGCGTACTGTTGCAGCCCTAACCCTAAAAACCACGGGCATTACTTTGGCACATATCGGACAACATTGTGCATGTCCTCACCAGAATGGGTGCGGCTTAAATATTCGATAAATCGAATCCATTCACCGATGGTGTTACCTGATTGATTCACATGATAATTCCGGCATGTTCAATCCCAGATGAGGCCATCGCCACAAAGTCGAAATCGTAAGTGCAGAGGACTCGCCCTATCGTCGTTGCACGGGTCAAATGGTCATCATCAGATGCCCCAAGCAATCCTAAATCAAGCGCCGTGACGACATCAAAATCACGGCGCTTAAGCTGTCCGGCTAATGCAATCTCGACATTTTCATCGAGATAGAAAGCGAGCTTATCACTCATCGGCACGCTCCCGCGCCGATTCGATAAGCCGTCGTTCGTGTTCCAAATCGGAGTCGATGTCGTCTTGATGGGCATAATAATACGCTAACGCGGCGTGGACTTGGGCAAGGGTCAGCACATAATCGCCCGCAATTTCTTCCGGCGAACGATGTTTAAATTTATACAGCGCCACCACATCCATCACGCGCAAGGTTGTCCCTTCAATCACAGGGCGGCCTAGAGCGTAGTTTAGGGTTGGAGATAATGCCGTGACGCTCTGCAGCCGCTACAGCACGCTTGCACTTACCCTTGCCATAAGGCGCAGGCAGAGGCACTACGTTCGGCTGTATGGACACGTCCTGTCCATGTGTTACCACCGTGTTGGCGCGATTTTCGCTTGCTCAACACAACTATCAGCATAGACTCGTTGCGACGCGGTGTCCATATCCTTAGACCTATGTCCTGACGAACCTGACCCACACGCGCCGCTGGCTAAAGCCCTAAAAGGTAAGACTGCTAACTGCCTCACCGTCAAGAGTGCTAGAACGATTAGGAACGCAGCAAGATGACCCCTAAGCCTACCCAAGATGACCCGAACAGCCGAATGTTGGATTTCGTGCTGAATCAACCCCTACAAGAGAACTGTGTGTCGATGGATTGCACGGAAGACTGCGAGAGTATCTCGCGGTTGGCCGAGCGCGTCGCCAACGGGGAAAGCCTAGAGGACATCATGCCCGAATTTGAGCAACATGTCCGATGTTGGAAGGACTGCCGCGAGGAATTTGAAGCGTTGGTTGCGATTCTAAAAGCAGAAAAACAGGAATAGGATAGCGATGAGCAAAGTACAACGCGAGCGCGTGGTGATTATCGGGAGCGGCCCAGCCGGCTTCGCGGCTGCGGTGTATGCTGCCCGCGCCCAACTCAATCCGGTCATGATTGCAGGGGATACGCTGGGCGGCCAATTGGGTTTGACCCACGATATTGAGAACTATCCGGGCGTGTTCGGCAACGTCACCGGCCCAGAATTGGTAGATCGCTTCAAGCAACAGGCCGAACATTTTGGCACGAAAATCGTCTATGACCTCGTAAGCTCAGTGGATTTTAGCACTGGCTCACCGTTCACCGTCAAGACCACCGACATGACCTATCTGGCCGATTCGGTCATCGTCACCATCGGCGCGAACCCGCGCAAATTGGGCGTCGTGGGTGAAGATGAAGGTGTTGGGCGCGGCGTGAGCTATTGCGGCACATGCGACGGTTTCTTCTTCCGTGGCAAAGAGATTGTGGTGGTCGGCGGCGGCGACAGCGCCCTAGAAGAAGCCATCTTCTTGACCAAATTCGCCACCAAGGTCGAAATCATCCACCGCCGTGACAGCTTGCGGGCGGGCGTTGCGCTACAAAAACGCGCCTTCGCCAACCCCAAAATCAGCTTCATCTGGGACAGCGCAATTGAGCATATCAGCGCCGATGACAAGAGCGTGGTCAGCGCCGTCAAAATCAAGAACCTCGTCACCGGGGAAGTCACCGACAAGCCGACTCAGGGCGTGTTCATCTTCATCGGTCACACCCCCAACAGCAAGGTGTTCGGCGGCCAATTAGCGGCCAACGATGCGGGCTATCTCATCACCGATGACCTATACCGCACCAACGTCGATGGCGTGTTCGCGGCGGGCGAAATCCAAGATGAGCAGTGGCGTCAGGTCGCGACCTCAGTAGGTCAAGGCGTGGCGGCGGCCATGAGTTCTATCCACTGGCTGCAAACCCATGAGGACACCCTCCAACCGCTAGAGCCGGTCAACACAGAAGCGCTCGTTCCCGCGCCAGTCGTGCAAGAAGTCGCACAGTAAATTTCCACTAAACGGAATCAAAATCCCCTTCCAAAACATCTGGAAGGGGATTTTTTGTCTCAAATCAAAAATCATTACGGGGCGACCTAGGAGTCGCCCGGATGATTACTCGACTTGTACTTTGACTTTGGTCGCGCCCGTGCCGCTCTCAGCGTCTGCGGACTCGTCAGCGTCTTGGCCGTCTGATTTCATCTTATCGCTGGCCTTCTTGACCTCATCAACGGCGGCTTCCATCAGGACGCGCAATCCTTTGGTGAATTCACGAGTGGCGTTTGCGCCATGTTCGCGGAAACCTTCTGGCAATAGGGCTTCGAGCGCCTTGCCGGTCTCTTCCAACGCACGGCGCTGGTGGAACAGGAAGGTCTCAAACGGGTTGCGTGGGTTGGTTTCTTCCGTCTCCGGGGTGGTGTTTGTATCGGTCATGGTGGTTCATTCCTCCGCCTGTTTGGTGTATAGATGTTATACGCGCCAGTCTGGTGATAAGTTGCGGCAACTTATTCGATAGGCGCGGGCGGCGGGGTGGGCAGGTCGGCGTCGGGGGTATCACGCCAGCGCTGGCCTTCCTTCAACAACAGATACGGGATGCCATTGTGGATGGGATATTTGTTGCCGCTTTGGGCAGAGACCAACCAATGCGGGTTAAGCAAGGTCAATCGCCCCGCCTCTGCGCCAAAACTGGTCTGTTGGACGGCTTCTGGACAACGCAACATATCGAGGTGGGCGGGGTTGAATGCGACGGTTTCGCTCATGAGAGGAGTTGCTCACTGATTTTAGATAGTTATATGCCAAATTATAACACCAATTGCGATAGAATAGACCTGAGCAAGATTAGACGCGACGTCACCATACGAGAGGCAGTTCCCATGCAACCAAGCCAAAGCGACTATATCGCCCCAGCGGAGTGGCGTTGGGTGCTGCTATTAGGCAGCCTGCTCATGTTGGCCGCGCTCTTGCCGTTCGCGGTGGTCGAATTACAGCGCCCGTCGCCAGAGGTTTATTTCGCGGGGATTATCCATGATATCCCAGACGCGGCGGGGGCAGTCAGCGCGATGCGCCAGAGCGCACAAGGCGATATGCTGCCGCAGCCGCTCTATACGCCGGAACAACTGCCGGGTCTGTTGACCGACGGGGTATATATGATTCTGGGGCGGCTGGCGGCGCTGGCCGGGTTAGATGTATTGGCGGTGTTTCATGTGGCGCGGGTGCTGTCTGGCCTGTTGATGGTTCACGCGATATACCTACTGGCGGCGGTGATTTGGCAGCGCGTCCTGATCCGGCGGACGTTTTCTGCGATTGCGACGCTGGGCGGCGGGTTGGGTTGGCTGTTCGGCGGGACATTGGGCGGTGCGCCGCTGTTGGATAGCACACTGACGCCGTTATTTCCATTCCACGCCAGCCTGATGAATGTGCATTTGCCGCTGGCGATAACCTGTCTATGCCTATTGGCGGCGTCGGGTATCGTGGCGTTACGCCCCGGCAGCACCGAAACCCCCAGCGTGACCAACTACGGATTGCGGTTGTTGTTATTTTCATTGATTTTGATGCTGATTGACCCGCCCGCGCTCTTGCCGTTCACGCTGGCATTTGCGATTGTCTTGGGCTTTCATAGTTTACGCAGCCGCGAGATGTTTCACCGCGACGGGTTGGTATTGCTATGGTTTGGCGTACCTGCCCTGCCGTTGGTGGGGTATCTGCTGGCGATGTGGGCGCAAAACCCAATAGCGTTCGCGTTATGGCTACGCGACAACGGTAGCCCGCTCAGTACGTCGATAGGATTGCTCGTCTCGTTGGGCGTCCCGTTGATATTGGCCGCACCGGGGATGTGGCGCGTTGCCCGCCACTTAGAGCCGAATGACAGCGCTCTGATGTTATTTTGGTTGGTGTTGATGTTGGCGCTGGGGTATGGGATGCCGATATTGGGCAGCGCGTTTTGGGCGGGGATGATGATTCCTGTGGCGTATTTTGCGACGCGGGGCGCACAAGAGTTTTGGTTGATGCGGGTGCATAACCCGGTATTCCGGCTACGGATTGGGCTGGTTATCTTGCCGATTCTGACCCTCAGCCACGCGATTGTGCTACTCTCGCCGCTGATAGGGAACACCGGGACGCAGCCCTATTACCTAGACCGTGGCTACGCCGAGGCCTTGAATTGGATGGGGCGCGTCAGCCAAGAGGGGGTGGTCATGGCGTCGCCGGAGGTCAGCGTGTGGATTCCGGCGTGGACGGGTCAGCAAGTGATGTATGCCGCGCCGGACAAGGCGCTGAATCCGATTGGAAAATTGGGGGCGGTGCGGGCGTTCTATCACACGACGGATAGGGCGTTGTGCCAGCGCATCCTCGACGGCGATTATTCGTCTAAGGGGGAATACCGTATCAAATATGTGGTGGTCGGCTCATTTGAGCGGGCATTGGGGGATGGAGCGTGCTTAGATGGCCTGACGCCGGTTTTTAGCGCCTACGAGGTGCGCGTCTACCGTCACCGATAAATCATAGGCATTTGCATACACCGCTATCCGCCAACAGCCAAGACTCGATGGTCTGATGGACAAGTATTCCCTTAACCTTATATTTTCGACAAGTAGCCGCAATCTTTCGCTGATGGATTCGTTGGGGGTCTTTAGCCTCATCCGCGTCGTATAAGACAGCTATACAGTCTTTGGGTTTCTTGATTTTTAATGTTGTTTCGATCAAT
>DAOTTP010000067.1:0-11113 GCA_034437835.1 Anaerolineae bacterium | reverse complement strand
ACGGACGCATGAGCCTGACTGCGCTCTACGTTATCCGGCACGGGTGCGTCCCACCCGCTCTTCCTCAAAATGTTTATCGCCGCGTTGTGGTCTCTGTCGAGCGAGAGGCCACAATTGCAGGTGACCCGCCGTGTAGTGAGTGTAATCCCCTCAAAGAGTGAACCACACTTAGAGCATTTCTTCGATGTGTAGGCAGGATCAACAAAGACCGTCTGACGCCCGGCGCTTTCAGCCTTGTACGTCAGCATATCTTTGAAAATCGTCCAGCCGCTGTCGAAAATACTCTTGCTGAGGTGGTGGTTACGTACCATATTACGCACACGCAGATTTTCCAGCGCGATACCGTCATAGGTCTGCACCAGTTGGGTGCTGAGTTTGTGCAAATAGTCTCTGCGCTGATTGGCAACATGTTCTTGCTGGCGCTGAACAGCGCGCACTATTTTGCGTCGGTTCTTGCTCCCACGCTTTGCCCGCGCCAGTTTGCGTTGCAAAATGCGAAGCTTGGCTTGTCCCGCACGATAGTAGTTCGGGTTGGCGACTTTCTCACCGTCCGAGGTGGTCAGCAGGGCAGAAATGCCGACATCAATACCCACGACTCTCTTAGTTTCGGGCAGGGGTGCTGGTTCTAACAACTCACACGTAAATGTGACATACCAGCACCCGGCTTTATGGATAATTCGAGCCGTCTTAATTGTACCTTCAACCGGACGATGCCAGCGGATAGCGAGTCGCCCTATCCCCTGTGGGTTGATGGTAAATTGGTCGAACGCACGAAATTAGAGGAGTTTTCAGGGGCAATCTCAAGAAAAACATTGGCTTGGAATATGGATGGCACTCAACTGGTCGTCGCAGGTAAAGAGATGTCTATTCAGGTATGGAATATGGACTCCAAAGAGATTAGCGTCGAAATACAGGCTAAAGAATATGATATTCGCGACATCGCTTATGTGAGTGAGACCCAGACCATCGGAATTACAGAGCAAGGTCAAATTATTCTCGTCAATCTTGCCAGCCGAGAAGTAGCCTCCATACATCAATTCGACGGCACTCTGACGGCGATGGCGTGGAATCCTGCCGTGAACCAACTCAGCGTGGCGGGATATACGACAACAGACCGTGAAGGCATCGCTCAAACCACATCCTTCACAGACACGCTAGATGTTGCAAATCTGATTGCCGAAAAGCGGACTCAGCCGTAGCTACAAACCAGCCCCTAACTGTCTTTAACCGCCCGCATTCGCACAGATATGGGCGGTTTGCTATTAAACGGTAGAAAAGGTGACTTGATAACAGCAAACTTGTTACAAATGTGGTACATTCTTGCGTACTTAAAAAGTGGGTGCAGGAAGCGGCGGATTAAAAGATGATTGGGCGAAAGCTCCGCAATCGGTATCAAGTACAACAGCTTATTGGCGAGGGGTCTACCTCGGCAGTTTATCGCGCTATGGACGAACGTTTGGGGCGGATGGTAGCCGTCAAAGTCATGTTGCCCAATGTGCGCGAAACCACCCGCAAGCGCTTCTTACAAGAAGCCCATGCAGCCGCGCAATTGAACCACCCGAACATCATGGCGATGTACGACGTGGAAGAAGAAGGCGAACGCCCCTTCCTCGTCTTAGAATATGTAGAAGGCGACGCGCTCTCGAAGTTTGTGCCGTGTACCCCACAGACATTGGTGCGGTTGGGCGCACAAATCGCCCGTGCGCTGCACTATGCCCACGAAAAGGGCATCATCCATCGCGACATCAAACCGGCCAACATCAAAGTCACGCCCGAAGGCCAAATCAAAATCATGGACATGGGTTTGGCAATCAGCAAGTTCACGCCCCGCGTCACCGCCCACGGGATGGTGATTGGCACGCCGGCTTACCTCTCCCCTGAACAGGCGCAGGGTCAGCCGTTGGACGCCCGCACCGACATCTACTCATTGGGCATCGTCCTATATGAGATGGCAACCGGAAAGCTGCCCTTCAACAGCGACGACATCGCCTCGCTGCTGCTGCAACAGGTGAAGTCTGCCCCGCCGCCCATCGGCCAAGCGGCGCACAACTTCCCCGCATCGGTTGAGGCGGTCATCCTCAAGTCATTGGAAAAACTGCCGCCGCGCCGTTACCAGACCGCCGCCCAAATGGCCGAATCGCTCGAATCTGCGCTGTTTGAATCACACAGCAACAATAGTAGCCCGATTGCCACCCGCACCTCATCCGCCAGCCAAGAGCGCAGCCGCACTCTGCGGATTATGCTGGCCGATGACCACACGCTACTGCGCCAATCACTGGCGTCGATGCTCGAATCGAGTGGGAATTACGTGGTCGTGGCGGACGCCGGAGACGGCGAGACCGCGCTAACGAAAGTGCTGGCCGTGCTACCTGACTTGTTGCTGTTGGACTTAAATATGCCCGGAAAAGGCGGACTCGATATCCTGCCGGAAATCCGTAAACAAGCGCCTCAAGTCAAAGTCTTGATTTTGACCGGACGCGAGGAGGATGTCTACATCGTCCGCGCCCTCCGCAGCGGTGCGCACGGCTATGTCCTCAAATCCGCTGACCAGGATGAATTGTTGGCGTCCGTCGAAAAGGTCATGAGCGGTCAATTGGTCTTAGGTCGCGGCGTGGCTGAGAAGGTTGTGACCGGCTTGCTCAGTGGCGGTGGCCCCAGCCGGAAACCGATGCTGGATGAGAACGAGACGCGCATGATTCAACGAG
Organism: Anaerolineae bacterium; assembly: GCA_034437835.1. GTDB lineage: Bacteria > Chloroflexota > Anaerolineae > Aggregatilineales > Phototrophicaceae > Flexicrinis. Next base: position 8,408 of record DAOTTP010000067.1, on the reverse strand, counting down.
TCGCGGCGGGCTATGATAATGAAGCCATCGCCGCCGACCTCGGAATCGACCTGATGCAAGCCATTGAGATGATGGCGGTGGTGATGGATAAACTCGGCGCGGGGGATCGCCATAGTGCCGCCCTCAAAGCGCTGCGCCTCGGCGTCATCGTGATTGAGGATGTCCACAATATCTCCGGCGAACTCTAGCGCCGGTTTCTGTCTTTAACGGGGGTTTGGCGTGCCAAGCCCCTACCCCATCAACCATCGCGCCGCCTATCGTTACCCCCCGAATATGCGGTGATTCACCCTTATATAGAACGTATAATCTATTTCTTATCGCCTGAATAGACAAAATATGGTATGCTTTAAGCGCCTGTAGACAGATATATAACAGGGCGAGTGAGGAACAATGAGCGACGACGACGTGACTTACGAACGGGACGACAACTCCCAAGATTACCCGGAGGACGACGGCAATCAAGAAGATGCGCCGCCGAGTGGGTCGCGTCCCAATCCCTTTTCCAGCCCGCGCCCAAACCCTTCAACACCACCGGCTTCCGGTTACAGCCGCCCGTCCTCGCCATCCGTCCCGATGACCGGCGATGAGATGCGGCGCGGCGGCAACCCCCCAGCCACACCTTCGAGCAACTTTCCCCGCCCCGGCGGAAGTGCTACCCCGCCGCAATCTGGCAATGCGCCACGCCCATTCACCCCATCCAGCAGCAACAATCCCGCTGACCGTGACCGCCCACAACAAGGCGGTTCGCAGTCGCCCAACACATCACGCCCCTCTACACCGGGAAGCGGCGGCTCGTCATCGTCAGGGAGCGGATATGGCGACAGGCCATCCTCATCCGGCGGCGGCTCATCATCCCCTAGCGCACCACGCCCCTCTACACCGGGAAGCGGTGGTTCGTCCTCATCGGGCGGATACGGTGACAGGTCATCTTCATCAGGTGGAAGCGGATCATCATCCCCTAGCGCACCACGCCCTTCCACGCCCGGAAGCGGTTTCGGGAGTGGCGGCAGTTCTTCTTCTGGCGGCTCATCATCGTCATCTGGAGGGTCGTCGTCATCCGGCGGCGGCTACGGCAGTTCACGCGCAGACCCGCCGCGCCCTGCCTCGACTCCGCCCGCCCGCACTGACGATAAAAAACCGGACGTAAAGAAGCCGGATGACAAAAAACCCGAACCGGAAAGCGGCGGACGCTTCGGCGGCATTATGTCGCGGGTGCAATCGGTCATCCCTGGACGCGGCGGTGATTCTGATAAAAAAGATGATAAAAAGCCTGACGCCAAAAAAGATGATAAAAAATCGGATTCCGGCGGGGGCGGTCTTTTTGGGCGCGTCGGCGGATTATTCAAGCGCGGTGAGCCTGAACCAGAGAAAAAAGATGATAAAAAACCGGCGTCCCCCTCTTCATCGGGGTCATTAGCACCTTCATCTGGCGTCGGTGGGGCGAGGCCGGGGGGTACAGCGCCCTTATCGGCTCCTTCCTCATCCTCTTCATCGTCGGGTGTAGCGGGTGCGCGACCCGGCGGAGTCGGTTCGTCCCCTTCATCATCTGGCGGTAGTAGCAGCAGTAGCGGCGGATTTCCCTCGTCGTCAGGGAGCGGCAGTGGTGGTGGTGGATATTCCTCATCCTCTGCGCCGCGTCCCGGCGGCGCTACGCCCGCATCATCCGCGTCACCCGCCCGCCCCAATACGCCGGGGTCATCCTCGCCCTCTAGCAGTACGGCAGCAGGCGCGGTCAAACCAAAACCAACAACCACACAAGAAGCCCCGGCATCCGGCGGATTTTTGGCGGGGCTACGCAGCAGACTCCCATTTGGGGGCGGCAAAGCTGAAGATGCGCCCGTCGCAAAAGCCGGTACTGCCACGCCCGCCAAACCACTCCCCGGCGCGGTCAGTCAGACCAAGCAACAGGCCGCTAAAGCCTCCGATTCTGCGGCGGTGGGCGGCGGGGGTATCTGGGAGCGCATCACCGGGAAAACCACCGCGCCCGCCCCTCAGAGCCAGACGCGGCGCGAAGGCGGCAGTACCCGCCTTCCGCAAGCCGACACATCGGGTTGGAATCTTGATACCAAGCTCGACATCCTCGGAATCGGCCTGATTGTATTCGCGCTGATGCTGACATTCTCTGCGATGTCGGCAGAGCAAGGCACGACCTTCGGCAGCATCAACACCTTCATCGGCCAATTGGTCGGATGGGGTGCGATGGGCGTCCCGATTACGATGGGCGCTGTCGGCGTGTTCCTATTGGTCACGCGCTTTGGCGATACCCCGCCCGAAATCGACATGGTGCGCCTCGCTGGAATCGTGCTGGGTTATTTGGCGCTCTTGACGCTGTTCCAATACATTGAAGTCATGGGCGATAAATATCAATGCGACATCGACTGCTTCCGCATCGTGGTCGGGTTCTACGGGGTCGGGCGCGGCGGCGGATTCATCGGCATGAACACCCACCTATTTTTGATTGAGAACGTCGGTGAAATCGGCGGATTCGTATTCCTGCTCGGCTGGATACTGGTGTCTGGGATGTTGATTACGCGCACCACCGCCACGGAGTTGATGGTATTGGGCATCAGCCTCTACCGCAGTTTCCGCGTCAGTTGGCAGCACCAATCCCAGCGCCGCGCCGCCCAACGCCAGATTAACGCCCAACGCCGCGACGAGGCCGCCCGCATCACCGTTTCGCGCCCAGCCGCCTTAGAGGTCGGGCGCAGCCAAGCCCTCACCACCGGGGATGCAGGGCGTCAACAGCCGTTGCCCATCGGACAAGAACCGGCCTTGCGCGTCGGGGGTCAATTGATTGCAACAGCGGCGGCTGGAACACCTGACAGCACAGGACGCCAGAATCCGCTCAAGAGTCTGTTCAACCGGATGCCGGGGCGCGGCGGCAAACCAGAGGCCGAGGCCGCCCCTGTCGCACAAGCGCCTCTGACCCAACGCGCCAACGGCGGCATGTCCATCAATCCGGGGCAATCGGTCAGCACGACAGGGATGGGGATCGCGCCGACAGCCAGCGCACAACCCGCCGCCCCACAGATGCCGCCACCGCCCAGCGCACAGCCGGTACTCGCCAGTCAGCCCGTAGCGCCCGCCTTCAACCTGAATCAACAGGCCGCCGAGCAACCCTCAGCGCCCGCCCGTCAGCCGTCGCCGTTTGGCCCCGCCGTCGCCGCCAATACGCCGATTGAGCCGCCCAAAGCGCCGCCCGTCGTGCATAGCAACGTGCCGCGCCGCGATTACCAGATGCCGGAATTCCGCCAACTGCTCAACCCCGGCAGCAAGGCCGACTATGACCGGAAGGCATTGGTCGAACGCGCCCGCATCATTCAAGAAACCTTAGAGGGCTTCGGCGCACCGGGTAAAGTGGTCGAAATCAACACCGGTCCGGTGATTACGCAATTCGGCGTCGAACCCGGTTATGTTATGCAGCGTGACCGCCAGAACCGCGTCAAAGTCTCGGCCATCGCGCAATTGGACAAAGACCTCCAATTGGCGTTGGGCGCACGCAGCATCCGTATCGAAGCGCCTGTGCCGGGTAAAGGCTATGTCGGTATCGAAGTGCCGAACGATACGCCGATGACCGTCAGCCTACGCGATGTGATGGAATCCAACCGCTTTCAGCGCATCAAGTCGCCGTTGGCAATTGCGCTGGGTGAGAGCGTGGACGGCACGCCGGTGGCCGCCGACCTGACCACCATGCCTCACCTCTTGGTCGCGGGTACAACCGGCTCTGGTAAATCGGTGTGCGTCAACGCCATCATCGCCAGCCTATTGCTCCGCAACACGCCCGACCAAGTGAAGTTCATCATGGTTGACCCCAAGCGCGTCGAATTAACCGGCTATAACGGCATCCCGCACCTGATCGCGCCCGTCGTGGTCGATGTCGAGCGCATCATCGGCGTGTTGAAGTGGCTCACCCGTGAGATGGATGACCGCTATAAGAAATTCAGCGTGGCTGGGGCGCGTAATATCGAGGACTATAACCGCAACCGTGCGCCGGAAACCGACCCGCTGCCGTATATCGTCGGGATTATCGACGAATTGGCCGACCTGATGATGCTTGCACCAGAAGAAGCCGAGCGCTATATCACCCGCGTGGCGGCGATGGCGCGTGCTACTGGAATCCATCTCGTCATCGCGACACAGCGCCCGTCGGCAGATGTCGTCACCGGCCTGATTAAAGCCAACTTCCCTGCGCGTATCGCTTTCGCGGTGGCCGGTAACGTCGATAGCCGCGTCATCCTCGACCAACCGGGCGCAGAGAAATTGCTAGGGCGCGGCGACATGCTGTATCTGTCCGCCGACTCCCCGTCTGCACAACGGTTGCAGGGCGTGTTCGTCTCTGACAGTGAACTCAACAGCATCATCCGGTATTGGAAGGCACAAGCCGCCGACTTCCCGCAAAAACCCGCCCTGACCTTCGGCGCGGAAAACGAGGATCGCAAGCCGGTACGCGCCTCGCAACAATCGCCCAGCTTTGCCCGCCCTGCCTTCAACGCGCCGTCACAACAAGAGGTCTTGCCACGCGGCTTATTCGATGACATTGATGAAGACGACGAAATCGAGGATGAGGACGGCGGCGGCGCGGATGATGACCTGTACGAGCGTGCCGTAGAGTTGGTGCGCCGCCAGAATGGGGCGTCGGTGTCGCTATTGCAACGTAAGATGCGGATTGGCTATGCCCGCGCCGCCCGCTTGATTGACGCGATGGAAGACCGGGGCATTGTCGGCCCACAAAAAGAGGGCAGCAGCAAACAGCGCGACGTGCTGATACCGAGGTAGGGGGCGCGCCCATAAAACTGTAGCGGTGGTTCGCGAGCCGTCCGCGTGGTACTCAACAAAAACTCCCTATCCAGTGATTGGATAGGGAGTTTTTTGAAAGTCTTCTGGCTTACATCGTCGGGCAGGCCTTCCAAGCGCCGCCTTCCTTGAGCATCTTCAAGGAACCGAACCCGCTCTGAGCCATCGGAACTTCTGAAGTAGTGCCAGCAATCGTAAGTTTCATCGCGCCACTTAGGGTGACAGTAGCAGTTGTGTCGGTCACATCGCTGGCAGCATAAGTCACACCGCTCAGGTCAAGTTCAGCCCCGCCCATCGCACTGTTGATGGCGGCGGTGGCTTCATCAGTCATGGTCGCTACGGCAGCGGCGCAAATCGAGGCGCGGGTCGCTGCGGCATCACCGCCGTACAAGGCTTCAACGAAAGCTTTTGCACCCGCTTCTGGCGTGCCGCCGCCAGTTGTAGCGGGCGCGCCGCCGCAGGCAGCTAAAATTGTCGCCATCATCAAGACGGCAATCATACTCATCCACTTATACATTTTGTTTCTCTCCTAGTTTGATATTGAAATGCCAATAACACAAGGTAAATCACACCTTAATTCACATTGTATGGGGATTTTATTTTTACGCGCAAGCGCCCTATGACGGTACTTTAGTCAGTTACAAGTGTGCAAAACTGCCAGAAAACGCCCTATTTGGTCAAATCTTATTGTATGGGGCTTATATTTTTCCGCACAAACAAAAGCTTATCAGAGATGAGAAAAGCAACGTTATATATGACACCGGGGCGCGGCGTACCACGCCCCGTGGTTTTCCAGAAAACCGTGTTTAACTGCTGAACACAGCTTCTTTGATGTCGGTGATTTTGATGATGCCGTCTGGGCTGTTGCGCTGAATCGCCAGCTTGACCTCGCCAATCGCTTTGGTCACTTCAATGTCACGCGGGCAAGCCGGGGTGCAATTGAAGATGGTGCGGCAGCGCCAGACGCCGTTCGGCTCGGCGAGGATGTTGATACGCTCTTGTGCGCCTTGGTCACGGTTATCGAAAATGAAACGGTGCGCCTGCACAATCGCGGCGGGGCCGACATACTTGCCATTCGCCCAGAATGACGGGCAAGAGGTCGTACAGCACGCGCACAAGATGCACTTGGTCGTATCGTCAAACTTGGCGCGGTCTTCTTTGGACTGAAGACGCTCGCGGCCATTGGTCGGGACGGGCGTATCGTTGATGAAGAATGGCATGACATCGCGGTAATGGGCGAAGAACGGCTCCATGTCTACAATCAGGTCTTTTTGCACTGGCAGACCGAGAATCGGCTCGACCTGTACCTTGATGTGCGGCTGGGTATCCGCGCCCATCTCGTTAATCAGCACCTTACAAGCTAGGCGATTGCGCCCATTGATGCGGACGGCATCTGAGCCGCACACGCCATGCGCGCACGAACGGCGTAGCGCCAACGTGCCGTCTTGTTCCCACTTGATGCGATGCAACAGGTCGAGGATACGGTCTGTCGGCTCACAGTTCTTGAGCGTGAACTCTTCCCAGTACGGCTTCTTCTGGGTCGCGCTTTCCGGGTTATACCGCCGGAGTCGGAGGGTTACGTCAACCATGTTTTTTCTCTTGTCCTCGTTAACGATAGAGAGTGAGGGCGTAGCGCGCTACGCCCCTACAATATAGACGGGATTAATACACGCGCTTCTTGGGCAAGAAACGCTCATCGGTGGTCTCAAGGCTAATATCTACGGCCTTCTCAACCGTCACGCGATACTTAGGTTGTTCGACGCTATATGGTGCGCCTTCACGGTAAACCAGCGTGTGCTTACGGAAGTTCACATCGTCGCGCTCAGGGAAGTCCTCGCGGCTGTGTGCGCCACGGCTTTCCTTGCGATTGAGGGCGCTGACGGCGGTGATTTCGGCCAGTTCCAGCAGATTGCCGAGTTCCCACGCTTCAAACACTTCGGTGTTGAACTTCTGCCCACGGTCATCGACGAGCAAATCGGTGAAATAGGTCTGGCGAAGTTCTTGCAGCTTGGTGATGGCGGTCTTGAGGGTTTCTTCGGTGCGGTAGACGCTGACATCATCATTCATGATATTCTGCATCGCATCGCGGATGGTGAAGGCGCGGGTCTTGCCCTTGCTGTTGCGGATACGGTTAAATTCCGCTTCGATTTCCTTACCAGCGCCGTCCGGCATATCAGTGAAGTGCGCGGTTTTCACGTACTCAGCGATATTTTTTCCGCCGCGACGCCCGAACACAATCAAGTCTACCAATGAATTCGTGCCGAGCCGATTCGCGCCGTGGACGCTCACACAGGCCGTCTCACCCGCCGCATACATGCCGGGGAGGACGGTATTGTTTTCGTCGATGACGACCTCGGCCTCGATATTGGTCGGGATGCCGCCCATCGCATAATGCGCGGTGGGCTGAATCGGCATCGGCTCTTTCACCGGGTCAACACCCAAATAGGTGCGGCAGAAATCGAGGATGTCCGGCAGTTTGCTCTCGATATACTCGCGGTCAATGCGCTTCTTCTCACCAGCTTCGGCGGCATAGCGGTTGACCGTCTCTGGGCGGATGTCCAGATAGACATAATTCTTGCCGCCGATACCGTTACCTTTTTTGATTTCGTTATAGATGGCGCGACTCACCACGTCACGACTGGCGAGGTCTTTTGCGCTGGGGGCGTACTGCTCCATGAAGCGTTCGCCGTGACGATTGATGAGGACGCCGCCTTCACCGCGCACGCCTTCGGTGATGAGGATGCCTAGCTTATAAATGCCGGTGGGGTGAATCTGGAAAAACTCCATGTCTTGCATCGGGATGCCGCGCCGGAAAACCGCCGCCGCGCCGTCGCCAGTCATACTGTGCGCGTTGCTGGTCACTTGCCAACAGCGCCCCCAACCGCCGGACGCGAACAAGGTGGCCTTGCTGTGGAACAGATGCAGTTCGCCTGTCCCCAACTCAATCGCCGCTACGCCCGTGCAAACGCCCTGATTCATCGCCACATCAACGACGTGAAATTCATCAAAGAAGCGGACGTTGTGCTTGATACATTGTTGGTACAGCGTCTGCAAAATCATGTGACCAGTGCGGTCTGCGGCGTGGCAAGCGCGATAGGCCAGCCGCTTACTGCCAAATTCCAATGTGTGGCCGCCGAAACGCCGTTGCGAGATTTTGCCCTCGTCAGTGCGGTCAAACGGCAAGCCCATGTGTTCTAGCTCAATCACGGCGTCCACGGCTTCTTCAGCGAGGATTTTGGCCGCGTTCTGGTCGCTCAACCAGTCGCCGCCCTTTACCGTGTCATAAGCGTGGAATAGCGGTGAGTCAGGGTTTTCTTCGTCACCGATTTTATTGCCCAACGCCGCGCCAATACCACCTTGCGCCGCGCCCGTGTGCGAACGGGTCGGGTATAGTTTGCTGACGACGGCTACTTGCGCCCCGCCCTTGCTGGCGTACAGCGCGGCCATCAAGCCTGCGCCGCCTGCGCCAACGATGATGGCGTCAAATTGATGTGTTTTCATGAATCTTGGCGCGAGGACACCGCTACCCTTGTGGTAGCGGAGGAAAGCGCCTCTCCTCTCTGGTAAAGATAGCCGTCGGAATTGTGAATCGGTGTGCAGTAGCGATAGCTGAT
>DAOTTP010000066.1:0-2471 GCA_034437835.1 Anaerolineae bacterium | reverse complement strand
CTTCTGGGTTGGTCTTACGGTTCGGGTACATGGGTGATTCTCCTCATTCTTCGCCTGTCATTTCTTTACTAAACTTCTAAGGCGAAGTTGTCTCACCTATTGTGGCACAGAGGGGTTTTAGGTGATTACTTAGCCGCTATTTGAGGGAAAAACAAGGTTTTGACCGGTACTCAGTCCAATCATCTGAGGGAAGAATTTCCCCCGCCTCAGCCAATTTGACGCTCTACATCATCATATTGAGGGAAGAAATGATGGCTGAGTAGTTACCCGAATTTTGCTATACATTTCGTGATTTTGATGGTGTTTTCAAAATTGGCGAAGGTATTGTGTGTAGCGGGGTCATTTAATGCTGCCAATAGTTCATCTTCATCACCAAAATTGACCGAGCGAATAACATTTCCCGAACTGCGGGGAATGACTGAATGAATATAATGTTCACTGTCATAATCTGGCGCAGCAGTTGGGTTAGGTAAACTTTCATTTAATCTCGGCAGAGGGACAAGATTGGGATCCGCTGTCGGCTGCACACTGCGCCATATCTCGGATTCTGGCGTGCTTGTCGGCGCGGAAGTTGGCAATAGCAAATCGGATTGTGCAGAGGTACTGCCGAAGAGTGTTAAGCCGCCAGTCGCCATTACAATCAAACCAATCATCAAACCGAATAAACGACCACGCATCGGATAGTACACCTCTATAATCCCATCATCTGCACATCATATATCGGGGGGGGGGGAGAAGCGCAAGTCTTAATCCTAACATTCGGGAATTAATTGCATCGTTTTTTAATTGCGTTACATAGACGAGCCAGCTGCCAAATAAGCCAAACGCCCCTGTATTATTGGTCTCTCCTATACCTTCAAATAGGAGCGCGTTCACCGTTGTAACCCCCAACCAATGGGCGTATCATCTTTTGCGTTCAAGGCAATGAGGTAGGTTGTTGTATGGGAACGGAATTTGTAGTCTTCAGCGTTGTGTTTTTGCTGATATTGGGCGCGTATTGGTCGATGATTGTTTTCCCCAAGCAGCGCGAATTCAGCAAACGGCAGACGTTCGTCCGCACCTTGAACGAGGGGGATGAAGTGATAATGGCGGGCGGGCTGATTGGGCGCGTCCTCGAAATCCGCGGCCTAGAAGGGATTGCGATTGTCGAAATCGCACCGGGGGTCACAGTTCGGGCGGTCACGGCCTCGCTACTAGAACCTTTTGACCCCGAAGAATTGGCACGCAACATTCAAATGGCGATGAAAGATCAAAACCCGGCTGCGGAGTAGTATCACCCAAGATTGAGGGAAAACGATGGCGAGACATTATCGGTGGCTGGCAGTTATCACACTGCTGGTCGCATTTTGTGTGTGGGTCAGTCTGCCGGGTACAACCGGTTTGGACTGGGATGGTGACGGGGAGATGAACCTCGTGGTCGAGCAAAAACTCGGCCTCGACCTCGTGGGCGGCGTGCGCGTCTTGTTGGAAGCACAACTTCCGCCGGGGTCATTCACCCCAGAAGACCTGCAACGTGCGGCGGACAACGTGAACAAGCGCGTCAACGGTTTAGGGTTGACCGAGGCGACGGTTCAGGTGCAGGGAGACCGGCGTATTTTGGTCGAACTGCCGGGTGTGACCAATAAGAAGCAAGCTGTGGATACGATTAAGGCCACGGCGTTGTTGGAATTCGTCGATTTTGCCGGTATCCCCGGCGTGGACAACCTCGAAGATGTGCGTATTTTGACCAACGAACAAGACAAGTTGCTCAAGGCGCGTGGCGAACAAGCGCCCAGCGATTTGCAGCGCCGCCCGGACAATGGTCAGCCGTTCACCACCGTCCTGACCGGCGCAGACCTCGAAAGCGCCTCCGCGCAATTTGACCCGCAATCCCAAGATTTTTTCATCTCGGTGCAACTCAATGACAGTGCCGCCGCCACCTTTTCCGGTTTCACGGGGGCGCGGGTCGGTCAGCCGATGGCGATTGTATTGGATAGCACGGTATTGTCTGCGCCGGTCATCCAATCACAATTGGGGTCGGAATTCATTATTCAAGGCAACTTCACGCAAGATGAGGCTAATTCGCTGGCGCTGCAATTGCGCTCTGGTGCGCTGCCCATCCCACTGCGGGAAGAAGCCGCTTCTGATGTCGGTGCAACATTGGGGCAAGAATCGGTCAATTTGAGCGTCCGCGCAGGCATACTCGGCGTATTGGTGGTGCTGACCTTCATGGTTCTGTATTACCGCGTGCCGGGGACGGCAGCTGCGCTGGCGCTGATCGTGTTCGCGCTGTTAAATTTTGCCGCCTATAAGCTCATCCCGGTCACGTTGACGTTGCCGGCCATCACCGGCTTCTTGATTTCGATTGGCACGGCGGTGGATGGCAATATCTTGATTTTCGAGCGTATGAAGGAAGAACTCCGCGCTGGAAAACCGCTTGGGATGGCGTTGGACTTGGGCTTTAACCGGGCGTGGGGCAGTATCCGCGACTC
>DAOTTP010000065.1:0-3800 GCA_034437835.1 Anaerolineae bacterium | reverse complement strand
GGACACTCTACGAGGCTGTGTTTTTCCACATGATCGGGGGTTGCCACCATTTCCAGTGTTTCCCCCTTATGCCCTTTTTGTCCGCCGCTCGGTCGTTTGCCGCTTTCGCGCAGACTTTTCGGGGCTGGTTTTTTCTTCAAGCCGTCACTGCTCGGCGGTTTGCCGCTGTTGCCGCTGTTTTTCGCCAGCTGGTCTTCTAACGCCTGGATCCGCTCTGCCATCTGCTGACTCACTTCTAGAATCAGCACAATCAGACTCGCTTTATCCAGCGATTCTAGTTGTTCAGCGGTGAATTTCGGCATTTTGATCATGTGTCTAATATACCTGATTTTCACTTTTTGCAATACACTTCTTTTGATTATTCATGTCTAGCATTCCAGCCTGAGTAGTTACGGCTTGCGATACGAAACAGGGCGTTGGGCATAATGCCAAGCGCGGGGTTAATGATATAACTATACCCACGAGCCAAGACCAACTTGCTGTTTTTGGTTACAGCCAGCGACCCATGAGAAATCCCACGGGACGACATAAAGTTAATCATGGTGGTATCGAATGCACGGAGCGACTTTACGTTTTTACCCTTTTTCACCCACAGTTTCGCCCGCGATTCTTGTTCGGCATCTTCAGCGCGTGTTGTTAATCCCGTAGTCAGGGCAAGTCCGCCCAGTATTGCAGATTTTAGAAACGAACGTCTCGACATCTCGGAGTCAGACATCTTTTTCTCCTAAAACTACCTTTAACTAAAAAATACCCCGGTCGTCTGCAAAGTGCAACCTTTTGAGCTTAAGCTTGGGCTATTTGACTAAACCAGACGCGATTAAAATAACGCTAACGTCTTATCCATGCGGGTCATCATCATGCGAAGTGTATTCGCTATCCTTTATGTGTTGGCTTTGATGCTCTACATCCTCGCGGGCGTGGCGCTGACCCCGTTTCATGGCGACGAATCGACCCTGATTTACACCACCCGCGATTATTTCGACCAATTCGTGGCGCGTGACCTCGCTCAAGTCACCAATAGCGCCTCGGATGTCAACCCAATGGATTCCAACCTGCGACTATTGGATGGGCGCGTCCAAAAATACCTCGGCGGCTTTGCCTATCATCTGACGGGCGGGACGGCGGGCGACCTCAATCAACCGTGGGAATGGGGCGGCGATGTGACCTATAACCGGCAAAATGGCAATTTCCCCGCGCCAGATGTCCTGATGGCGAATCGCTGGGCGATGGCTGTGCTGTTGGCGCTATGTATTCCGGCGGCCTTTGGAGTCGGGATGCAGATTGGCGGATGGCCTGCCGCGCTGATTTTCCCGGCGCTGTTGGCGTTCAACCCGTCTGTGTTGCTGAATGGTCGCCGCGCCATGATGGAAGCGCCGCTGATGCTGTTTTCGTTGCTGATGGCGTTGTCCGCATTGCGGTGGATTGCCCCTCACCCCCTAAATCCCCCTCTCCCACCGGGGAGAGAGGGGGACTTGAACAACAAACAACCCAATACATCTCATCGGGATAGGGCGAACGTCCGATTCATCCATGTAGAAAGCCCCTCGCCCCTTGTGGGAGAGGGGTTTGGGGTGAGGGGTTTCTGGCTTATCCCATTATCTCTAGCCGCCGGACTCGCCTTATCCAGCAAGCATAGCGGGGTATTGTCGATTGTCCCCGTATTCGGAGCGCTCGGAGTATTAACCCTGTGGCGGCGCGATTGGCGCGGGCTGCTCGGTTTATTTTTGGCCGGAGTCGGCGCGTTGGGCGTGTTTTATTTGTTTAATCCGGCGTGGTGGCCTGACCCGCTGGGCGCGGCGCGGACGGTATTGCGGTTGCGGTCAGAACTTTTGGCTGGACAGAGCTCTTTCTTCGGCGGGTATGCCGGTCTGGGCGAACAATTGGCCGGATTCTGGCGACAAACCTTTGAAGGCGCGCCGCAGTATTATGAGGTCTCGAATTGGGCGGGATTCATCGCTGACGACATCACCGCCTATCAAGCCTCACCGTGGGGTGGCCTGATATTGGGGACGGTGGGCGGGGTGATGCTGGCGATTTTCGCCCTTTTGGGCATCGTCAGTCTGAGTCGGCGGCGCGATTCGACGGCGTGGGTGTTCGGCCTGTACGCCATCGGCGTGATATTGGCCGCGCTATTGCTCACGCCATTAGAATGGGCGCGATATTATCTGGTCGGGTTGCCGGGGGTGTTTGGGTTGGCATCGGCGGGGGCATCGGCGGTCATTTCATATTTTCGACGCTAACGCGCTTGAATACATCTCACCCTCTCGCCTATACTCATCACTTTAAGCACATCACTACTCCGAAGGAGTACCTATGTCGTCCGTTTTTGAAGAATTGTCGTGGCGCGGCGTCGTCCATAGCGCCACCGAAGGCACAGAAAAAGCCCTGACTTCCGGCACGCCCATCACCGCCTATATCGGTTTCGACCCCACCGCGTCGAGTTTGCATGTCGGGTCGTTGCTGCAAATCATGAATCTGGCGCGACTGCAAAAATTCGGGCATAACGCGATTGCGTTGGTTGGCGGCGGCACGGGCATGATTGGCGACCCCAGCGGCAAATCTCAGGAGCGTCAACTGTTGACCGTGGAGCAGATTCAGGAAAATCTGGCTGGAATCCGCGTCCAACTCGAACAGTTTTTGGCCTTTGACGGCGTGAACAATCCGGCGCGGATGGTCGATAATGGCGAATGGCTGCTGCAAGTCGGGCTGATTGAATTTTTGCGCGACATCGGCAAGCACTTCCGCGTCAATGTCATGATGACCAAGGATTCGGTCAAAGACCGTTTCGCCAAAGAACAGGGCATCTCGTTCACCGAATTTAGCTACCAACTGCTGCAAGGCTATGACTATCTGGTGCTGCATGATCGCTACGGCTGCACGCTTCAGATGGGCGGTAGCGACCAATTCGGCAATATCATCGAAGGCGCAGACCTGATCCGCACCAAGCGTAGCGCACAGGCCTATGGGCTGGTGTCGCCGCTGGTGACGAAATCCGACGGCACGAAATTCGGCAAGAGCGAAGGCGGCCAGAATATTTGGCTTGACCCCGCTCGCACCTCCCCGTTCAAGTTTTACCAGTTCTGGATTAACGCGCTGGACGCCGATGTCATCCCCTATCTGAAATATTTCACGTATCTGACCCGTGACGAAATCAGCGAACTAGAACAGTCTATGCAGGCCGACCCCGGCAAAAAGGCCGCCCAGAAGCGCCTCGCGGTGGAAGTCACGCGCATGGTTCACGGCGAAGCGGCGCTAGAACGCGCCATGCGTGCCTCTCAGGTCTTGTTCGGCGGCGCGTTGGATGATGTGCCGACGGAAGATTTGCTCGATATTTTCGGCGATGCGCCGTCCAGTCAGTTTGATAAGGCGCGTTTTGACGGTGAAGGCGTGGCGCTGGCCGATATTTTGGTCGAAAGCGGCTTGATTAAGAGCAAGCGCGAAGCCCGCGACATGATGACCAGCGGCGGCGTCTATGTCAACAATGTGCGCGTCAGCGACCCCGCCCATCGCCTCATCCACGCGGACAGCATCGGCGGTCAGGTGATTGTGTTGCGTAAGGGCGCGAAGGCCTATCATCTAGCGAAGTTGGGGTGAGCGTGAATTTTAAGGTGTAGATACCAAGCCTCACGATTGCCAGAGGCTGATGCAGTTTTACAAACGAATACGGATATTAGACACCCTGTCAATACCTTCGCCGATTTTGACCATTACCCATCTATCAGGGCGGACAACGCGGGCATTGTCCCTACAAATACCCTGTTTTCGTAGGGACACGGCACTGACGTGTCCGTTTTGGCGAA
>DAOTTP010000064.1:0-7064 GCA_034437835.1 Anaerolineae bacterium | reverse complement strand
GGGATGTCGATGTCTACGAAATCTCTCAACCATGAGAGGGGAATTTGCATGGTTAGTCGTGTCCTTGTGTTTCCGGTTGTCCAATCCACCAATCACCGGCTTTGACGCGCTCATAACGGGCGACTGCCTCGTCATAAGCGGCTTGTGCGCCGGGGACGTTGACTTCCAACATCAGGCGATTCGCCTCAATTTCACGTTGGAGGAAGGTTTCGATATTATCGCTGTAATAGGCAGCAGCGGCGTAGACTTGCGCGGGGGTGAGATTTGGATAGTGTTCAAGCATCCATTCAAGTGAGGCACGTCCCTCGGCAAACATCGCCCCCATGACTGCGACTTTGTAGCCGGTCATGGCAATATAGGGTTTATCATCACGAATTTCAATGTAGGTGGTTGGTTCTTTGAACATGATTTAATCCCTTACCTCTCGTAGTACAATCGGTTGTGCAAATCCGTTTCAACTTGACCCGCACCCCCTGTGATGTTTTCATGATAACCCAAGACAATGGCGACGATGCGACCAATTCCATTATCCCCTTGCAGCGCCACATTGATTTTGAGGATTCCCGCGTGCCATTTGCCTTCTGTCAGCCAGCGATAGTGTAAAACCTCAAAGTCTGAGTCAAAACTGATGATTGTTCGTTTTTTATCGGCGCAATAGGTCAGATGCTGAACGTCCGAATCATCAGATTTCCCGACTTCGCTACCGTGGATAATATCCACCCCCTTATCGCGGAGTTGCTTTACCACCGCTTTAGGGATATGGACATCGGTATAGAACTTGGGCGCTTGCGCCATGAGTTAGTCGTGTCCTTGTGTTTCGTTTTGGTCATCTTTGACCAATCCAGTTTTTTTCATCGCCTCATGACGGGCGTGCATATTTTGACGCCGCGCTTGGATATCGGGGTCTTCGGCAATTTCATCAAAGAGACGCTTTTGATCGGCAATCCAAGCATCAATTGCGTCTTTGTGGTCATAGTAATAGGAGAGTGCCGCATGAATTTCTGAATGGGTTAAGTCATAACCATCTCAAAAGTCCAACCACGATTAACAATCCAAGCAACGATGAAGCCGATTTTAATCCCTTTATGGGCAATCCGAGGCGCATCGGTGATAACGATATGGTTAATCGGCGCAGCGATAGGGGTAGCCATCGTTCTTTCTCCTAAATGCAATCGAGTGTAGCGAGTTGTGGAATCAGATGAATGGATAAGGCGGGTGGGCAAGCCTCACCCCTACAAAACACCCATTTCCCAGACATCTGATTGTACACTCATCACTACAATCCTTAGAACTGCTCCAAGAAGCGCGTGTCGTTGGCCCAATAATTGCGGATGTCGGTCACGCTGTGCTTGAGCATTGTGATACGCTCTGGCCCCATGCCAAACGCGAATCCTGACCACTCACGCGGGTCATAGCCGCCGTTACGCAGCACCGTCGGGTGAATCATGCCGCTACCGGCGATTTCTAGCCAACCGCTGTGCTTACACACGCTACAGCCCTTGCCACCACACAAGAAGCACTCGATGTCGATTTCCATGCTCGGCTCGGTGAATGGAAAGTATGAGGCGCGATAGCGCACGGCGGCGGTGGGGCTATACATCTTGCGGGCGAACTCGGCCACCGTGCCTTTGAGGTCGCTCATCTTGATATTGCGCCCGATGGCGATGCCTTCCACTTGATGGAATTGCGCCTCGCTGCGGTTGGTGATTTGCTCGTGACGATAGCACATGCCCGGTAACACCACGCGAATCGGTTTCGACCCATCGCCGCCCAACTCCCGCATGGCGCGGATTTGCCCCGCTGAGGTATGCGTCCGCAGAATCACATCCTTATCGCCGGTATAAAATGTGTCTTGCATCTCACGGGCGGGGTGATGCGGCGGGAAGTTCAACAGCGTGAAGTTCATATCATCGGTCTCGACATCGCGGCTACGGTAGACCTGAAAGCCCATCTCCGCCCAGATGTCATAGAACCGGCGCAGCGTGCGGGTTGACGGGTGCAGCCCGCCGACTCCCGCCTTGCGCCCCGGCAAGGTCACATCGATTCCGCCCTCTTCGAGGCTCTTGGCAAGTTCAGCATCGCGGATAGCTCCCTCGCGCAAGTCAAAGGCGGCTTCCAACGCTTGCCGGACTTCGTTAGCGCGCTGACCAAAGGCCGGACGCTCCGCCGGGGTTAAGCTGCCGATGCCGCGCATGATGAGCGTGACCTCGCCTTTTTGACCGATGTAGCGGGTTTTCCACGCGGCCAGCGCATCGCTGGTCACGGCGGAGTCCAATTCGGCGGCGGCTTGCTGGTGGAGTAATCCCAGTTTTTCGAGCATAAATCCTCCTTAAAAAACACGCCCGCCCCCAGCATGGTCGATGCACAGGGACGAGCGTGCCGATGGTAATGGTGTGTTATTCGACTAGCCTTCATTATTTGCGCGGCGCGGCGCGGCGTCAAGCCCTACGGTTGGGGGGATGAGGCGCGATATACACCATTTCAACATCTTAATGATTACAGTCTCCATACAATAGAGTGAAATTATATGTGAGAATGGTAAAATAGTAATATCAGCAAAAAATCATGCTTCATATATCACAAATATGTAAGTAATCGAAAGAAACATTGGCGGAGGTTGCCGTGAAGAAAATCCTTATCATCCTCACAATCCTTGTGTTATCCATATCCATTGGCGTTCTTTCTTCCTCCGCCCAACAGCAAATCGCCAGCTTGGTCACGGTCAAACAGCCGGGGCTAGAGATTCAGCGCACAGGCACAGAAGAATGGGTCGCTGTCACCCGCGAGAGCATCGTCGGGACGGGGGATCGCATCCGCACCAATGCCACTGGGACGGCGGAAGTCGCCTTGTTCAACCGTAGTGGCTTAATAGAACTCAAGCCCAACACCGAACTTTCCATTAACCGGATGGAACGAACGGAACAGGGCTTCCTGATTTCGATTGGCCTCTTGACTGGGAAAATCCATCAGGCGCTACTGCCCGTGCCGGATGTCTACATCGGCTATGAGTTCACGACTCCGACCAGTTCAGTCGTCACGGCGGGCGGGATTTTCGACGTCTGGCTGGACGATAAACAAAATACCAATGTCCTAACCACGGATGGCATCGTGTATGTCGGGGCGCAACGCACGCAACTCGGCGCATCGCAAGGCGTCCGCGCCGAAGCGGGCGGCGTCCTCAGCGAGATTATCACCGCCGATAGCGCGGAAAAGCTGAACGCTGGGATTGACGGCATCGTGGCGGAATTCGCCACCGACGGCGACATCCAATTGAACATCCGGCAAGGGCCAGATACCCGGACGGAACTGCTTGGGACGGTATTCCCCGATGCGGTCAGCCGAGTCAAAGGCATCAGCGAAGATGGGCTGTGGTATCGCATCCCGTTTGAACAAGGCCACGGCTGGGTGTCTAAGAACGCCTTGCGGACAGAGGTCGAGGGGCAATTCTTGGTGGTCTACCCGCCCACGCATATCGAACGGCGCGTCGAGGTCGCGGCATTGCCAACCCCCACCGAAGCGCCGCAAACCGTAGCGAACGCCTCCAACGCCATCCTCCAGAATTTCACCCCGGTGGAAGTCGAGTTGATTGCACGCCTCAACGAATGGCGCATCCGGGACGGGCAGTGGCCGCTGAAGCCCAACGTCGTCCTGCGCGATATGGCGCGGTCACAGGCCAATTATCTGCTTTCGCTCGCATCCCTGCCGGATGATTTGCACATCGACGCCAAAGGCCGTAACCCGCGCCAACGCGCCCTCGACCCAGCGTTTAACTGGCCGCATTATTTGGGGAATGACCGGGTTGCCGTCGGCGAGAACATCTATATCGGTAACAACATGAACGGCGCGATTAATTACTGGCAGAATTCGCAAATCCACCACGACACCGCCGTCAGCGTCAATTTCCGAGAAGTCGGCGTCGTCATCCTCCCGCACCCGCTGGGCAGCATGTATGTCGTGGTGTTTGGCGCACGCCCCAACGTCCTACCGGTATTGCTTGACCCGACCAGCCAGACGCTGTATGTTTCGTCCGAGGCTTACCGCTACGCCGCGCCGGGAGATTGGGTGACGAGCGTCAAGGGCTTGCAATTCATCCCGTCCGTCCTCAGCCCGGTTGATCAAAGCGCGTGGCTGCCGTGGGCGCGGCAGTCCACCCTCTCGCAGACCAATACCTTTGTGATTGCGTATCAAGGCGATGAGGATAAACTTCTGCTGACGAATTTCAATCCGCAAGAGGACATCGCTTGGCTGCCCTCTAATCTGCCCAGTGAGGATAACGCGGCTGTGACCGAAGAAACGGTTAAGAACGACGTCCCACTGCTTGAAGTGCCAGTCCTCGGAAATGCCACGCCGCAGCCCCAAACCCAAGTGCAATTACCGCCGACCACCAACTCGTTTTTCATCACCAATACGCCCGTCCCGCCCATAGGAGGCTAAAACCCGTGAAAAAACTCGTCCTATTGTTATCCGCCTTGTTGATATTGACCGTCCCTGCATACGCGCAAGCGGACGGCCAACAGCCCATACGGGTCGGGTCTAAGCTGTTCACCGAGGACGTATTGCTCGGTCATATCGTGTATGTCGCGCTAGAAGAAGCGGGCTACCCCGTCGTCGATATGATCTCGACGGGCAACACCAATGCCAGTCGTAACGCGCTGCTGAATAACCTGATCGACATCTACCCGGAATATACGGGGACGGCGCTGACGGTCTTTTTCGACAGCAGTTTGATTGGCGAATTGGACGCTATAGACTCCGAGACCGTTTATGCCGTGGTCGGGTCATCCGACAGCGCGTATAACGACCTGATTTGGCTAGCGCCAGCGCCCATCAATAACAGCTATGTCTTGGTCATCACGCAAGAATTTGCCGACGCCAACAATATCCACAGCCTGACGGACTTTGCAGGATACGTGAACGGCGGCGGGGATGTCACATTCGCCGCCGGTGAGGAATTCGTCACCCGCCCGGACGGTTTGCAGGCGATGGAACAGGCTTATGGATTTGACCTCATGGGCAGCCAAATGATTGTGATTACCGATGCGACCCCGACCATGCTGGTTGAGGCGCTTTCAACGGGCGTCAATAATATCAATGTCGCGCTGGCGACGGGCGCGAGCAGCCTGATTTATGAATATAACCTTGTGCCGCTGAATGACGAACAACAACTGCTGCTGCCCTATGCGCCAGCCCCGGTCATCCGGGGGACGCTATTGCGCCGTAACCCCGAGATTGTCACCTTGCTCAACCCGATTTTCCGCACGTTGGATGAGGAAACGCTGGTTAATCTGGTCGCGCAGGTCGAGGTGTTCGGCAAAACGCCTCGTCAGGTCGCCACCGACTACCTCGCCGAGTTGAAGGCTGAATGGTTGGAGGCCGAACGATTAGCCGCCGAACAAGCCGCCGTTGATCAGGCAAATTCTGCGGCGGAACAGCCCTAAGCTCGAATCACAACAAAAACATAAACCACATAGATATAGAGGTCACAGAGAAGAACATTTTTTGCTTTTCTCTGTGACCTCTGTGATTAATATTCAAAAAAGGGTCACCCAACCGAGTCGCCCCTACCAAATGACGATGGGATTTATCCCTCGCGCAGACCTTCAATCAGCACAGCGCTGACTTCTGGGCGGGTGAATTCTTCCGGCAGCGGAGTCCCAGCGCGCAGCATATCGCGCACCTGAGTCCCACTCAGCGAAGTCCAATCCTCTGGGCCATATAGCGCGGTCTTGGAGGTGACAATCTGCCCCTGCAATGTGCTGTAGAAGGCGTTCTCGAACATGATGGGCGTAATCCCCATCAGCGCGGGGTCGAATTCATCAAACAGCAGTTGGGCGTCATACGTCCCGTAGTACTTGCCGACTCCGGCGTGGTCACGCCCGATGATGAAATGCGTGATGCCATAATTCTTGCGGCAAATGGCGTGGAAAATCGCCTCACGCGGGCCAGCATAGCGCATGGCGGCGGGGAAACTGTTGAGCAAGGTGCGCTGCTTGGGGAAGTAGCTCTCCAACAACACCTTATAGGCCTTGACGCGCACTGGGGCGGGGATGTCGTCGCCTTTGGTCGCGCCGACCAGCGGATGGAGCATCAGGCCGTCGCAGATTTCCAGCGCACACTTCATCAGATATTCATGGGCGCGGTGTACCGGGTTACGGGTCTGGAACGCCACGATACGACGCCAGCCGCGCTCTGCGAAATAGGCGCGGGTCTGGGCGGGGGTCATGAAAATGTCGGGAAAATCGGGCTTCGGCTCGGTCAACATATAGACCTCACCGGCTAGATAGACCTCGCCCCACGCATACACGCGGGCGACGCCGGGGTGCGCTTCTTCGGTGGTGCGATAGACGTTCTGCGCCTCGACTTGCTTATCGTAGGTGAACTTCTCGCTCAGTTCCAATAGGCCGACGATGTTTCCGGCGGCATCAGTCAGGGCGACATCTTTGCCTTCGGTCAACGCGGCGGCTTGTTCGGCGGTGGCTGGCAAGGTGACGGGGATTGTCCACGGCAGGCCGTTGGGCAGGTGCATGTTGTGGACGACGCCGGTATAGGTTTTGCTGTCCATAAACCCGGTCAGCGGGCTGGCGATTCCCAGCGCAATCAAGGTCAGGTCGCTGAGGGCGACTTCCCCGATGGCGAGTTTGGGGGCGGCGGCGGCGCGGACGAGATACGGCGCGGCGGCCTCACCGGTGAACAAGCGATTAATCAGCGTGCCGCCATGCGGGGCGATTTGTTTGACGGTACGAACAGGAGCGTCGGTCATATCTAGGATTTCCCTTGTGAAACAACGTGCAAACGTCGCGAATTGTATCATAGAGTCCAGACACGGCTTGGTCACAACGGGGTCACAAAATGAACTGACACCCGGGCTAAAACGACGTACAATAACGATAATCAATCAGATGTGAAACGTAGGAATTTTTTTGATGGACACAATAGCTATCCCCATTTACCTTTTAGGGCTTTAGCCCGCGAGAAAGCCACGCCACTTTAGTGGCAGTGGATGAAAGCGTTCTTGGCTTTAGCCAGCGGCGCGTGTGGGTCAGGTCCGTCAGGACATAGGTCTA
>DAOTTP010000063.1:0-10128 GCA_034437835.1 Anaerolineae bacterium | reverse complement strand
ATTGGTTGTCCCTACATTTTCTTCTTTCGGCGGACGCCCCATTGGTTGTCCCTACATTTTCTTCTTTCGGCGTACGCCCCATTGGTTGTCCCTACATTTTCTTCTTTCGGCGGACGCCCCATTGGTCGTCCCTACAAATGACGATTAGGGTAGGGACGCGCAACGGCGCGTCCGTCGCGTTGTACTTTCGGCGTCCGCCTATGTTCGTCAAAACCTCAATCCGGCGTTTTCCGGCCTGAATGGGATGAGCGCCATCGACACTACCGGCGCGTAATAACTCGCCCGCGTGATGACATCTCCGGTCAAGATGCCGATGCTGCCGTTTTTCTGCTTGCTGTTGCTCTGACCGAACACGCGGTCATCCGCGTCGCCCAACTCTAACCCCTCGGCCACCAATGCGCTGACCTCTTTGGGCAAGATGAACGACCCACTGCGTGCCTTGCCGACCACCCTATTCCGCCCATAAATGACCACCCACGCCATCGTGAGCATGTCGTCACCGAGCCACGCGCAGCCGCCTTCAATCCCGACGCCATACTCGGCAGATGGGTTGAGGTCTAAGGCGATTTTCGCCCGCTGTAGTGCGCCCGCCAGCGTTTCCGCATCCCCTATCGGCTGATGCGAGACGCCCGACGCGACCTCTTGACCGCGCACCTCCCACACTTGATGTGGGAACATGGCGGCGAACCCATTGCGGGCAGCCTCAATTTTGACCGGATTCTTAGACCCTACAATCACCATCGGCATATTAAGCGAACACCCGCACGAGCAAGAACAAACTCAATCCGACCTGTGCAATCATCGAGATACGGGTTGACTCGGTGGCCGCCCGAATCACGTTGAGATACAGCCCAATGACTATCGGCACAATCGCCGTCACCCACAGCCCGTTAAAATCGCCACTGCCAGAGGCGGAGACATACGCGAGCATGTGAAAGATTCCAAACCATGCAGCCGCCATAAAAAATCCGGCGCGTGAACCCAAAATCGCCCGCAATACCGGGTACGCCACCCCACGAAACACCAATCCCTCGGCAATCGGTTGTAGGACGAGCAGCAATAGTCCGGCCAAAAACCACGCGCTAAATCCAGCCTGATTCATCTGGCTTATGCCGCCCGCCGAGGTGATTTCTGGAAGGATATATGGCCTGCCGGTCACAATCAGCGTGAGCAAGTCCAATACCGCGCCAAAACCGAAACTCAACATCAAAATCAACGGGATACGCGCATTGGCCTTCCCCATCGCCAGCGCTACGCCGTCGGCTGGGGTGCGGTTGCACATCACCGTGACCAACAAGGCCGTGAAGCCCATGCCCATGCAATAGGCCAATAAAATTGAGGTGGTTGATTGTTCGCTAAAGCTGCCCGCGATTAACGCGCCCAACACAATCGACACAAACGCCCCAATAGCCATCGCCAACGCCGTGAAAATCCCCCACGGCGGCATAGCCTGTTTCTCACCAATCCGACGCCAAAGCCAGCCCATCAGTCCACCTCATCTCTAAATCATAAGCGCAAGCGTATCAAATCCCCTCTGCGCGCGCAAATGAGGTTTGGCCTTGCGGGGTTGCTGGTGTATTCTTTAGCAGGCGATTTGAACATTCCGTTTTAAGTGCGCATATACGGTTTCGCGACGATAAGACGTATCCATCGGCGCAGTGCGCCACGCCCCAACAGGATTCTATTATGAATGAGTTACTCTCTAACATCCCACCAGTCGTCCGCGAGTCGATTGTGCGAATTTTGGTGTTGTGCGTCGCCCTCCTGCTGATTTATTTGGCGCGTCGCACCCTGACGCTGCTATTGCTTAATCCGCTGCAAACGGTATTAAGCAAACGCGCAGGCAAATTGTTCGACCAACGCCTGTTGGATGCGGTGTTCGCCTCGGTGCGCCTTCTCTTGATTGCCGTCGCCTTGCTCCTCAGCGCACAGATTTTGGCGGTGGGCGATTCGTTCTTCTATAACTTAATTCAAGTGAGCGCCCGGACGCTCATCATCATCGCAACGCTGACACTGGTCTACCGACTGGTCGATATTTTCGCGCCGTCAGGGGTGCAATTGGCCTCCTTCACCGGCCTCAAGTTGGATGAGCGACTCATCCCCTTTCTGCGCGTCCTCGTGAAGTTGTTCATCATCGCTGTCGGGCTGGTGATCATCTTGCAAGAACTGGGCTACGATGTCACCGGCCTGATTGCGGGCATCGGCGTCGGCGGCTTGGCGATTTCGCTTGCGGCGCAAGATACCATCGCCAACCTGTTTGGGTTCGCCTCTATCGTGGGCGATAGGCCGTTCAACGTCGGCGACTACATCAAGACCACCGATGTCGAAGGCACCATAGAGCATGTCGGTGTGCGTTCAACCCGCTTGCGCCAAACCGACCAGACCCAAATCATCATCCCGAACAATGTCCTCGCCAACAGCGCCATTTTCAACCTATCGCGGATGGGCAAGCGGCGCATAGACATCACGCTCCAAATCTCAGACGGCTCAACCGCCGCCCAGATGCGCGTACTCCTGCCCCGCCTACGCACGCTTGTCGAGACATGGCCGACGGTTCAGAATGATTCGATTCAGGTCTTTTTCAACAAGTTTGGCGAGTATTCGTTCGATATAATGATTCGCTGCTACGTCAACAAGGTTAATTATGATGACTTGATGGGCGAGCAAGAACTCATCCAATTGGCGGTGCTGGATATTTTGGAGGAATTGGGCATCAACCTCGCCTCACCCACTCGCTCAATTCACATCTCAAACCTAGCAGACGGGACAAATCCCCTATCTCCCATCAGCAGAGAATCGAAGGGATAGAATTGTTTTATGGACATAAAAACTGTTCTCGAACAGGAGCTTGAAGGTTACGCTGGGGAAGGCGCGAACGGAGTAACCATCATGACCAGCAGTAAAGATGGCAATGAGTTCGTCTTGATGGTACACGCTCATATACAAGGGAAACCGTTCACGCGGGTTTCGGTCTCAGTCGGCATCATTGGCGAGTCCATCATGATTTATGAAGACCGCAATGACCCGCCGCTCGTAGAGAGCCTGATGCAGGTCGGCGTCCCCCGTGAGCAAATTGTTCTCGCCTACGCGGGAGAGCCTATCCCTGTTGGGATGTGATAATTATTCCTCCATCGCAAAGCCTGACCATGCGCCTTCAAGGGCGGATTCGGCCACGCCGTAATAAACGTGAATCGCCCCGTCTGTCCCGCGTTGTGCGAGGTCGCAACGGGGGTCGCCTTTGGTCACATAACGCCGCACCAAACCAATGTCGCCGTGCCATTCGACTTTGAGCGGGTTAATCGGCTCGCCTTCCGCCGTCTTGATGGCATACAGCCACAGCAAGCGCGATGAACTGCGGGTAACATTGCGGACGACATTCCCATTCCGCAAATCGCGCATGGCGTAATACAGCGTGCCGTCACGTTCTTCCACGCTGACGATTTCGACGCCAGAGCGCGGCGGCTCAACCAACGTATCAATGATGGCGGCCACGGTAGAGGTCGTCAGTTTGGGCGGAATCGTCGCGGACGGCGCAATCGCCTCTGGCGCGTGCGGGCTGACCGACTGGGTGAATACCTCATCGGCGTCCGGTTTCAACGCCAACCCTTGCCGCACCAAATTGACGATTTCATCACGCACGGCCAGATTGGTCTCGGCCTCGTCGCGCACATAAATCATGCTCTGGTCAATCGCATACGGACGGTCAGACCCAAACGGCACTTGTAGCCGGATGACGGTCTTGCCCTGAGTCTCTAGCGCGTCCATCTCAACCTCAAAGGCGGCTGGGGTGATGGCGCGGCGAAACTCACGCTCTAACACTTGCATCGTCTGCTTGGGGTTGTCTATCCCCTCCGGCTTGCGTTTCTTATCGGCGCTGATGCCCAGATAAATTGAGCCGCCGTTGGTGTTCAAAAACGCGCACACATCCATAATCACGGCATTCAGGCCGCCGTCCTTGCGCTCCACGCCCTCATGGAAAGCCGTGACGACGTTCGCGCCTTCATCCCGCGCCTGCTGGACATAATCTTGTACTTTAGTGTTAGGCTGATACGGGCGCGAGCGCGTCAGGTCGCTGCTCTGGAATAAATCCAATAAGGCGTCGAAACTGCGCTCAGGCAAGGCGACCTCGGTGACACGCTCCCCGACGCCGGGGTTGACCCCGCGCCCACTTTTATCGCGCAGACTGTCCAGTCGGTGCGCGTCGCTACCTTGAATACAGCGCATTTTACGCGGATATTCTGCCTTGCTGCCATCGAAAAACCGCGCCGTGCTGCGTTTATCGCGCCGCATCAGGTCAGTGACTTCTAGCGCGTGCAAATGGCGGTCTTGGGTATAAGCGATGCGCGTCTGCCCGCCGCCGAACTCGACCCCGAACATAGCGACGCCATGGGCGGAATTGACGTGCGCGGCGATACAAATGCCGCCCGCCTCATAAATGGCGCGATAGGCCGTCAACACATCAGCCGACGCCCCGACCTCACTGCTACCGTCGTCCAGCGCGTGCGACGGCACATTCAGGCTCAAAAGCAGATGCTCCAAAACGCGCACTGGCGTGGACGGCGCAAACACGCCGATGATGTGGAATCCAAACGTCGCGGTGAACTCAAACCCCGGTAAAACAAGGACTTTTTCCAGCAACCGCCGGTATTCGCTCAACAGGCGCAATTCATCCGATTGAGCGCGCCCCAACGACTGCAAATAGGCCAGACGTTCAATCTCGCGCATCATCCCAGCATAACCGCCCACCGTATTGTGGTCGGTCAGCGCGATGATGTCTAAGCCTTGCGCCTCGGCACGGCGCAAGATGTCGATATAGCCCACGTCCGCCTCTTGATAATCGGATGACGCGGGGGTGTGCAAATGTAAATCAGCGCGATACCACGTCAGACGATTCGCTTTACGGGAACTCAAAGCGTCTTACCCTTCAATCAATTGGCGTATCACCGAGGACAATTCGCCGGTGTCATAGGGTTTCATCATGAAGGCCGTCGCCCCCGCCGCTAAGACTTCCGGCTCGACATAGCGCCCAGACACCACCAAAATCGGGGTGTTGGCGCAATTCGGATTTTCGCGCAGCAGGTGGATGAGTTCTACGCCTTCCATATCCGGCAAATGGAAATCGAGTAGAAATAGATCGGGCGCATTGGCCGCAGCCAATCGTTGGGCATCTGAGCCACGTACCGCCGTCATCACCTCAAAACCGTCCATTTCCAAGAGCGTTTTCAGCAGTTTTGTCATGGCGATGTCATCATCAACTACCAGTAAGCGAGCCATGTGCGCCACATCCTTTCATAGAGTGATTTACAATCAACTTTTAAGCGACATTCCCCTAGCCGTCAGTGTAACGTGAATCGGCGGGAGTGTCCAACCACCATACATTAACGGTGTCATTTGACACTGTGCGGTAGTCGCACGGCGGGTTATCCTCAGGGGCATACTGTCCGTTGGGGAATGTAACAAAGGAAAAACTTCATGTCTATCAAACGAATCGCTATCCTCACCAGCGGAGGAGACGCTCCCGGCATGAATGCCGCTATTCGCGCCGCCGCCCGTTCCGCCGTCAGCTATGGCTGGGAGGCTTTTGGCGTCCGACGTGGATTCGCTGGTCTGATGGCGGGGGATTTTATGCCACTAAGAGCGCGTGATGTCGGGGGGATTTTACAACAAGGCGGGACATTCCTCGGCAGCGCCCGCGCTCCACACTTCAAAGATGCAGAGGGACAACTCCGCGCCGTTAGTGCGCTGAATGACGCAGGAATCGATGCGGTGGTCGTCATCGGCGGCAACGGCAGCCAGACCGGGGCGCACGCCCTAAGCCAACACGGCATCGCGGTAGCCGGTATCGCCAGCACGATTGACAACGACCTCGCGGGGTCAGACATCACTATCGGCGTCGATACCGCCCTGAATATCGCGCTAGAGGCGATTGACCGCCTGAAAGTCACCGCCAGCAGCCATCAACGCGCCTTCTTGGTCGAAGTCATGGGGCGCGACTGCGGCTATTTGGCGCTGATGGCCGGCATCGCGGGCGGCGCAGAGTGCATCTGCATCCCAGAAATCCCGACCTCGCCGGAACAGGTCGCGGCGGAGTTAGATGACTCCTATAAGCGCGGCAAAACGCACGGTTTGATTGTGGTGGCTGAGGGAGCCTCGCATGACGCCCAAGCGCTGGCGGCTTATCTGCAAGAATACGGCAAAAACCGCCCGACTTACGAAGTGCGCTCGACCATTCTCGGACACGTCCAACGCGGCGGAATCCCCACCGCATCAGACCGGATTCTCGCCTCACGCTTAGCTGCCCACGCCGTCGAGAGCCTCTATAAAGGCGACATCAACATTTTGGCGGGCATGGTCGATAATCACCTCAAGGCGACCCCATTGGCCGAAGTCGCGGGCAAGCACAAGCCGTTCCCAGAAGACCTGTTCCAACTGGCAAAAACACTGGTGCGCTAAAAAACGAATGGTGAGTATAGGGCGCAGTGTGCTGCGCCCACCCAATCATTCACACAAGACAGACGAGGACAATGCTCGTGTTGTCCTTACGAAAAAACGTAACTACTCAGCCCCTATTTGAGGGGAAAATGGGATTTTGACCGGTACTCAGCCCAATCATCTGAGGGGAGAACTTCCCCACGACTCAGCCAATTTGACGCTCTAGATCATCAAATTGAGGGACGCCCTTCTGGGCGTCCGCCTGTTCCGAAAACGGACGGCAAGAATGCCGTCCCTACAGGTCATCCGGTGACGTGATTCTGAACACATATCACGGGGAATTTGTAGGGGCGGCAGCGTGCTGCGCCCACGCTAGAACACTTCATTTCAACTCGCACCATTGGTGACTACCATCCCCGCCGCGACCTCATTCAGCGCCGCCCATGCGAGGTCTAAATCGGCGGAGGTCGTGCGCCAATTGACCAGCGCGGCGCGGATCCCCGGCGTCCCGCCAAAATTCCCCTGCGTCAAAAATAAGCGCCCATCGTCACGTAGCCGCGTCAAAAAATCTGCCACGCGCTCTGGGGTGCGATTCTGACTCAAGGTGAAACAGACCACGTTCATCCGTACCGGCGCGACCAATTCAAACGCCTCAGAGTCCGCGATTCGCCGCCCCAAGTCCTGCGCCAAGTCGCAATCGCGCTCGACCATCTCGCGGTAGCCGTCACGCCCATAAGCCATCAGCGTGAACCACGCCGGTAGCGCCCGTAAACGGCGTGAATTTTCCGGCGTCAGGTGGAAGAAATCCGGCGTATCGCTCACCGCTGGCAGATACCCGGCGCGATTCTGAAAAACCTCGCTTTGCAGCCCCAAATGCGGCGTGAAAATCATCGCGGAATCGTATGGCACATTCAGCCATTTGTGCGCGTCCACGGTAATCGAGTCGGCGCGTTCCCACCCACTCAGACGGTCTGCATAGCGGGGCGAACACGCGGCGAATCCGCCAAAGGCCGCGTCAACATGCAGCCAGAACGGGTATGTTTCGCGCAGGGTCGCAATCGCCGCGATGTCGTCAAAATCCACCGTATTGACCGTCCCCGCGCTGGCGACCACGATCACCGGCTCACCGTTCAGGGCGATCAATCGCCGTTCGAGGTCGGCCACATCCATCGCCTCACGATTTCCGGCCAGCCGCGCAACAACCGTCAGATTGCGCCGCCCCATCCCTAAAATCGACATGACCTTAAAAATACTGCTGTGCGGCTCGGCGCTCAAGACCTTGACCGGCGGCGCACCATATAAGCCATCTTGCGCGACATCAATCCCGCGTTGACGGTTGACCCACTCGCGCCCCATCGCCATCCCGACCAGATTGGCCGTGGTTGCCCCGCTGACGAATACCCCGTGCAGTGAGTCCGGCAGGCCGAATAACTCACGCAATAAGCTGATCGCGTCGAGTTCAATTTGCGGCGCAGATGAATTATGGCGGTCTGCCGCATTGGTGTCATACGCGCTGACCAGCCAATCGCCAATCAGCGCCGCCGGAGTCGTCCCGCCGGTCACGAATCCCCAATAGCGCCCGCCGCTGCTGGCCGCCATGCCGGGGGCATAGCGTTGCTCGAATAAGCTCAACGCTGAATCCGCGCCCGCGCCCTCTGCGGGTAACGGCAACGGTGATGGGATGGGCGCATCAAAGGCGGGCGACTGCTCGTCAATCCCGCGCCAATAATCCGAGGTCAAATTTTTTGTGCGCTCCAATAACGTATCCAGCGCGGCGAGGTCACTGCTCAGGCGTGCGTGCATGGGGTGAAAATCCTAATCATCAACCTCACCCCAACCCCTCTCCATCGGGAGAGGGGCTTTTTACGTGCGACCCAGATTCCCCCTCTCTTAGGGAGATGGGACTAGGGGGTGAGGTTTTATCATCAAAATTATCCCCCGACCTCACCCTGCCCACCACGACCAATCTATAACGATTTCCCCGTCCAATATAAAAGTAGGGGCGACCCATGGGTCGCCCTATTTCCGTATCGGTTAATTCAATTACAGCGTCTTACCGATATACGGGTGATATTTTGCCGTGCGCCTAATTTCTAGGCCGATACTGGATGTACTTCTGCCAACCAAGCACGGATTTTCGCGCCGATTTCATCCCGCACGCGGCGGAACACGGCCAATTTTTCTTCGTCTGTGCCTTCGGCGGCGGCGGGGTCATCAAACGGCCAGTGATGGCGTACCCCGTTTGCCCACAACACGCTGGGGCATTTCTCATCGGCGTCCGAACACACCGTAATCGCATGGCTGAAATGGTGATGCCCCATATATTTCTTGATGCTATCCGATGTATGCCCCCGGATGTCGATCCCGATTTCATCCATCGCCACGATAGACAGCGGATTGATGCCTTTTGGCTCCAGACCGGCGCTGAACACCTCAAACTCATCTCCGGCCAAATCGCGCAGAATCCCCTCGGCCATCTGTGAACGCGCCGAGTTGCCTGTGCAGACGAAAATCACCTTCTGTTTGTAGTCCATCCCACGTCTCCAACCTGTTTACGGGTGTGACCATCCATCATAAGGCTTGGATATTCGAGACACGTTAACGACACGTCAAATCAGGGTTAAGGGATAATAGTTATCTGATTAATCTCACCCCTTAGGGAACAGGTCAAGCACCATAACGCCAAACCCCGCCAACAAATCATCCCCGATCAGCGTTTGGTCTTCGCGCAATTCACGATAGGAAAAACTACCATCCGCCATTTTTTGATGAACTTCAACAGTACGCTCATCTGAGTAAACGACCCAAACACGACGCACCCCATTATTCAGATAAATCTTAATTTTCCGGTGCATTTCTATGTCCGTATTCGACGGTGACATCACCTCTACTGCCAGATCTGGCGCAATGGTAATCCGTCCAGAGAAATCGGGTATCCGATTCTGCGTAATATAGGAAACATCAGGGATGAGGCTATCTCCATTGGGGAGGTCATAACCTGTCCCATCAGAGTACACACGCCCCAAGTCTTTTGGCGAAACGAATAAAATCAACAATTCCATTAACCGAGAAATAACCCAGCTATGGGTATGTGATCCTGTTGGCATGGATGCGTTTTCTCCAAATATCACCCCATGACTATAAATTTGCCCGTCAATGAACTCTAACCATTTATCAACGTTTTCAGGCAAGGCTCGAAAGGCTATAAATTCCTCGCGAGTATAGCGTGTTTTAACAGGTGCATTTGGTTGTAACATCTTAAGAAATTCCTCCATCACCTCATAAGCATAAAGTATATCGCATATCTTGTAATTGAGGACGAGGATGACCCTCAAAAATTGATGGGGGGAAATTTGTACGAGTCACAGCAATAGCAATGATACGTCTAATGGAGGGATGATTTAAAATCCAAACGATCTTTGATCGGGGTTTTAGCATAAAACACACCCAAATAATCGTTTGAATTTGTTTCGATTTCCCCATAATGTGAAATGGTTGGATATAGCCGCCGAGGGTTAAAACCCCGTCTAATGGAGAACCTGAATAGAACTAGCATAATGCACATCATTGGGGATTTTCGTAGGGGCGAGGCTTGCCCGCCCGCTATTTAAGATGACACAAACACTGGTTGTAATCATGCCGTTTTTGTTTCAGTTCTCCATAATGCACTGCAAAACCCACTAAAGTGGGTTGCTT
>DAOTTP010000062.1:0-2137 GCA_034437835.1 Anaerolineae bacterium | reverse complement strand
TGTATGGGCATCTCAATCAGCCTGCGCCCAACCCCACCAACATCGTCCCGACTCTTCCGAGGTCGGTAGGGTTAGCCGTCATGAAGGCGCTAGAAAAAGACCCCGCGCAACGCTATAGCTCCGCAAAGGCATTCGCCGCCGCATTGGTCAGCTGATTCACCGCGTCAAAACTTGATTTAGACACAATTCCATAACAAATTCAATTTGTATTACATGGTTTGTGAGACATGATAATGTTATACTAATTAATGGTAATAATCGTCATAGTGCAATGCTGAGTCATTACAATGACATACGCTTCTCCCTATAAATCTGCCACCCTAACAACCCGCGTTATTAATCTCAATCGACTGCGTTGGGCGCGGGCGATTTGGATTGCTATTGTGCTGGTGAATACGCTATATGGGGTGATAAACCTCATCGCCTATACCAGCGGGCGGTTGCAACCGTGCAGCGCCGAACCGTGTCTGGGATTCCAACTCTCCGTTCATGCCACAGAGCAATATGCCCTTAGCGGCGTCCCGTTTGCGGTGGCGGCGCTGATGAGGCCGGTGTTGGAAACGGTATTGGTGATGGTCTATACCGGCGTCGGACTCTTGATTTTTCGCCGCAGGTCGGACAGTTGGATGGGGCTAATTTCCAGCTTGACCTTGTG
The DNA here is from genome assembly GCA_034437835.1 of Anaerolineae bacterium. Taxonomy (GTDB): domain Bacteria; phylum Chloroflexota; class Anaerolineae; order Aggregatilineales; family Phototrophicaceae; genus Flexicrinis. The sequence goes on along the minus strand of DAOTTP010000062.1, from coordinate 1,482 downwards.
CTTGCATGGATTCCAACTGACCTAAAGCGTGGACACGCTTCCGATGCTCGACCCGCGCACGCTGCCAATCAACCTCATCCTCACGACGGGTATGTTGCTGGTCGCCTATATCACGCTGTATTTATTCCCTAACGGGCGTCTTGAGCCACGCTGGGCGGTCATCCCTCTGGTTGTAACATTGGTTTATGAAATATCACGCGGAATCATCATTAACTTGCCGCAATTGGGCATCAACCCCGGCCAATTGCTGATTGGCACGTTGGGATTGTGCGCGATTGGGCTGGGGTTGCAGATTCGCAATTATCGGTTGCTCGCCCCGGCAGAGCGCCAACAAATTAAATGGCTGCTGTTCGCATTTGCCCTATTCATGGGCGGGTTGTCTCTTAGCGCCTTCCAGCGTGCTGTCCTCCCCTCGTTTGATGGTGGCGCGTTCGCCATCACCAGTTTGCTGGCGGTGTTCATTCAGCACGCGCTGTACCTCGGTCTGCCGTTGGCGTTCGCGTTCTCGATGTTGCGTTACCGGTTGTGGGACGCCGACTTGGTGATTAACCGCACGTTGGCCTATGTCGCATCCATCGGCGTGCTTATCGTGATGTTTTTGGGGTTGTTCTTCACGCTCAACGCAGCGCTCGTTCGCGTGGTCGGGGCGGATTCGACCCTTCCGCTGGTGATTTCTGCCGCGCTCACGCTCCTAGCGTTCACCCCGGTCAGTCGTCGTCTAGCGCATTTCATAGACCGCCAAGTCTACGGATTCCGGGTTGACCTGTTCGACATCAGTAAGCGGCCCCCACAAGAGACCTATTTCGTCCCAGCGCGTGAGGCTAAGGCGGGACGCTATATCGGCCTGAAAGTCGGCGGCTACGAGTTGAACGCGCTACTGGGCAAGGGCGCGATGAGCGAGGTCTATACTGCCCAAGACATCAGCACCGGCGCGATTGTTGCGGTAAAACTATTGCCGTCCGAATTGGCCGCGCAAGCCGACCCGCGTATTCGCTTCCAACGCGAGGCCGACGCGCTACGCCAACTCAGCCATCCCAACATCGTGCATCTGATTTCATCCGGCATGTCGGATGGGATGCACTATCTGGCGATGGAATTGGTGAGCAACGAAACGCTGTTAGACCGGCTCAATCAGCACACGCCGCTGGCCTTTAATCAGATTATGACGATTATCCGCGATGTGGCCGCCGCGTTGGATGTCTCGCACGCGGCGGGGATTATTCACCGCGATGTGAAGCCGTCCAATATCCTGCTGCGCCCGACGGCGGAAGGGGCGCGGGCGGTGTTGAGCGATTTTGGTATCGTTAAACTGGTTAGAGACACGGCTCAGACGGGCAAAGAACCCTTCATCGGCACGCCCTATTATATCGCGCCGGAACAAATCATCACCGCCCGCGACGTGACCGCCAAAGCCGATATTTATTCACTGGGAATCATGGCCTATCAGATGTTGACGGGCAAACTGCCGTTTGAAGGCAACCC